>NZ_QPID01000005.1 GCF_003336225.1 Corallincola holothuriorum
GCAATTGCGCCGATGGTAGTGTGGGGCTTCCCCATGTGAGAGTAGGTCACCGCCAGACACCTAATAAAATAGAAAAGCCCTTCGCGAAAGCGAAGGGCTTTTTTATTTCCAGTGCGTTTAGTGTCGCTCTCACATGGGGAGGTAGACAGCGCGCCAACGGCGCCTCCTTAGCCTGTGCTAGTAGGGTGAGTGACGCCTGGCGTGAGATTGATTATCTCACTCAGTCACGAACGCTGAAGGGCTATGCCCGTAGGCAGGACTCCGCCAGACACCTAATACAGTGAAGAGGCTACCCGATAGGGTAGCCTTTTTGCGTTTTAGACCGTTGAAAACAGCAAAGCCCTTCGCGAAAGCGAGGGGCTTTTTTATTTTCTGTACGTTTAGCGTCGGCAGCCTTTAGTGTTGTCATCAAGTTGAAAGAGTCGTCAATCAGGCCTGGATACTGATAAATAGTTAAGCACTTTTTAGCTGACTATCTCCGGCCTACTTCGCTGCCAGTCAACTAGTAAAATAAGCAGACTACATGAAAGGGGTATTTCCCATGCTGGCGACTTCAGGCAACAAAAAGCCCATCACTTGGATGGGCTTTGCTGGTTTATTAAGGCGCTCTATTTAATACGACTTCTGAGTTCAGCTTCGTGAGCTGTCGGATTATCCTGAACCAGTAAGTGGTAAAGGTTGTCGTTAATCCGCATGAAGTCCTTCACACCAGCGCCTTCAAGCTGGGCTAGCTCGACATCAACGGGTTGCTTAATAGATATCCTTAATCTGCTGGTTGCGCAGGCGATCACATCGGCAACGTTTGCCGCGCCTCCCATCGCCTCGCAAATGATATCTATATGTTGCTTAACGTCATCGCTAATATCTACGGCCGTCGATGATACCGATGTGGAAGATTCCACTGGCGCCTGCACCTGGGCCGTAGTTGTGGGTGCAACGCCATCAGCCTTTCCCGAGCGTATCGCCTCATCCATATCGGTTTTTAGGTTTTCAGATTGGGTGCCAAAAATCGCTTGGATCCCATTCCCAACAACCACGACGCCAGCCGCGCCCATCGACTTTAATTTGTCTTGATTAACCTGGGCGATATCCTTAACGCCCACACGTAGCCGAGTGATACAGGCATCAAGGCTGGAGATGTTGTCTTTACCGCCAAATGCCGCGATAAGTGCGAGGGTTTTATCTGCTGCTGGATCTCCGCTACTGGATGTCTCTTCTTCGTCATCATCGACAACCATGGCGTCTTCTCGGCCCGGTGTGGCTAAGTTCATGGTTTGGATAACGACTCTAAATAAAACGTAGTAAATGGCGGCGTACATTAAGCCAAAGACGGGGAACAACCAGCCCTCTTGAGAGTTGGAGTAGAGCACAATAAAGTCAATTAAGCCATGTGAGAACGAGGTACCGTGAACCATTCCTATCGCATTAGTCAGTACGAATGCAGAGCCAGCAAGTAACGCGTGAATGCCGTAAAGTACTGGTGCTACAAATAGGAAAGAAAACTCGATTGGTTCGGTGATACCCGTCAGGAAAGAGGTCAACGCTGCTGACATCATGATACCGCCAACTTTGGCGCGGTTTTCAGGCCGTGCGGTGTGCCATATAGCGATGGCGGCGGCAGGTAAGCCATACATCTTGAACATATAGCCACCAGCGAGTTGGCCAAAGCCATTACCCGCTGCTCGGCTCGCAGGGTCTGCAGCGAGATAGCAACTAAGAACACCATTCACTTTTTCGCCTGATGCATTCACACACTCACCGGCTTCAAAGAAGAAGGGTACGTTCCAGATGTGGTGGAGGCCGAAGGGGATGAGTGAACGTTCTACGACGCCATATATACCAAATGCGACAGTTGGATTTTGATTTGCGGCCCAGTGCGAAAAGGCACTGATTGCGTCACCGATTGGCGGCCAGACGAAAGAGAGGATCACGCCCGCAATAATAGCGCTGAAGCCGGTAATAATTGGGACGGAGCGTTTACCAGCGAAGAACCCTAAATAGGCTGGAAGTTGGATCTTATAGAAGTGTTTAAATGCCCACGCTGCGATCCCGCCCGCGATGATACCACCGAGTACCCCGACATCCGTTCCTGGTGCAACAACGGACAAGGTTTTGATCATGATGACATAACCAACCGTTGCTGCGAGGGCTGCGACACCATCATTTTCGGTGAAACCAAGTGCGACGCCGATAGCGAATAGCAATGCCATATTGCCAAATATCGCGCCACCAGATTGTTCCATGATTTGGGAGAGAAGCTCCGGTAAGAAGCCAAATTTGGCTGCACCGACTCCCAATAAAATACCAGCAACAGGTAATACTGATACTGGCAACATTAACGATTTACCTACCTTCTGCAATGCTGCGAAGGAATGTCTCCAGACACTCATAGGGCGTTCCTTTTCTAGTAGTTGTTGGCCGCGTGTTAGTCCATGCTCAAATTGCGAACTGCAGTCGCATCAGGTTGAGCGAGGGCTTTAACCGCGAACTGTTTGCATTGTTCATAATTGAGTTTTCGTACATTTGCTTTTACTTCAGGGAGTACAGGTACACTTACTGAGAGCTCGGCTACGCCGAGTCCTACCAAAATGGGCACCGCGATCGGGTCGCCTGCTACCCCTCCGCAGACACCGACCCATTTGCCGTGGGCATTCGCCCCTTTCACTGTCATATCGATCAGGCGCAGTACCGCCGGGTTTAATGCATCAACCATGGGGGCTAATACTGGATGACCGCGATCCATCGCTAAAGTGTATTGGGTCAGGTCATTGGTGCCGATGGAGAAGAAGTCGACATGCTCAGCGAAGATTTCTGCCATGACTGCGGCGGCAGGTACTTCGATCATGATGCCGATCTCTACACCGGTAATTTCAAGCTTCTCAGCTTCTTCAATGACGACACCTTTCGCGGCAAGCAGCTCTGGCAGAGTGGCAATCATAGGGAACATGATCCGTACTTTGCCTTTTTCGTTGGCCCGCAGAACTGCCCTAACCTGGCGTCTTAGCATGGAGGGGCGATTAAGTCCGACGCGGATACCGCGCTCACCAAGGAAGGGATTCTCTTCCTCCGGCAAAGGCATATAGGCCAAGGGTTTATCGCCACCAACATCTAGGGTTCGGATAATGAGTGGTTTATCCTTACCCAAGGTTTCAGCTATTTCACTGTAGATCTGCGTTTGGGTCTCTTCATCAGGCTCGGAGACGCGGTCGAGGTAAAGGAATTCAGAGCGGAGTAAGCCGACCCCTTCGCCTCCCAACTTGATCGACTCTATGGCATCAGCGTTACTGCCGATATTGGCAACAATCTCCATATGGTGGCCGTCAGTCGTTACTGCTGGCTCCATGCAGCTGCTGAGCGCCTCAGCTCTTGCGGTAGCATGCTGTGCTTGCTGCTCTTCTATCTGCTTGATCTTCTCCGCTGTTGGCGCGGTGTAGAGTTTGCCCTTGCCGCCATCAAGGATCACCGAGCGTCCCGCAGGTAACTCTAGGGCGGCCTTATCAATCCCTGCAATGGCTGGTAGATTCATCGACCGAGCGATAATGGCAACATGGGAGCTGGATCCGCCAAGGGAGGTGCAGAAACCGATCACCTTTTCTTTATCCAAATTCGCGGTGTCTGATGGTGTTAGATCTTCCGCAATTAATATGCTGTTCTGTGGAAAGTCATAGCTTTGATCGCCATAACCTAATATGTGGTGAAGTACACGTTGACCAACATCTTCTAGATCATTCGCTCGCGCTGCGAGTACTTCGTTATCGAGCTGAGTGAGCACTGCTTTCTGCATTTTTATCGCAGAGTCCCAGGCAAACGCGGCCGACTTTCCGGTGTGTATTAGGCGCTTGGCTTCATGATAGATCCCCGGATCTTCCAGCAACTCCTGGTGGGCGGAGAAGATCTCTGCACGATCGGTTGCACCTTCAGCTTTAAGTTTGGTTTGCAGTTTTTCCAATGCGCTTCGACTGCATTCGATAGCGTTGACCAGGGTTTCCTGCTCGGTGTTGCTGTCGTTAGCATCTTCATCAAAGCTGAGGGTTTGTTTGACTATCTGATAGATTTCACCAATAGCTAGGCCGGGGGATGCTGAGACGCCAATTAACACATCCTGCTCGTCACTCTTAATTTGGAGCAACGGGGCTTCTTCTGGCTCTGCGACGGCGGCCGCGGAAGGAGCGACTTGCTCACCGACCTCTTCACCTAATCCCAAGTGAATTTGCTCGGTTAGCTCTTCGATTGCCTTGGCACCATCACGACCTTTGGCAGTGATCTGGATGGTGCTACCAAATTGCACGTTAAGTCCCATGATAGCGACAACACTCTTGGCATTGGCCGTTAGTCCTTCTCGAACTAAAGTGATCTCTGACTGGTAGTGCTTGGCCAAGTTTGCCAATGTCGCGGAAGGTCGGGCGTGGAGACCTGCCGGGTTGGGAATAACGATGTCACTGCTCGTTACTGGCTGGTAGGTTTCTTTATCTATTATCTCTTGAGTCGAGGTTTCCCCTAACGATAACTCAAGTACGGTGTCTTGCTCCGCTTCGACATGGCCAGAACCGTACTGATAGGAGTGCACGAGCTCGCCATTGGTGACAATGATAATCGTTAATAGGCTACGCGCATTGAGTGCAATTTGATCCGCATCGAAGTCAACTAAGGGTTGGCCAACCGTAACTCGCTCGCCCTCTGTCACCAGAGGAAAAAAACCTTCCCCCTTGAGCAGCACAGTGTCTAAGCCAATATGCATCAACACTTCAACGCCTTGCTCTGAGCGGATGGTAACAGCGTGTTTGGCGGGGTGGATCTGAACAATGGTACCGTCAATCGGGGACACCAAGACTTGACTGGTTGGGTCTATGGCGATGCCATCGCCAACCATTTTTTGTGCAAAGACGGGGTCTGGCACATCCTCGATTGATCTTATGTAACCGGAAAGTGGGGCCTTAAGCTGTAAAGATGGCTGGGCCATATTCTCATACTCCATTAAAAGAAGATGAAAATAACTATAGTGCACAGGATGCAATTTGCGTGGTGTAATGATTGAAAGTTAAAGAAAATTTGGCTGTGTAGGTCACATTGTTGTAACCGAACCGGTGTAACCCTTTGGCGAGTTTACCCTCGCTTCGCTGGGATAAAAAAAGAGCCCCAATTGGTGGGGCTCTTTAAGCAGGTATCACGTTAAGTTATTAAGATTGACCGAGCTGCAGGCTAACTTCTGCCTCACAAGGCAATGCGAGTTCGCCAAGCAACAGATGAAATACAGTATCGTTAATCTTCATTACATCAGTCACGCCTGCTGCCGAGAGTGCTTGCTCATCTGGTTGCACCGCCGCCTTTAGCTTTAAGCGTAAGCGACTGGTAGCACAGGTTTGAAAGCTCTCGATGTTATCACGGCCGCCCATCTGAGCGATGAGTGTGGCAACCAGTGGTGCGACATCGGTTGTGGCGACTGGCGCAGCACTATCGTCTCGGTGAACGGCTTCAGGCTTTGGGACTGCAAGTGCTTCCTGCAGCGAACCTGACTGTGAAAGATACTCGTCCATCGCTGTTTTCAGGTTTTCAGACTGCGTACCGAAAATGGCTTGCATACCGTCACCTACCTGAACAACACCAGCGGCACCCATCGCTTTAAGTTTAGCTTGGTCGACCTTTGCGGTATCAATCACACTGACACGAAGGCGAGTGATACAGGCATCCAGATTAGTGATGTTTGCAGCGCCGCCAAAGGCCATTACCAGTTGTTTTGCCTGATCAGAGCCACTGCTTGCAACTTCAGCTGCTTCAGTTTCATCTTCACGGCCAGGCGTTTTCAGGTTGAGCTTGATGATAGCGACACGGAACACGACATAGTACAGCGCACCATACATCACACCGAATAGCGGGAATAACCAGCCTTTTTGCGAGTTAGCAAACAACACAATGAAGTCGATCAAACCGTGAGAGAAGGTGGTGCCGTGAACCATACCTAAAGCGTTAGTCAGAACAAATGCAGAGCCAGCCATCAGTGCGTGGATCGCATACAGTACTGGTGCAACAAATAGGAACGCGAATTCGATTGGTTCGGTAATGCCCGTTAGGAATGAGGTCAGGGCAGCTGAGATCATGATACCGCCGACTTTGGCGCGGTTTTCAGGCTTGGCTGTGTGCCAGATAGCGATAGCTGCGGCAGGTAGACCATACATTTTGAACATGTAACCACCGGCTAACTGACCGAAGCCGTTGCCCGCTGCGCGGCTGGCTGGATCCGCTGCACTGTAGCAGCTCAGGATACCGTTGATGGTTTCACCGGAAGCGTTAACACATTGGCCTGCTTCAAAGAAGAACGGCACATTCCAGATATGGTGCAAACCGAATGGGATCAGAGCACGCTCAACCACACCGTAGATACCAAAGGCGACAGTTGGGTTTTGATATGCCGCCCAATGAGAGAAGCTGGCAATCAGGTTGCCGATAGGCGGCCAGATGAATGATAACACGCAGCCGACACCAATAGCGGCGAAACCTGTGATGATCGGTACCGAGCGTTTCCCGGCAAAAAAGCCGAGGTAAGCAGGCAGCTCGATGCGGTAGAAGCGGTTAAATGCCCAACCCGCAATACCACCGGCAATAATACCGCCTAGAACACCAACATCGGTGCCTGGCGCAACAACGGCCAACGTTTTGGTCATGATCACATAACCGACCGCAGCGGCAAGTGCTGCAACACCATCATTTTTCGTGAAGCCCAATGCAACACCAATGGCGAACAACAGCGCCATGTTGCCAAATACGGCACCACCGGCCTGTTCCATGATTTGAGAAACGATCTCGGGCAGCCAACTGAATTTTGCTGCACCGACACCGAGAAGTATCCCCGCGACCGGTAGAACGGACACGGGTAACATCAGCGATTTACCGACCTTTTGCAGGGCGGAAAAAGAGTTTTTCCAAATGCTCATAGCCTGTTACCTATCTATTTGTGTTTAGATTTAATTATGTTTTTAGTTTTCTAGTGCTTCGTTTTAGCCTGTACTGCCGCTAATCAACGGTCGGTACTAATGCTCGAACCTCTTTCGCGTCAGTTAGCTGCAAAGCTTTTGCTGCTAGCTCCTGACACTGAGTGAGTGTTAACTCACGTATCTGTGACTTGATTTCGGCCAGTACCGGTACGCTGACTGACAGCTCATGTACGCCAAGGCCGATCAGTAGCGGAACGGCTTGTGGATCGCTGGCGATACCACCGCAGACACCGGCCCATTTGCCGTGGCGCTTCGCTGCATCGGCAGTCATCTTAATTAAGCTGAGAACAGCAGGATTAAGGCCATCGACAAACGCCGCTAGTTTCGGGTGACCGCGATCCATTGCCAGGGTGTATTGGCTCAGGTCGTTACTGCCGATAGAGAAGAAGTCGACTTCTGGGGCAAACTGCTCAGCGAGAACCGCGGTGGACGGTACCTCTACCATGATGCCGATCTCTATCGGGGCGACATCCAGCTTGATGCGCTCTTCTTCAACCACCTGCTTAGCTAGTTTCAGCTCATTGAGCGTGGCGATCATCGGGAACATGATGCGGATGCGGCCATGGGCAGATGCACGCAGAATGGCACGCACTTGCTTGCGCAATAGGGTTGGGCGATCCAAACCAATACGAATTCCCCGCAGACCCAAGAATGGATTCTCTTCGCTTGGCAGGGGTAAGTAGTTCAGTGGCTTATCACCACCGACATCAAGGGTGCGAACAATCAGTGGGCGTTCAGGGCCAAGTTCCAGCAATACATCACGGTAAATCTCATACTGCTCTTGTTCGGTTGGCTCAGTGACGCGATCCAGGTAGAGAAATTCTGAGCGCAGCAGGCCAACACCTTCACCGCCCATGGTCACAGACTGGCTGGCATCTTTGATGCCACCAATATTTGCTACCACCTCCAGTTGATGACCGTCGCTGGTGATCGCCGCTTGATGGGCATTGAGACGGGCATGCTGGCGGCGGCTGTCAGCGGCTTGCTGACGGTTAGTGATCTCTTTCAGCGCAGCGGCAGAGACATTGAGTTTTAGCTGCCCTGACTGGCCGTCCAAAACAACTTGGGTGCCGTTCGCTTGCTGCATCGCTCTGGGATCTATACCGGCGATAGCTGGCAGCCCCATGGCGCGAGCAATAATGGCAACATGGGAGGAGGAACCTCCTTGTACCGTAGCGAAACCCACTACTTTTTCTTTGTCCAGATTAGCAGTGTCGGATGGCGTTAAGTCGTCGGCGATCAGAATGCTATTGTTCGGTAATTCAGGCCCTTGCGCTGGCAGGTTGAGCATAATGCGGAGTACGCGATTTCCTACATCCCGCAGATCAGTGGCACGCTCTCTTAGCAGTTGATTGTCCATTTGGCTGAAAACGAGCGCTTGCTGTTCGATAGTTTTTTGCCAGGCGAATGCAGCCGATTTACCTGCAGTAATAGTGACCTCAGCCGCTTCCAACAAGGTGGGATCGCTGAGCAACTCTTGGTGCGCTTGAAAGATCTTGGCACGCTCAGCATCACCTTTATCGATCCAGGTTTGTGCCAACGTCGCTAGTTGTTGCGTGGCGGTACTGATCGCTTGATTTAACTGGTCAGCTTCATCGGCCGAATTATTGGCGGTTTCTTTGATGTCAAAGCGTTCAGGCTGGATAACAAATATCTCACCAATGGCTAAGCCTGGTGATGCCGCGACCCCTTCTAGCAGATCGTCTTGTTGTTGCTTGGGTAGTAGCAAAGAGGTTTCTTCTGGCTCCGCGACTTCCTCGTTTTGTGATTGTTGAACATCTTCACCGAGACCTTCGCGGATCGCTTGCGTTATCTGCTGCAGAGTCGCTTCGGCGTTGGCACCTGCTGCATGCAAAATCACAGAGGCACCGAAAGGCACGTTGAGTCCCATCAGGGCAACAACACTTTTGGCGTTAACCTGACTGTCGTTACATTCGAGGAATAGATCACAGCCACTTTCCTTGGCTAGTTTTGCCAGCGTTGCGGATGGACGGGCATGTAAACCTGTTGGGTTGGGGATCAACACTGGTTGGCTGCTAAGCAGTGGATAGTTTGGCTGGCTAGTTTTGGCTGCTTGCTCGTCAACTTGTTTCAGTACCAGCTCTAGCAAAGTGTCTTTGGGGCCATCAACACGGCCGCTAGCGGGGATCTGCTTTTCTACTAACTCACCGTTGGTAATGATTATCTCTGTCATCAAGCTGCGGGCATTGAGAGCGACTTGGTCAGCGCAGAAGTGGATCAAAGGTTGTCCGGTAGACACTTTGTCGCCTTCGCTGACGTGGGGAGTAAATCCTTCACCGCGCAGCATCACGGTATCTAACCCTATGTGCATCAATATTTCGATACCCTCGGCGGTACGTATTGTGATGGCATGGTGAGAGGGGTGAAGTTGAATAACTTCGCCAGCACATGGGGCACATAGCGTGTCGCTAGTTGGGTCGATGGAGATACCGTCACCGACCATCTTTTGTGCAAATACAGGATCGGGTACTTCGGATAGGTCGTATATCATGCCTTTGAGAGGCGCTTGCAAAATAACAGACTGAGATGATGTCTGGCGTTGGATCTGAGCGTGTTGAGCGATGGCCATGACGATTCCTGACGAATGAAATTGGCGACGATTCTATGGTGATGCGCTTTAAATAAATTGCGCAAGATCACTTTTGGGGAATGGGAAAACACTAAATAACAGTCGGTTACGCTGCCGTTACACTAAGTTACATTGCACACGGTGGCGGCGTTATGTTTCCTGTTTTGCTGCGCAAAACTTGACCTTATGACTTGGCAAAGAGGGATTAACGGACTAGTTTAATAAAATAGTCTAACTCTTTGTTTGAACGGTGATTTCATGAAGAAAATTTGGTTTGCATTGTGTTTGCTGATTGGTTTTATACCTGCGGTATGGGCCGACTCGGTGGCTGACGAACGCGCGGAAGTGATGGCCATGCATGATAAAGCATTGGCCCAACTTTATAAGGAAAAGCCGGAAGCGAAAACTAAAGTGCAAACGGCTCCTGGCTATGCGGTTTTTAAGAATGCTGATGTCAACTTGCTCATCGCTGCTGTTGGTGGTGGCTATGGCGTGGTGCATAACAATAACACTGGCAAAAATACCTATATGAAGATGGGGACAGGCGGCATCGGTCTCGGCCTGGGAGTGAAAGATTTTCGTGCTGTTTTTATTTTTAGAACGGCGGAAGTGATGGATAAATTTGTTAATAGCGGTTGGGAGTTTGGTGGTGAGGCGGATGCGTCCGCGAAAGCCGGTGATGATGGTGGTGCGGCAAGCGGGCAGGCGGTGGTCAGTGATATTGAGATCTATCAGATGACCGAGAGTGGCTTGGTATTGCAAGCGACGGTTCGTGGCACCAAGTATTGGCTGGATGAAGATCTGAATTAGTCCCTTCAATTGCGGGCGAAGTGGCTAAAAGCTGCTTCGCTCATGCTAGCTTCTATGCTTGCGCTCTCTTCTTATGTGTCGCCTTAGCACGTTATCTGGTTGCGGTGGTGATTGCTAACACAGTACTCTACAGAGGTTATCTGAATCTTTTTTTGTCCAAAATTGCCTGTAGCCTAACGGTTTTTAGCTAATACCTTTAGGTACTATCGAAGTTCATTCGGCCGCGTTTGCCAATTTAAGTGATAGGGGAGTATTCAATGAGCGATCTCGACTTGCAGCATGAGTTGAACGCGGTTCACAAGCGATTAACTGCGATTGAAGTGGCACAGCAGTTGATGGCCAATCAGCTAAAGGAGTTAGCACCTGATAGTGCAAAGCGCTTAGCCAGTGCGCTCGAGAACGTCGCCTTTACCGACAAAATGCTCGTCGACGAGCATGTCAGAGGCCATCTGAAGCATCTTGCACATATGTTGAATAGCCAGTTTACGCCTCCCATTTCAGGGATCGGTGAGCCACTTAGTACGACACTGCCGAGTGAAGGATTAAAGTACGACCCGAGTAAAGAGTAAGCATTAGATTGAAAAATGGCCGAGTGATATCGGCCATTTTCTATTGTATTAAAGCTGATTGTTCCGAGCGGCTTACAACATAGATCGCAAAAAGCGCGCAGTGTGGGAGACCTTACTTTGGCTGACCTCTTCTGGCGTCCCGCTGGCGATTATCTGGCCACCACCTGAGCCACCCTCAGGCCCTAAATCGACTACCCAGTCTGCAGTTTTCACCACATCCAAGTTGTGCTCAATGATCACAACGGTATTGCCGTGATCTCGCAGCCGATGTAACACATCCAAAAGGTGCTGAATATCATGGAAGTGCAGGCCGGTGGTCGGTTCATCGAGAATGTATAAAGTTTTCCCTGTGTCCCGTTTGGACAACTCTTTTGCCAGCTTTACCCGTTGCGCTTCGCCGCCAGACAAGGTGGTTGCGGACTGGCCGAGGCGAATGTAGGAGAGGCCGACATCGATCAAGGTTTGCAGTTTGCGAGCGATAGCGGGTACCGGATCGAAGTAAACCCGCGCATCTTCCACTGTCATCTGCAGTACTTCATCAATGGTTTTGCCTTTGTAGCGCACCTCTAATGTTTCGCGGTTGTAACGTTTGCCTTTACAGACATCACAGGGCACATAAACGTCGGGCAGGAAGTGCATCTCTACCTTAATAACACCGTCGCCCTGACATGCTTCACAGCGCCCCCCTTTGACGTTAAAACTAAAACGCCCTGGCTTATAGCCGCGAGAGCGGGATTCCTGCGTGGCAGCAAACAGTTCGCGAATGGGAGTGAAAATCCCGGTGTAAGTTGCTGGATTTGACCGGGGTGTCCTGCCAATTGGGCTTTGGTCTATATCGACCACTTTGTCTAGCAGATCCATCCCTTCAATGTCGGTATAAGGCGCCGGCTCTCCGGTGGTCGCACCATTGAGTTCGCGATGGGCAATACGAAACAGGGTATCGTTTATTAAGGTTGATTTGCCGGAGCCGGATACGCCGGTGACGCAGGTCATTAGACCTATTGGCAATGTCAGTTCGACATCTTGTAAATTGTTACCTGTGGCGCCTTTGAGTGTTAGCCACTGATCTGAAGCGGGTGTGCGTTTTTCTGGAACCTCAATTTTCACCGCGCCAGAAAGGTATTTTCCGGTGAGAGAAGCATCGCTAGCCATGATGTCGTCGACACTACCCTCGGCAATGATCTCGCCGCCATGCACGCCTGCACCAGGGCCGATATCTACTACGTAATCAGCACTGCGGATCGCATCTTCATCATGTTCCACGACGATCACTGTGTTACCAAGATCGCGAAGGTGATTCAGCGTTTTCAGTAAACGCTCGTTGTCGCGTTGGTGCAGGCCGATGGAGGGCTCATCTAGCACATACATTACGCCAACAAGGCCCGCGCCGATCTGGCTGGCCAGCCTGATGCGCTGGGCTTCCCCGCCCGACAGGGTTTCGGCAGAACGGGATAGTGTCAGGTAGTTAAGACCAACATTCACCAAGAAGGTCAGACGGTCTTTGATCTCCTTGAGGATCTTTTCACCGATCTTCTCCTTCTGCCCAAATAGCTCCAGTTGTTCGAAGAAGCTCAGACAATCGCCAATAGAGCGCTCCACGACTTGGGGCAGAGTGGTGTCAGAGACAAATACATTTCTGGCTTCCTGGCGTAGACGTGTGCCACTGCAACTGCGGCAAGGCTTGTGGCTGATGTACTTCGCCAGCTCTTCCCGCACTGAACTTGATTCGGTTTCCCGGTAGCGACGGGCAAAGTTGTTGGCAATACCTTCAAATGGGTGGCGGCGAATAACAATATCGCCACGGTCGTTTAGGTATTTAAATTCGATCTCCTGTTTGCCACTGCCATTTAGCAACACCTCTTTCGCTTTATCGGTCAGTTCAGCAAAGGGGATATCCAGTTCAAAACCAAAATGTTCCGCCAGCGAGCCCAGCATCTGATAGTAGTAAAAATTGCGTTTATCCCAGCCGCGAATAGCGCCACCAGCGAGGGTCAGTTCCGAGTTGGTAACGATCCGGTCTGGATCGAAAAACTGCTGGGTGCCTAAACCATCACAGGTCGGGCAAGCGCCGGCCGGATTATTGAAGCTGAATAGCCTTGGCTCAAGTTCGGCGATGGAATAACCGCAGTGTGGGCAGGCGAAGTTAGCGGAAAATATCAGTTCTGGTTTTTCCGCGTCATCCATCCAGGCGACTTTGGCATTGCCATTGGACAGGCCCAACGCCGTTTCAAAGGATTCCGCTAGGCGAAGTTGCAGATCTTCTCTGACTTTAAAACGATCAACCACAACTTCGATGGTGTGCTTCTTTTGTAGTTCTAATGCCGGTGGATCACTGAGATCACAGATCTCACCATCGATACGAGCACGGATAAAGCCTTGGGCGGAAAGCCCTTCAAGCACTTTGGTATGTTCCCCTTTACGCTCCTGCACCACTGGAGCCAGCAGCATCAACTTACTCCCTTCAGGTTGCGCCAACACATGATCAACCATTTGGCTGATCGTTTGTGCTGCCAGTGGGGCGTGGTGGGTTGGGCAGCGAGGCTCACCAACACGGGCAAATAATAAGCGCAGATAGTCGTATATTTCGGTGATCGTGCCGACCGTTGAGCGGGGATTATGGGATGTCGATTTCTGTTCGATGGAGATCGCTGGAGACAAGCCCTCGATGGCATCGACATCGGGCTTTTCCATCAGTGAGAGAAATTGACGCGCATATGCCGATAGGGATTCGACATAGCGTCTTTGTCCTTCGGCGTACAAGGTGTCAAAAGCGAGTGAAGACTTACCTGAGCCAGAAAGCCCGGTGATCACAATGAGCTTGTCTCGAGGCAGGGTCAGGCTGATGTTTTTTAAGTTGTGGGTGCGTGCGCCACGGATCTCAATTTCGTTCATAAAGCACTATTCAGCTGCCAAAAGGGAAACGCGTAGCATCTCACATTTTTAGCTAACTTACCTGCTTCAAATGATGGTGGCGCAGATTGAACGAGTGTCAATAAATTAACGAAGCGTCAATAAATTGACTCTCTTTGATTGTTGTGTGACCGGTATCGCTGTTTTTTGCTCAATAACTAAGCATTATGTGTTCGCTTTCTCAGCGTTGTGAGCAACATATTTACATCGTTTGATAGCGATAACAATAATAAGCTTTATTAGAAAAAAATGTACCTCTACCCTACAACAGGAATCCGATAATGAACTTGATCAGGCGCATGCTTCCGCTCGCGGTGGCAATGGCTGTGGCAACCCCCACTTTGGCTGCAGTATCAGAAAATAATGACGACATCATGATCCAAGGCTTTCACTGGCATTCAGCCAGTGCTGGTGATTGGTATCAGCAGGTCGGACACCAGGCAAATGAACTCGCCAGCGCTGGCTTTGACATGGTGTGGTTACCGCCCGCTTCACAGGCTGGCTCTCTGGAAGGTTACCTGCCAGAGCAATATAACAACCTGAACTCTAACTATGGTACAGAACAAGATCTACGGGATCTGATTACCACTCTGCATGGTAAAAATATCAAAGCAATTGCTGATATCGTTATCAATCACCGTAACGGTACTGGAAGCTGGTGTAACTTTGTTAATCCAGATTGGGGTAACGATGCGATTACGTCTGATGATGAAGCATGGGATGCGACCGGTTCGGATTGTTCCGGTACTCGCGGAGCTGCAGATTCCGGTGGTGGTTATGCGGCTGCTCGTGATATCGACCATAGCCAATGGTATGTGCGTCAAAGTTTGAAAACTTGGATGAACGACGTATTGAAAGGTGTTGGTTTCGATGGCTGGCGCTATGACTATGTTAAAGGCTATTGGGGTGGTTATAACGGCGAATACAACGAAGCCACATCTCCTTACTTCAGCGTCGGAGAGTACTGGACATCACTTTGCTACAACGGCGAAGACTGCTTCTTTGGTGGTGAGTACCCAGATCAGCATCGTCAATTACAGCTCGATTGGGTTGACTCAACAAACGGCAACAGCGCTGTTTTTGATTTCACCACTAAAGGGATCTTGAATAAGGTTCTAGAAACCTACAACTTCTCTCATCTGCGTGATGGTAACGGCAAGCCTCAAGGTACCATTGGTGCTTGGCCTAGTCGCTCAGTCACCTTCGTCGATAACCATGACACAGGTCCAAGTGAGATGTGTGGCAATGGCCAAAGCCATTGGCCAGTACCGTGTGACAAGGTGATGCAGGCTTATGCTTATATCTTGACTCATCCGGGTGTACCTTCCATCTACTGGGCACATTACTTTGACTGGGGCTTAGGCGATGATATCAAGGCGCTGATGGCGCTGCGTAAAGCCGAAGGCCTGCACTCTGATTCTTCCGTTACCATTGACCGTGCTGAGCAAGGTCTGTATGCCGCTTATATCGGCGATACCGTGGCAATGAAGATGGGTAATGGTAGTTGGAGCCCCGCCGGCGGCAACTGGACGTTGGCTGAAGCGGGTACCGATTGGGCTATCTGGACCAAATCTGAGCTTCCAGGTGACTGGAAACGCACCGTTATTTTGATCGAGGGTCTCACTGAATCTGGTCAGGATATGTTTATCCGTGGTGGTATTGATCATGATTATGCAGCCGCCAACTTAGGGCGTAGCTGCACCGCGACAAACTTTGAATGTGCAATGCCAATCCGTCACAACAACCTGCGTAATGCCACCACTGCCCCGTGGAAAGCAAACGACAACTATCTAGATTGGTACGGACCTGAAGCGTCACAAAGTGGTGCTGCCGAAGGGTCAGCTGCTGATTGGACAACGAACACTTGGCCTGCAGATTGGGGCGCAGTGAAGACGGTTGCCGTTGATGGTTTTGGTGAAGAGCCGCTTAATGCTTACGGTGCTCACTACTGGATGCTGGATGTCGATATGGATTGCAGTAAGGCCGTTGATGGTACTTGGTTTGAGTTGAAAACCTTCATCAGTAACGGCCCTGCTTGGGAAGCGGACGTTAGCCAAGCTGGTGCCCCTTATGTTTCCGGTAACCATTTCGCTGAATGCGGCAAAGTTAACGTATTCAAGCGGGGTGAGAGTGAGCCGGTAAGTATTCACAATTTTTAAGTCTGGACTAGCCATCCCTTGTTGATTGGCGCCTACGGGCGCCTTTTTTTATTTCGTTAAAGTGAGCGGATGAAGCTGCCCGCTGAGCGTGTTAGACTCGCTGCTCTTTTTGTGACAACAGATAGACTTCCTGAAGCATGGCGTTTGGACTTTCATCATTAGAAACTAAAGCGGCGTATTCGCTAGCGACCATCTTTGCTATTCGCATGCTGGGATTGTTTATGATCATGCCTGTGTTTGCGCTTTATGGTGCAGAGCTGGTTGGTTATAGCCCGCTTTGGGTCGGTTTGGCGATTGGTGCCTATGGTCTGACGCAAGCTGTTATGCAGATACCTATGGGGCTAGCCTCTGATCGTTACGGTCGCAAACCGGTGATCTACTTCGGCCTGCTGCTGTTTGTGGTTGGTAGTGTTGTTGCGGCTTTGAGTGACAGCGTTTATGGCGTGACAGTCGGACGGGCATTGCAGGGGATGGGCGCTATCTCCAGCGTGGTGATGGCATTGGCTGCCGACTTAACCCGTGATGAGCAGCGACCCAAGGTGATGGCGCTGATCGGCATGTTTATCGGCATTGCGTTTGCTGTTGCCTTAGTAGCTGGGCCTATCTTGGCTGCACAACTGTATCTATCAGGCTTGTTTTGGGTGACCGCAGGACTGGCTGTGGTGGCTTTTTTATTAACACGTTTTACCGTGCCAAATGCTATCTCCTTCGCCCCCAAGGGGGATGTGGTACCTATTCCCTCAAGGCTGAAAGCGCTCATTGCTGATCCACAGTTAAGCCGCCTGAATATGGGCATTTTCTCGCTACATCTTTTGATGACCGCCATGTTTGTTGCCTTGCCGGGAGAGTTGGTGCGGGTGGGCTATCAACCAGAGCAGCATTGGCATATCTATTTACCAACCTTATTACTGTCGTTTGTATTGATGATCCCTATGTTGATCATTTCGGCGAAAAAAAGAAACAGCCGCGGTGGCGTCAGAGCATCACAGCTACTGCTGTTTGTCAGCCTGATGGGGTTCGCATTTGCGCCGGAAAACTTGCTGGTGGTGACCGGGATCGTGGTATTTTTCACTGGCTTTAATTATCTTGAAGCGACTTTGCCGACATTGATCGCAAGATTTGCTCCCGCTGGAGCCAAAGGCAGTGCCATGGGCATTTACGCCAGTAGCCAGTTTTTCGGTGCGTTTTGTGGTGGTCTGCTTGGCGGCGTGGTGATGCAATTTTTTACCCCCAAGATAGTATTTCTCGTAGCGGCCTGTTTGGTGCTGCTTTGGGCAGTGTTCGCTTGGGGAATGAGTGAAGCAGGGCGTTATCGCAGTGTTACCTTAGACGTTGCTGCATTGCTCACTAAACATGATGGCGCAGTCGCGCTGGCCGAGCAGCTAAGAGAGCTGCCCGGCGTTAAAGAGGTGACGATAGTCGCCGAAGAAGGAATTACTTATCTCAAAGTAGATGAGACATTTGAATTAGCACCAGCCAAGGCATTACTGGCCGGTAGTTAGTGTTATATTGCTGAAAAAGTAAAAGTGGAGAGCATGGCATGGCCAGCAGAGGCGTGAACAAAGTCATATTGGTCGGAAATTTGGGACAAGATCCGGAAGTCCGTTACATGCCAAATGGCGCAGCGGTAGCCAACTTTACCGTTGCAACCAGTGAAAGCTGGAAAGACAAACAGACCGGCGAGCAGAAAGAGCAGACGGAATGGCACCGTATCGCTATGTATCGTCGTTTAGCTGAGATCGCCGGTGAGTACCTGCGTAAAGGCTCTAAGGTTTATATCGAAGGGCGCTTGCAGACTCGTAAGTGGCAAGATCAACAGGGCCAAGATCGTTATACGACAGAGATTGTCGCTAACGAAATGCAGATGCTAGACAGCCGTGGTGCTGGTCAAGGCGCCGGTCAACCGCAGGCTAACGCCGGTGGTTTCCAGCCTCAACAAGGCTTTCAGCCTAAGCAACAGCCCGCTGCACAGCCACAGCAAGGTTTCCAACCACAGCAGCATGCCGCACCGCAAACCGCACCGGCGCAGCAGCCTGCACAACCGGGTTTCAATCAGAAACCAGCCGGTATGCCGCAGCAGCAACCTGCACAGCAGGCCCCGGGTCCAATGGGCGGCGAGCCACCGTTGGATTTCGATGACGATATTCCGTTCTAAGGGTTGCCATTCGGTTACCGCTGAACAATGAAAAAGCCCCATGTTTGGGGCTTTTTTGCGGCTAGCTACCAGGCTGTGGTCTTCGGATTCGATGACAGTCGCTATAAGAAAGTTCGCTGCAAAGCGGGCTTATATCACTCGATGAATTTGGTCCGGCGGTTCTTTTCGATTATCTATCACTATCGGTGCATGACTATTTCACAGCTAAATTTAATTGCGAATTAAATGATATGTTGTAACATTGCTATTTGAGGTAAACGATTGAGATTGGGTGGGTTATGAGCGTGAACAGTAAGCGCTTTCGCTATTGTGAACTTGGCCTAGGTACAGTATTGGCGGCGCTGCCTGCGGCTTTTTCTGTTGCTATCGCTAGCCAACCCCATGTTCATGGGGCGGCGGAAGTAAACATTATTGCTGACCAGAACCTATTGCTGGTTGAGCTTAGATCCCCCGCAGACAATTTGGTTGGCTTTGAGCACAAAGCCACGACCCAGGCCCAGGACAAACGTGTTGAGATCGCTAAACAAACGTTGGCTGATGCCAGTGCGCAGCTCCTTATCGATGGCGGGCAGTGCAAATTGGTGGATTACCAAAGTGATATTGGCAAGCTGGCTGTGAATGGTGATGGTCATGACCATCACCATCAAAACGTCGCATCTCAGCATCATCATGGTGAACATGAACATGAACATGAACATGAACATGAACATGAACATGATGATGGCGGGCATGCGGATATCGCCGCCAGTTACCAGTTTAGCTGTGATCAAATGGCTGCCGTTCGATCGGTAGATCTACTACTGTTCTCCTCTTTCCCAGCCATCGAAAGCCTGAATGTCCAGTGGGTTGCATATGGTCAGCAGGGCGCTGTCACACTTAAAAATGGCGAGCAACGCGTGTCACTCAAGTAGTGCGATGACCGAGGATTAGTTATGAACCGTTCTGAAAAAGTTCTGGCAGTGGCCGAACAGCAATGTAAGCAATCTGGCGCTCGTCTGACTAATAAGCGAAAACTGGTGCTTTCGGCACTGCTGCATTCAACTAAGGCATTGTCCGCCTATGAGATTGCCGATATCTGTCGCGAAGAAGAGGGGCAAACCATTCCAGTGATGTCGGTCTACCGCATGCTGGAGTTTCTGGAGCAAGAGCATCTGGTGCATAAGCTGCAATTGGCCAATAAGTATGTGGCTTGTGCGCATATCACTTGCAGCCATACCCACCAAATAGCGCAGTTTTTAATCTGCCAGCAGTGCGGTGAAGTGAAAGAGCTTGGCGTCGATATAGCCTTAATTGACCAGCTTCAGCATAGTATCGCAGATGTTGGCTACAAGCTTACATCTCCCCAGCTTGAACTGAATTGCGTGTGTCCCGAATGCCAACAGGCAGCTTAATCAAAAAACAGAACTGAAAGGAATAACTGGTGAAATCTAAAACCCTGACGATGGACATGTTGGCTATTGGGATCTCAACGGCGTGTGCCGTGCATTGCATTTTGTTACCCATGTTAGTGGTGGCGTTACCCGCACTGGCTGGCTCAGCCTTAATGGATGAAAAATTTCATCTGATATTGTTACTCGGCATTGTACCTACCAGTGTGATCGCACTGTTTATGGGATGTCGAAAGCACCGCCACTGGCATCTGTTCGGTTGGGGCGTGGCGGGCTTATTGACGCTCATTCTTGCTGCATTGTTTGGCCACCACCTGCTTGGAGAGCTGGGTGAAAAAGTGTTGACCTTGGGTGGTTCGTTACTGATCGCTATTGGCCATATTAAGAACTTTCGATACTGCAAAGCGGGTCGCTGTCACGCCTGAACGATCTAGATGTGTGTTCATCCTCTCAATCCAGATAGGGCTCAATCTGGTCGATTTGCAGTGTATATGCCGCGGTCGCAGTGTCATTGGTATTTAGTTCAGCGATTAAAGTCCCAGAAAACCAGAACACATCGTACAGTGAACTGAGTTGCACACCGTTAGGGTGTTTCACATAGATGATCTGGTTTGGTGGCGGTGGTGGCACATGGATGCAGGCACCGAAGAAGGGGACTAAGAAGAACTCTTTGGTGACCATGGTATCGTCAAAATCCAGTGGTACGACAAACGCCGGAATACGAATAGCTTGGTTATTCATCGCCTCGATCACTCGGGTGGAAACCAATGCTTGCTCATAGGGGCTATCGCCGACACTGCTGGTGTCGAGTTGCAGCTTACTATCGATCAGGTCTTCATCCGAGCCATCGGCAATTTCGCCAAGAAACTCTGGCGGGTTAAGCAATGCTTCGAGGTCATCGGCAGGCATTAACTCAATCCACTCAATGGTGCGGTACGTTTTAGGTGTTTCGTCTGCTGCTTGGTCTTGTGGTACTGGTTCAGTGATAGAACCTGCAATCGCTTGGTTCTTGGTGCTGGCGCTCTCTGGTTCGCTGCAGGATGTCAAACTGAGGCAAAATATGACAAGCAGGAAAGTGTTGGGGATAAGTATGCGGTTAGGCTGTATGAGATTCACAGTGGACCTTGTTGAAGAGAACATAACATAACATGCATCAATATTGACGTTATATCATAACGGCTAGAGTGGAACTATCCTGCAAAGGGTTGGGCCAATCATACACCTCGGATTAGCGAACAAGTCCATGTCGATTGTTATTCACGAATTATTATTTTCGTACCCGGGACAAGCACAAACGCCAGTGCTTAATATTCCACAATGGTCAGCCCATGGCGCAGAGCATGTTTTTTTACAGGGGCCATCGGGGTCAGGCAAGACCACCCTTATCAATGTTCTGAACGGTACTTTCCCTGTGACGCAGGGGCAGTTGGAGATCTGTGGTCAGCGACTGGACAAGATGAGTGCCCGTCAGCGGGATAAGTTTCGAGCTAATCACATCGGCTGCGTGTTTCAGCAGTTTAATCTGGTGCCTTACTTAAGTGCGCTGGAGAATGTGCGCTTAGCTGCATATTTCGCCAGCAACGGTGGTTCCGGTCAGCTCGCTGAGTCTTTGCTGGATGATTTGGGGATCCCAACGTCGTTGTGGCATCAAGCTAGCCAGCAGTTAAGCGTGGGACAACAGCAGCGGGTGGCCATTGCCAGAGCTTTGATTAATCGGCCGGCATTGTTGATCATGGATGAGCCCACCTCCGCGCTGGACAAGAAAAATCGTGACCAGTTTATGACCTTGCTGATGGCGATGCTAGCGGAGCACCCAACCACCCTGATATTTGTCAGTCACGAGGATGACCTAGCCAGTCATTTTGTGCGTCATGAATCGATACTCGATATCAATCAAGCCACGGAGGAGCTCTCGTGTTTTTAAGCCTCTGTTGGAAAAGCTTGTATAGTCGCAAGGGGTCTGTACTGCTGACTGTGTTGGCGTTGACCGTCAGTATTATTGTACTACTGGGGGTTGAGCATATTCGTCAGCAATCGAAAGAGAGTTTTCGCCAGACTGTTTCCGGCGTGGACCTTATTGTTGGCGCTCGCACCAGCTCTACTAATCTGTTGCTCTATTCGGTCTTTCGGATGGGGAACGCGACCAATAATATTGGTTGGTCGACCTATCAGAAGATCACTGAACTGCCTGATATCGCCTGGACGATACCGATCTCTCTGGGGGATTCCCATAAGGGCTATCGGGTGATGGGAACGACAACGGATTACTTTACGCATTTTCGGTATGGCCAGCAGCAAAGCTTGAGCTTTTCAGCGGGCGATGGATTCAGCGACCTGTTCGATGTGGTGTTAGGGGCAGATGTCGCGCGTAAGCTTAATTATCAACTGGGCGACAGCTTGATTTTATCCCATGGCCTCGTGAGCACCCAGTTCAGTAGTCATGACGATAAACCGTTTACCGTGGTTGGCATCCTGGCACCAACAGGTACACCGGTTGATCAAGCACTGCACGTGAGCTTGGCGGGCATTGAAGCGATTCATATCAATTGGCAGCAAGGGGTGAAGTTGCCGGTTACCGCGTCTCCTGCTCCGCTTATCGATCCCAACCAGCTGTTGCCGCAAAGTATTACTGCGATGATGGTGGGGTTAAATTCGAAGATATCGACGTTCCGGGTGCAACGTGCGATTAATCAGTATCGTGGTGAGGCGCTGACAGCAATTCTGCCCGGTGTGGCGTTAAGCGAGTTATGGCAGATGATGGCGGTGATGGAAAATACACTGCGTCTTATCTCCGTGCTGATCCTCGTCGCTTCACTGTTGGGCTTAAGTGCCATGATGCTCGCCTCTATTCGCGAGCGGCAAAGAGAGATCCAAGTGATGCGCTTGATCGGTGCGTCGCCCTGGTTCCTGTTCCGGCTGATACAAGTAGAGGCGCTGATTATCGTTTTGCTGTCTATGGCACTGGCGGGGGGCGTACTCAGTGCGTCGTTGCTGGTGCTGAACGGTTACCTGAGCACTGAGTATGGCCTGCATATCAGTGCCAACTTTATCTCTCAGTCGTCATTGAGCATGATGGCGGCTGTCATTGCGGCAACAGTGTTGGTCAGCACCATACCGGCGGTATCCGCCTATCACAGGGGGATCAAATCAGCCGGGCAATGAATCTGTTTGACGATGCGTGTTCGTTGCTAAGTCTGTTGTTTAGTTACGCCACCGTGTCACCTGAAAATAGATTGATGGTTTATGCTCAAGCCAGCGCAATTAGGCGCTGGCTTTTTGCTTCGATTGCTTGCTGGAACCGACCTCTGCAAACTTAACTATTGCAGTGGCTTCTTCGTCGAACGCCCGCAGCCATCAGGAGTAGCAGGCCGAACCCAATTGCGCCTCCGCCGCCTGAGGCGGCCTCCTCTAGTTCACCTTCGTTTTCCTCTTCGGCTTTTGCTGTGACGGTAACGACCACACTGTCGGTTGCACTCAGGGCATCATTATCCGTTACCGTTAAGGTCACGGTGTAGGTTCCTGCGTTGGCGTAGAGCTGAGACGGGTTGACGCCGACCATGTCGTTAGACCATTGGTAGCTCAAGATCTGCCCATCTGCATCTGCGGAGCCTGCACCATCAAAATAAGCATACTCTCCCTCTTCTATCTGAATATCGTCGCCAGCGTCAGCCACTGGCGGCTGCAGAACGACTGGAGGTGGGGTGACCGCTTTCACCACTTCGTAGCGCCCGTCGGCAGCAAAGAAAGTGATCTGATACTCACCAAAGCCATCGCCGAAGTGGATTGAATTGCCCCCCTCCTCAACCATTCCGTCGGCATCGTTGTCACCATAGTTGTGGCTCCAGTCTGCGTAGATATCGAATTTAAACCGCGGATCTCCGGAGGCATTGGTCGCCTCGTCGCTATTAACCGTGATACGCCAAACATCTGCAGATACCTGAGTCATCAGGCTCGCGCCCCAATCGTTGGTGACGCCACGGTAATACACGGTTGGGTAGGCGTGATTAGAGCCATCTAAGGCATTTAACACCGCGGTGCGGCGGGTTGAATACCAGTTCTTTCCTGAGTTGGTCTCATAGATGCGATAGTTGCTTTGGTTTCCCCAGTAGGCGGGTCGGTCGGCGATGATCTGATTGTCGCCAGTGGCGTTTGCAATATCGGCTTCGATAAGCTGATGAATAGTCGCTATCCATTGCACCGAGTCACCCTCTACCATCAGCCCGCTATCCGTCACCAGTGCTTCAATATAGGTTTTATACTCGTCCATGTAGCGGTCAATGGCGAGGATCTTACGCACCAGTAATGGCGCATCGGCAGGCGGTGCGAATACCAAGGGATCGCGCTCACCGGAATCACTGACCAGCAACGATGTTCCCAGGGTGTTATCTGTGTCATAGGGGACAAAATGCATCACTTCACTTTCATCAATATAGATAAAATAGTTATTACCATTTCCCCAAAAGCCATCCCAATGGCCGAGTACCGCCTCACTGGCTAACCCTTTTAGGAGTAGGGGAATATTGATGTGTTGCGCAACATAGGCCTCAAACTCTTCGCCTTGCAGGTTGGTAAAGTTCTCCGCTAAGTTAACCAGTTGGGCATGCCCTTCAAGGTATTTTGAGCCTTTGCCTTTATATTCAAAGCTGGCCTGTTCAAAGTCACCTACGCCGCCCCATTGTGCGTTGATCTTGGAAAAGTGTGCCTTACCCCAGGATTTATGATTTCCCTGCCATAGAAAGCCGCCGTCGTTGTCTGGCCCAAAGCGTTTATCCAAATACTCCTTACGGTTGACGCTTTCATTCATCCGGTAGATGCCAAAATAGGCGTCAGCTCGGTCGCCAATGCTGATCACCAAGCGGGCGTAAGTCGAAGAGTGTGCTGTCCAGACACCGAAGTTGTGCATGATCTGGTTAGATAGTGGTTCGCGCACATAGCTTGAGTCATCCTTGAACCGTTTTAGCTTGAGTTTGGTGATGCCTCGTAAGGTCTGGTCATCGACAAACTCATCAAAATCAAGGGTGAAATTGGCTTGTACATAGTTCCCGTTGTGGTCTTCAGGTAAGACAAAGCTGGTGTTGCCGCTGACCTTAATCCCCAGATTATTTAGCGGGTATTCAATGCCATCCTTTACATAGGTTAGATCACCGCTGACCTCCTCGCGGTCGCTGCTGGTCGAGGTTAATAGCAGACGCCACTGTTCTTCAGTGAAGTGTAATTTGACCGTGGGTAGATCATTTAGCTCAAACCAGAATTGATGATCCGCGTCGTTTAAGTAGCTAGTGTCATTCAGTGCCTGGCTAGTAAAGCTTAGGAGTAAGCCAAAGAGCAGGGCGGTTCCCTTTAAAGTATTGAAATACATCGTCTATCCAAATGTCGGAATAAGTAGTTATTTTTGCTTGTTGGTGTGCCGAGTTAGGTAGAAAGAGACAAAGGCATCTATCTATTTCCTATGCCATTGAACATACAGTAGTTGTGGTTCACCGACTGTGACTTACTCAAGATTGTTGTGACTTCTACGTGGCCGTGAACCGTCGACTCATGGCCACTTTATCGTATGCAGAGACAGCTTTGGGATTAGCAACAGGCCTCTGCCTGAGCAGAGTGAGTCACACTTGTCAGATGAAAGAATGGCCGACGTAGGGGCACAGCGTGCGACGACTTAAATGGGAGCGAATGCGTCTCCAAGCGATAAGTGCAGAGCAAATCCAACAGAGACAGTAACAGAGCTTTGGTTACTGGTTTAATGCCGCTGTTGTTTGCGTATAGCTGTCCAATTGTTGCAACTTACGGCGGTATTTTTGTTGTATGGCATAACTGCTGCCTAACTCCATCGCCACTTCTAAATACTTTTTCGCTTTTTGAGTATGGCCAAGGGCGTAGTAGCTTTTGGCTAAGCCAAAATAGAGATCGTGGATATAGGGAGAGAGTTTAATGCCTCGCTCGTAATACCGAAGGGCTGTGCGATACTCGCCAGCCTTGAATGCCTGCTCTCCTTGCTCATGATAGTGAAATGGATTGGTTTCAATCACTTTTTGCAGGCGGGGCTGGATCTCTGCCAGTGCCTCGCTGTCTCCTTGCCGTTCTAGCAAAATGGCTAGGTTGGCGAGTAGTAGTGGATGATCGGCTTGATGTGCTAAGCCTGTTCGGTAGGCTTGGTTTGCTTGTGTGAGCTGGCCGGAGCGAGCATATATTACCCCTAGTGTGGCGTAGCCTGAGATAAAGCCTGGATCTGCAGTCAGTGCCGCTTTGCTTAGCCAGTATGCGCTGTCAAAATCTTTATTCGCTATCGCCTGAGCTGCTCGGTTGTTGTAAAACATCGCCACCACACGTTCGGTTGATAACGATTTCTGCGGCAGATAGCGAAGGCTGGGGTTGCCGCTAAAGTCGATGGTATGTGCGTTGTCGGTGGCAGCTTCACCAATGCCATAGGCACTGGGTATGTCGATTTTTACATTAACGTGCTGGCTAACCAGATAGATATCGTCCCTATGCTCCCACAGCTCTGGGAAATCGGGTTGCTGTAAACGCACATCTAACTCCCATGCATCTGCAATGGCTTGGGTCAGCAAAGAGAGTGTCAGGCAATTACCTAAACGTTGCTGATATGCCTCCGAAACGGTTAGTGTCGCTCGATTGTCATAGCTGAGCATCAGTTCATCTTCTGAGCGTAAAAGATCGACCAGTCGCTCCAGCTTTGTGTGACTTCCTTTACTATGACCACTAAGTTTAGATTTAAGGTAGTCTTGCATCTGTGGTGAGATCGTGAAGATTTCGGCCTGCGAAGGGATCGTGGGGCGGTTAACAAAAGCGCTGTCTTGCCATAGCGAATTTGGAATTTTCGGCTTAACTTGTGAATGTAGGGCAGTATTGGAGCTGCAGCCCGATATACTAGCCAAACATAGCAGAGCTATGACACCCATGAACATTTGATGGACAGCGCGCATCGCATATTCCTTTGAAAGGATCTTGTTGATAAGTATAGCGCTGCTTTTTGGGGAAAGGATGACCGTAGAAGAGAGAGACAAGATCCGTGAACTGCGGATTTTGCTGGTGGAAGATCAACCTGTGCCGCGGCAACTGCTGTTGCAGCTGCTGGAGCGACTTGGAGTAGAGCAATCTTGGCAGGCTGAGGATGGTAAGCAAGCTTTGCAGCTGCTGTCTGAGGGGATCCTGTTCGATATCATTCTGTGTGATCTGCAGATGCCAAACATGGATGGGCTAGAGTTTATTCGCCATCTGGGCCAACGCAGTTTTCATGGCGGGCTTATTTTGGTCAGCGCTGAATCCGATATGCTGCTGCATTCCGCCGAGGCGATGGCGACCGAGTATGGCTTAAAGGTTTTTGGTACCTTGGCCAAGCCAGTGCAACCTTCGCAACTGGTGCCTATGTTGACTCATCAATCTAGTGCTGAATCTCTAACTGATAACGAACTGCCTATCGCACTGCATGAGGTGATGGAAGGGTTGGAACAGGGAGAGTTTAATGCCGTGTTTCAGCCGAAAGTGCGTTTCGATAATCGGCAGTGGATCGGTGTTGAAAGTCTAGTGCGTTGGTACCACCCATCGCGCGGCGTGATCACGCCTGGTTTCTTTTTGCCCCTGCTCGAACGGGCGGGAGAGATCGAGTTACTGAGTGAAGTGATGTTAAGTGCGTCGCTGGCTCAATCTCGCCAATTTATCAAACAGGGGCAAGAGGTCACGGTGGCCGTCAACTTGCCGCCTAACTCTATGACTGACACCAAGTTTTGCGATCGTTTTATGCGTTTGCTTAAGCGCTATCAGGTACCGCCTGAACTATGCATGATCGAATTGACCGAGTGTGAGTTGACGGCCGATCTAGGCCCTATGATTGAAACGCTGGCACGCTTACGTATGAACGGTGTGCAACTGGCGATTGATGATTTTGGTACTGGCTACTCGTCATTGGAAAAGCTTGGCCAGATCCCATTTACAGAGCTTAAAATTGATCAGAGTTTTGTTCGTGATGCGGCACGTAAGCCAAAGTTGCGGGCTATCGTTGAGGCGAGTCTCGATGTGGCGAAAAAGCTTGGCCTGTCGACTGTTGCCGAAGGGGTAGAAGATGCCGCAGGTTGGCAGTTATTAAGAGAATTAGGTTGTGACTATTGTCAGGGGTATTATGCCGCCGAACCTATGATGAGTGCGGATCTTGATGCCTGGCAGCAGCAATGGGCCGTTTAGTTATCGATAGTCACTGGTTGATTAACGTAAAGGAATACCTATGGAATTAAGCCGAAAGTTACAGCGAGCATGGACCGGCAGCTTGCTGTTATCAACGGTCTTGGTTGCCCTGTTGTTTGCCTCGGCAGCTTTGCTGCACGCCTCGCAGCAACGGGCTGACCAGGTTGCGGTGATCGAAGGGCTGCTGGATACGCATTTTGCAGAGAGTAATGAAGCAGAGGCAAACCATGAGTCGTTGCAGCCTGCACTGGCCTTGATTGATGATTTAGTCTTTCTGACCGTTAAGCAGAGTGGACATACTATTTATCAGTACCCGGCTGGTGAAGATCTCGCCACGCAGGGGATTTCGGTGGTGAGACTACGCTTACCGACCCACCAAAAACGCTGGGGTTTACTTGGCCTAAAACCTTTATTTATCAGTGTATTTAGCAGTCTTTGGTGGTTGGTTGCCCTGCTAGTTGCTGTGATGGTGAGTAGTTTTGCTGTGCTTTATGCTGGCCGCACCAGCAGGCAACAGATGCAGGGTGTGGCGCTGCTGCAGCAGCGGGGCGAAGGGATCTTAAATGGTCAGGCCGCGCAAGCCGAGGCGGGAGAATCGCCTGCTGCCGTTAGCCAGGCATTGGATCAGTTGCAGCAACAGATCAAATCTGCGCAACAAGAGCGCAGCCGTTTTGACCAGTTTATTCGCGACAATACTTTTACTGATCTGGAATCGGGGTTTGGTAATCGCCGATTTTTTGATAACCGTTTAGATGGCGTTCTGCGTGATAGTGAAGCCAATGATGGCGGTGCGGTTTATCTGATCCAACTGCAAGAACTTGACCTGATTAAAGAGCAACTGGGTGAGGAAGCCAGTGCCGAGTTGGTTTCCCAATTCAGTAATATACTCGGGCAGCTTCTGGCTGGTTATAACGATACAGTGATAGCCCGGCGTTCCAGCGCGGATTTTGCCGCATTAGTGCCTAATTTGATGCCTCGAGAGGTGGAAGATCTTGCCAATAAACTGCAACGGGGTCTGCGTCGCTTAGCTGTACCGGAAATTGTCGACCGCGAGTGCTTTATTCATATTGGTGTGGCTTTGTTTGCTCAGGGAGATGAAGGCTATCAGGTGCTTTCAGAAGCCGATATGGCACTACGGGCTGCGCAACTGCAGGGCCCAAGCTGCTGGTTTATGTATGACCGCGGAGTGATCGAACGAGGTCATGCTTTAGGCTCGGTACGTTGGCGTGCTCTTTTAGAGAATGCGATTGCCCGACGTACCTTTGTCATGTTTACTCAAAGTGCCGTTACCAGCTCAGCCAGTCGGATCCATCACCATGAGGTGTTGACTCGGGTGCGTGATGATAAAGGCCAGCTGGTGAGCGCAGGGGTGTTTTTGCCTATGGCGTCTCGCTGCGGGCTATTGCCAAAAATTGACCGCATTATTATCGAGCAGTTGATAAAGCTACTTGAGTATGAAAAAGCCGATACCGAGCGTTGCAGTATCAATTTGTCCTGTGACTCATTGATGAATGATGAGTTCATGACGTGGTTACTCGCCACGTTGGACAGCCACCCAGCGATCGCACATCGCATTATCATTGAAGTCTCTGAATACCACGTCAGTCACCATCAAGATGATATACAGGCGCCTCTGCTAAAGCTTCAGCAAACAGGCTGCCAGTTGTTGGTTGATCGGGTTGGGCAGACTGTGGTGGGAAGTCACTACATCAACAAGCTAAAGATTGACTACCTGAAACTGCACCACAGTATCGTCAGAGATATCCAAAACAGGCCTGAAAATCAGCTATTTGTCCGCAGTTTGTCCGGTAGTTTGGAGGAGCAAAAAGTGCATATTTTTGCGCTGGGTGTGGAGACCGAAGCGGAATGGCGCACCTTGCGAAATCTTGGTGTCTACGGTGGCCAAGGCCACTTCTTTTCTGAATCACTGGAACGGGTTGCTGAGTGTACCGAAAGCAGCTAATTTGGCTTAGTGTTGGGCATCTGAAATAGCCCGCGGTAAGCCAATCCGGCCAGGCCTTGTAACCCGCCAGTATGCAGAAAAATAATTTTGTGACCGGCGGGGAAATAGCCCTCTTTAATTAAACTCATCAGTGCTAAAAACGCTTTGCCGGTATAGACAGGTTCAAGCGGGATAGGGCAATGTTGCGCCAGTTCAATCAACTCCTGTTGCAGTGTTGCTGGGACTTTTCCGTACCCCCCTGCGCTGTAACCATGCAGCAGCTGCCAGTGACTCGGCGCTGCTTGGTAGTGTGGCGCTTGCTCCGCGACTAACCGCTGAATACGTGCTGCCAAACTGTTGTCTTTTACCACAGGTATGCCAAGCAGTTGGTGTTTTCCCTGATCAGCGGCAATGAGCCCGGCAAGCGTACCTCCCGAGCCAACAGCGGTGATCAAGCTGTCATATTCAATATCTATTTCTGTCAGGATCTCGCCAACGCCGGGCAATGCTAAGGCATGACTACCGCCCTCAGGCAAAATCAGCGTATTGCGATGTTGGCGTTGCAGTTGCTCAAGATATTCCGGTTCATGTCTGCGCCGATAGGTTTGGCGATCGACAAAGTGTAATTTCATCCCCAGCTCAGCGGCGCGTTTGAGTGTCGGGTTGGCGGCATCCGGCTCGCCGCGAATAATGCCGGTGGTGGTAAATCCAAAGTGGTGACCGGCTGCCGCCAGCGCAGCAATATGATTGGAGAAGGCACCACCAAAACTGAGCAGATGCGTCAGCTCCCTTTCTGCGGCGTAGAGCAAGCCATACTTTAATTTACGCCATTTATTACCGGAAATTTCCCCATGGATTAGATCATCGCGCTTGCAATAGAGGGTGATGCCATGGCGCTGACACAGTGGTAATGGCACCGGCATCAGTGGTGAAGCCTGTGCTAGATCTCTTAATTTTGCGTGAACATCGTCAATTTTTGCCACAGGCACAACAGTTTAGGCTATTAGTTCATTGATAAGCGGGGCGTTTAAGCGATAATCCTAAACTATACAGCGCAAGCTGTAACCTATGATAAAGGCCCGCAGAGGCCGCAAGGGAGATATGAATGCCGCTCGGTCGTTTGTTTGGCCGCAAGGCGTCCGGAGAACGTATCGGTATTAGGGTCAGCAATGATACGTTAACTCTGTGCCGCTTTCGCGCCGGAGCACCTCATACCATATCCGCGGAGAGTTTGAGTTATCGCTCAGACATCACTTTTGAGCAAACGCTTGCCACGGGCGAAGCGCTGCCCCCTAACGCCAGTGACTGCCAGCTGGTGGTGGGACCTAGTTACTATCACATCGTGCAAGTTGATCGCCCAGCAGTCGATGACGCAGAGATCGCTCAAGCGCTCTCTTGGGCGATCAAAGATCTGGTGCCTATCGCACCCGAAAATATGATCCTCGATTACTTCGAACTGCCGGTGCAGCCTGCCGGAGCCAATAAGCTCAATGTGGTTTGTGCCGATATTCAAGTGCTCAAGCCAATGGTTGATGGCATACACGCGGCTAAGCTGCCGTTAAGCGGCATCGCGGTTGATGAGCTGACGTTGCCAAAACTGTTTCCAGTGACCGACGAAGCGCAACTGCTGTTAGTGCAACAGGCAAATGAAGAGCTGCTGCTGTTAATTGTGAAGCAGGGGATGTTGTTTTTCTCAAGACGTATTCGTGGCTATGACCTGCTGGTGTCGATGACTGGCGAAGAGCTAAGAGCCGGTGTTGTTGATAATTTGAGCTTGGAAGTTCAGCGTTCGTTGGATTACTTTGAAAGCCAGTTAAGACAAGCGCCAGTGAAACAGATAGTGGTCGCTTTGCCGGGTGACAATACCCCGTTGCTCCTTGAGTTAATGTCTGCCAATTTCTTTATTCCCGTGGTCACCTTCGAGCCTGAAGTGGCGATCTCTGCCAATTTGAACAGCGGTGAGTTACTCAGTTTTGCTGGGGTATTTGCTGCCGGCATGGGGGACGAATGAAGCAACATATCAATCTTTATGTTGATGCCTTACGACCGCAAAGAGAGTCGTTGTCATTGCCGGTTGTGCTGGTGTTTTGGTGTCTCTCTATTTTGTTTATTGCCGGGAGTGCCATCTGGTTGAATTCCCGTTTGGCTGACGCGCAATATCAACTGTCGATGACACAGATGACCAACAAACAACTCAATCAGCAGCTGGCGGCATTGACCCAGCAGCTGCAACAGCGACAGCCATCCAGCAACTTGGTGCGGAAAAAAGAGTTGGTAACCGCCGAACATAAAGTGAAAACCCATTTACTACGTGAGCTAAGTAACCGTGAACCGCTAAAGAATCAGGGGTTCTCACAGTTGATGTTGGAGCTAGCTAAGCACCACGATGATGATGTCTGGTTGAGTGGTATAAAAGCCAGCGAAACTAATCTGGCTTTGACCGGCTTCACCCGCACGTCGAAAGCTGTACCCCGTTGGGTGCAGGGGTTCCACCAAGGGCCAAGATTGCAAAAGGCCGGGTTCGCTTCGCTGTCTATGAGTCGAGATGAAAATCAGCGCTTGCTGTTTACTCTCAGCAGCTTACCGGGAGAGAGTGAATGAGCCAGTGGCAGCAGTTACTTACGCGCTATCATGGATTAAGCATCCGGGAACGGGTGCTCATTCTGGTTTCTGGGTTAGTGTTGGTGCTTTTCGGTGGCTACAGCCTATTTGTCGATCCTGCCTATCTTCAGTTGCGAAAAACTCAGGCCAATATGGTCAAGGCGCTTGATGAACAGTCTCGTACCCAGACTCAGATCGCCGATATTGAGATCCGCCTAAGCAAGGATCTGAATGAGCTATTGACGCAAGAGATTGAGGAAGCAGAGCTTGCTATTCGCAAACTCGACCAGCAGTTAGAAACGCAAACCGTTGATTTGGTGCCAGCCTACCGGATGGCCGCCGTGTTGGAACAGGTGCTGGATAAAGGCAAAGGCGTGAAGCTGTTGGCGCTGACTTCTAAAACACCGATCCCGATGCTGGATCTGGTGGATGATTCCGGTCAGCAGATAAACCTCTATCAACATGGTATTGAGTTACAGCTCGAGGGGCGTTACTTCGATTTGATGCGTTTTATTGCCGAGGTGGAGGGGCTGCCGACACGTTTTTACTGGAAGAGCTTTAATTACCAAGTGGGTACGTATCCAAAAGCCCAACTGGTGATTGAGCTGTTTACCCTCAGTACCAGCCGAACATTTATCGGGAGCTAGGATGAAACGACTGTTTTTTAGCTTACTGATCTGCGCTTCATCGCTGGCGATGGCTGCCACTGAATTGAAGGATCCGACGCGTCCACCCGGACAGCAGAGAGCCGCCGTTGGCGGTGGGCAACAGGCTGCAAAACCTTCCTCTTTGCAGCTGCAACAGATTTTATTTCAAGATGAGCAAAGCTTGGTCATTATTAATGGCCAGCAATTGCGCACAGGACAGAAGATCCGTGGATACACTGTCGGGAAGATATCGGCCAATCAGGTTGAACTGATCCGCGGAGATAAGCGCGTTAAGTTGACTCTGTTTACTACGGTCAAACAGGCGTCGAAATAGGAAAAGTGAACATGCTGATGAAGCGAAGTGTTATTGCGATTTGTGGGTTAGGCCTGTTATTGGGCTGCGAAACGACGCCAAAACTGGCCCATACCGAGCAAAAACAAGCCATTAAGGAAGCGATTGATAATAACCGGCAAAATGAACAAGCGGATATAGAAACCACCGCGCCGCCGGCGGATGTGATGGCTGAATTGATGCCCGAGACCCAACCTGCCGCCCCGACCTTGGCAGGGGAGGCGTTACTGCAGGAGCGCCGTTTCGAGATCAGTGCCGATGGCGTTCCAGCGCGACAGTTTTTTGCCAGCTTGGTCGATGACTCCTCGTACAGCGTGGCTGTTCACCCTGATGTGGTGGGGGATATTACCTTACACCTGAAAGATGTCACTCTGGCTGAAACGCTCGATGTGGTGACAGATATATACGGCTACGATGTTCGACGCAGTGGCAAAGTGCTGAATATTTTCCCCGCCGGTATGCGAACCGAAACATTTTCCCTTGATTACCTGTTTATGACCCGTGACGGCGAGTCGCGGACGACCATCCTGACCACGCGTCTGACCGATGATGATGACAGTAATAGCAACAGTGATAGTTCAGGTGGCAGTGACAGCTATAGTGATTCCAGCGGTTCTGACAGTAACAGCCAGGGCTTAAGTGGCACGCTCATCCACACTAAGAGCCAAACGGATTATTGGACGGAGCTGACGACAATCTTGAATTCTCTGGTAGGAGATGGCACCGGACGGAAGGTGATTGTGAGCCCGCAATCCGGTTTGGTGACGGTTCATGCCTATCCTGAAGAGCTGCGCAAGGTCAGTGATTACTTGGCACGTTCGGAAGAAACGTTACAACGACAGGTTCTGCTGGAAGCTAAAATTATAGAGGTGACGCTGAACGATGATTTCCAGCAGGGGATCAACTGGGAGCGAGCGGTTAGCCATATAGGTAGCACCGATTTCAACTTCACCAATACAGCGGCGACGCTGGGTAACGAACTCACCACCAACTTGGGCGGTATCGTTAATCTTAGTTTTTCGAACAGTGATTTCAGTGGTGTTATCTCCCTGCTCTCAACGCAAGGGGAGGTGAACGTGCTGTCCAGTCCACGGATCTCTGCGTCCAACAACCAAAAGGCGCTAATTAAAGTGGGGACGGATGAGTATTATGTTACTGATGTGTCTACCACCACAGTGACTGGCACCGCGACCTCAACCACGCCTGATATCGAACTGACCCCGTTTTTTAGCGGTATCTCCCTTGATGTGACCCCGCAGATCGATGAAGACGGTACCGTTTTATTGCACGTTCACCCATCGATCACCGACGTGACTGAAGAGAACAAAGTGATTGTGTTTGGCGGCGACACCATCGATCTGCCGCTGGCGGTGAGCGATATTCGGGAAACCGATACAGTGATTAAAGCGCACAGTGGTGACGTGGTAGTCATTGGTGGTTTGATGACCTCATTGACAGGGTATACCGACTCTAAGGTGCCGCTGTTAGGTGATATTCCGTTTATGGGTGAGTTCTTCACTAATAAACGTGAGTTTTCGTCAAAAGCTGAGTTGGTTATCTTGATTAAGCCAACCTTGCTGACCCGTGAAAGCTCCACCAAGGAGTTAGAGCGCTCCTCGGAATTGTTAGAGCGTTGGTATCCTGAGCCGGAGAAAGAATTCTGAGGTATGTACCTTTATCATTTTGGCCTGCGTGAGCTGCCGTTCACCCTTACGCCTAATACGGAATTTTTTTATGGGCTGCCAGCGCATCAGGAAGCGCTGGCGACGCTACTGACAGCTTTAAAAACCGGTGAAGGTTTTATCAAAGTGGTGGGCGAGGTCGGAACGGGTAAGACGCTGATCTGTCGTAAACTGCTTAACGATCTACCTGAGCATTTTGTTACCGCCTATATCCCGAACCCTTATCTGTCACCGGAAGAGTTAAGAGTGGCGGTCGCCACTGAGCTCGGGGTGAGGACGACAGGCAAACCAGACCAGCAACAGCTCACTCAACGCATTCAAGACAAACTTCTGCAGTTGCATCAGCAAGGGCATTCCGTCGTGTTGATCTTGGATGAAGCACAAGCGCTGCCAAAGGAAAGTCTGGAGGCGCTACGCCTGTTTACTAACTTGGAAACAGAACGCCGTAAGCTGCTGCAAGTGGTGTTATTTGGCCAGCCTGAACTTGATCAGCGCTTGGCAGGTGACGAACTGCGGCAGCTGCGCCAACGTATCACTTTTTCTTACAACCTGCGGCCATTGAACGCCAGCGAAGTGCACCAATACATCGTTTATCGTTTGCGGGTGGCGGGGAATAAGTCGGCGGATTTGATCACGACCAATATCGCTAAACAGATCCATCGTGGCAGCCGAGGGATCCCTCGATTGATCAATGTGCTTGCGCATAAAGCGCTGATCCTCGCTTATGGTCAGGGGCGCCACTACCTGCTGGCAAAGGATGTTAAGGCGGCTATTCGAGATACGGAAGAGGCATCTACGGGCAGTGGACTGTGGCGCTGGCTGTGCATGGCTTCGGTCTCTGTCGTGGCTCTGCTTTGGGGTGTCAGCAGCGGAGATTGGTTATGAGTGTGATCAATCAGATGCTCAAAGATCTGGAAAAGCGTGAGCAACATGCTCCGGTCAGTGCGACGTCACCGTTGGTGTCTGGCGGACGGGTTGAACGACCACCAGAAAACCTCAATTTTCGCTGGTTGGCCGCTGTTTTCTTGCTTGTGCTGCTTTTGCTTGCAGGGGGATGGTGGTTATTTGCGGGCAATTTCTCACTACCGAGCACCCCGGCAACTGAGGTTGCCGAGCCTACAGCTGTTGTCCAGTCCACAAAGATGCAAGGGAAGCCCGTGTTAGCTGGCGATAACCTTGCTGGAAAATCTGAACCGCAACAGCCTCTGACCGTCGTCGATGCAGCGGATCGCCTGTCGATGGTGGCGCAACAAAATGTGCCTCTTATGGTTGAACAGCCCACCGAAGATCCCGTGCGGCCGCAAGCTGATCTACCGGTAGCGAAAGCAAAGCCACAAGCAAAACCCGAAAAAATGCCGGATGACAAAGCAGTTGCTGTCGTTGTACCTAAAGCTGAGCCTGTCACTGAGACTAAAGCGGTGGTTGCACCCGCGCCAGTTGTGGCCGAACCGCCAAAAGCACCCAAAGTGATGGCGATCAAAGAGGTGCGTCTTAGTCAGGGTGAATTGGCAGCGGCGAAATTTCGCAAAGCCGAAGCGCGCATTGAGGCGGGAGATATTAGCGGAGCCCAAGACTTATTGCGTCAAGTGTTGGCGATTAAGCCTGATCAGGCAAAGGCGCGAGCGCGCTTAGCAAGCCTCTATTATGGCCAAAAGAATTCGGGCAAAGCGGCGGAAATATTGAGTGAAGGGCTAAAGGTACAGCCTGGTAACGTAGAGTTTCGCTTGATGCTGGCACGTATTTTTCAGCAAGGAAAAAATGAACGCCAAGCATTGGCGTACCTCAATCAAGGGCCACTGCCTGCGGCTGAAGATGTTGATTTTCATGCGTTGCGCGGTGCCTTGGCTCAACAGTTAAAACAGTATGCCGATGCGGTGAGCAGCTATCGCTTGTTGGCGCAATACCAGCCAGAGCAAGGGCGCTGGTGGTTGGGATGGGGGATTGCCGCTGATGGGCTAAATGATACCCAGACCGCGCTGGCAGCATTTCAGCAAGCGTTAAAAAGCCGCAATTTGTCTGCCTCCGCAGTCAGTTATGCTAAGAAACGAATTCAACAATTGGGAGAGCTGTAATGGCGCAAGCGAAGTTACGCATGCGGTTAGGTGACTTGATGGTGCATGAGTCCATCATAACCGAAGAGCAGCTGACACAAGCGTTACAGGCGCAGCGCAGCGGTGGGCGCAAGCTGGGCGCGACCCTTATCGATTTGGGACACCTGACGGAAGAGCAGCTGCTGCAGTTCTTATCACAACAGCTCAATATTCCATTTATCGATCTACAGGATCTGCGTCTGGATCCAAAAATTGCCCAACTACTCCCTGAAGTACACGCTCGGCGTCATCGTGCGCTAGTGGTGCAGGATAAAGGGCAGAGTCTGTTGGTGGCAATGAGCGATCCGGCAGATCTTAGTGCGCAAGATGCCTTGGCGATGTTGTTGTCCAAGCCAATTGAGCTGGCAGTAGTCAAGGAAGCGCAGTTACTCGAGGCTTACGATCAACTTTATCGGCGGACGGCAGAGATCGCCTCATTTGCCAACCAATTGGGCGAAGAGTACTCACAGACTGAAGATTTCAGCCTTGGTGGTGATGGCGATGAAGAGGGTGAAAGCTCGACGGTCGCGCGCTTGTTACAGTCTATTTTTGAAGATGCGGTGCAGGTGCGTGCATCGGATGTGCATTTAGAGCCGGATGAAAACGCGTTGCGGATCCGCCAGCGGGTGGATGGCCTGTTACAGGAAAATATTCTCGAAGAGTCGCGTATTGCTGCGGCCTTGGTGCTGCGTCTTAAGTTGATGGGGGGGCTGGATATTTCGGAAAAGCGCCTGCCCCAGGATGGCCGCTTTAACATTAAGGTGCGTGGTCACTCCATCGATGTACGTGTCTCTACCATGCCGGTGCAGCATGGCGAGTCGGTGGTGATGCGTTTGCTGGATCAATCCGCTGGCCTGCTGAGTATGGAACAAACCGGATTACCGGATGACCTATTGCGGCGGCTGCGCCATCAGTTGAAACGCCCTCACGGCATGATCCTAGTGACCGGGCCGACGGGTAGCGGTAAGACCACCACTTTGTACGGTGCGCTGAGCGAATTAAACGAACCGGGGAAAAAGATCATTACGGTGGAAGATCCGGTGGAATACCGTCTGCCACGGATTAATCAGGTACAGGTGAATAGCAAGATCGGTTTGAGTTTCTCTCAGATCCTGAGAACCACCTTACGTCAGGATCCCGACATCATCATGGTGGGGGAGATGCGGGATCATGAAACCGTTGAAATTGGTTTACGGGGTGCCTTAACCGGTCACCTGGTGTTAACCACACTGCATACTAACGATGCGGTGACCTCAGCACTGCGTTTGATCGATATGGGCGCGGCTGGTTACTTAGTAGCCAGTGCCTTGCGGGCGGTGGTGGCACAGCGTTTGGTGCGGCGGATCTGTGACAATTGCGGCAAGCCTCATGCTTTAAATGACAGTGAAAAAGTGTGGTTGGAAGGGCTGTCAGGCTTCTCACTGACCGACAAAGTGTTCCATAAAGGGGTCGGGTGTCAGTCCTGTAATTATACCGGTTATCGTGGTCGGATCGGTGTGTTTGAGCTACTTGAGCTGGACGATGCCATGATGGCGGCGTTACGCCAAAGCGACCCACAGCAGTTTGCACTGGCGGCGAAGCGCAGCAAGGGCTTTAAGCCGTTAGCTGAAGCGGCGTTGGATTATGCGTTTGCCGGTATCACCACCGTTGATGAGGTGCTCAGACTGGCAGAGCATGTTGAACATATCCCCGAGGCGGTGAAGGTCACCGCCGATGCAGTGGAAGGTTAACTAGACGCCTATGCCAACTTTCGAATACCGAGGACGAGACAGCCGGGGTGGCGAAGTTAAGGGGCAGATTGATGCTGCGAATGCCGGTGCTGCTGCTGATCTGTTATCGCAACGCCAGGTGATCCCACTACAGGTTAAGGCGAAAGCGGGCGCTGCAGAGGGCAGTAGTTTTGATATCAACGATCTGTTGCCGAGCAAGGTCAGCTTGGATGATCTGTCGCTGTTTACTCGTCAGATGTTCTCTCTGAGTAAGGCCGGGGTACCGATACTGCGAGCGATCAATGGGCTGGCGCAGTCATCGACATCAAAAGCACTGAAAGCGGCATTGAGTGATGTGGCGCAGGAGCTTGAGGGCGGGCGTACCATCAGTACCGCGATGAGCCAACATCCCAAAATTTTCAGTAAGTTGTTTGTCGCGATCGTCCATGTGGGTGAAAACACCGGCCGGTTGGAAGATGCGTTTAAGCAGCTTTCCGGCTATTTGGAACTGGAGATAGAAACCCGTAAACGGATTAAAACCGCGTTGCGTTATCCCAGTTTTGTGGTGATCGCCATCGTCATCGCTTTGGTCATTATGAATATCATGGTGATCCCAGCGTTCGCTGATATGTTCAAACAGTTTGGTGCCCAGCTACCCTTACCGACGCGGATTTTGATCGGCATGAGTAACTTCTTTGTCGAGTACTGGTGGGCGTTATTGCTCGGCGCTGTGACATTGGTGAGCGGTACGATTTACGCGATAAATACGCCCAAAGGGCGTTGGCGTTGGGACCGGTTTAAGCTGCGTATGCCGATTGTGGGCGATATTATCAATCGCTCTACGCTGGCCCGTTATGCCCGTAGCTTCTCGTTGATGTTGCAATCGGGTGTGCCACTTACCCATGCATTAAACTTAGTGGCTGATGCGGTCGATAATGAATTTATGGGGCAAAAGATCCGTGATATGCGGCAGGGGATTGAGCGTGGTGAAAGCCTGCTGCGCACCGCCAACAGTTCAGAGCTGTTTACCCCCCTAGTGATGCAGATGATTGCGGTGGGGGAAGAGACTGGACGTATAGATGAACTATTGCTGGATGCCGCCGAGTATTATGAGCGCGAAGTGGACTATGATTTGAAAACACTGACTGCGCGCATTGAACCCATTCTGATCGGTGTGGTCGCAGGCATGGTGTTGTTGTTGGCGCTGGGTATCTACCTGCCGATGTGGGACATGATGAGTGCCATGAAGGGGGGCTAAGGTGCCAGAAAATCGACAGCTGGATACCGAACGCCGCATGTTCTATTTTTTACCGGCTTTGGCGGTGATAATGGTGTTGGCGACCGTGTTGCTCAGCAGTCAAGATGATGCCAAGCGCGAGGTGGAAGACTCTGCGTTTAACCGTCTCACTAACAATTTTCTGGTGCGGTTAAACATGGTAAGAACCCAGTGGACTATCCACGGACGCCCGCCACAGCTGGAATTAGAGGGTACGCTTATGACCATGGGTAAGTTTGGTATTCCAGATCTGCGTACCTCCCATGGCAGTTATGATTGCCATCAGTTATGGCGGCTGATGTTGGCACAGCCAATGGAGATAAATCAGCGGCCGATCTCGGCCGTGGCGATGGTGGATCGGCGTTTGCATGGAGAATATTGCCGCTACCTGATTAGCGAGGAGCTGTACTTTGATGTTGATTTACGTCATGGAACCCTATCGCAACGGGCGGAAAAACTACGAGCCATCCAACAAAATGGCAATGAAGCGCTAGGCAAACAATTGAATTAGCTCTTACTATTAGGGCTGTAGTGATCCTTAATTTTGTTAACTAACAGGTAAATATGATGAAACAGCAACGCGGCTTCTCACTGATCGAACTTGTGATCGTCGTGATCATTCTGGGTATTTTGGCAGTGACCGCCTTGCCCAAGTTCCTCAATATCACGGATGAAGCTGAGGCGGCGAATATCGAAGGGATCGCAGGTGGTTTTGCTACCGGTGTTTCGCTAGTCAGAGCGCAATGGGAAGCAGAAGGCCGCCCCAATGAAAATGGTGTTAATCGAATTTGGTATGATGGCACTCAACTTTATCTTACATCAGAAGTTTTTGAGACTGTTTCACCTGGCTATCCCCTTAGCAAAACCTCAGTTTCTGTGCCGTCCGCCGTGGTTTGCCTTGATGTGTGGGATGGGATTCTTCAAAACCCACCAACGATAACTAACGATCCTGATGACTTAAATGATGTGAATCAAAAGAATGCGTTCCGTTATTTGGCAGTTACAGATGTAGATGGCAACGACACGCTATGTAATTTTTATTTAGTTACTACGCTCAATAAAGATGGAAATAATGAGTATGTACCTCCTGCCGATGAGACGGTAGGCAATAACTTCCAGTACGAACCGGCCACAGGGCGTGTGACCATTAATATTAATAACTAAGCTTAGTTAACTACTCCTGAGGTTTTAAGTATGAGAAAGCAACAAGGTTTTACCCTGATTGAGCTGGTCGTCGTGATCATTATTCTGGGGATTTTGGCAGTCACTGCCGCGCCTAAATTTATTGACCTGCAAGGCGATGCGCGAGAGTCAACCATGCAAGGTATGAAAGCGGCTTTGGAAGGGGCGTCTACGCTGACCTACAGTAAAGCGGCTATTGGTGGTATCGAAAAGAAAGCTGCGGCTTGCTTGGCGTTAAGTGGTACAGCGGCCGATCCTGATACTTGTACAGATGCAACGGCAACAGAAGTGAACGTTGTATATGGCTATCCAAAGGCTGCTACCGCGGATCTACAGAAAGTACTGGAAACAGTATTCGGTGACGGTTCAGGCGGTGAAGAGTGGGACATCGATTTGACTTTGACTGCGGACGCGGTGATCACTCTGTCGGGTACCGATGGCACTAACACTCCCGCGGATAAATGCCAAGTTGAGTATAACGAAGCGAACGATGCGAATAGTCGTCCTGTTATTGTGACTGAAACCGCTGGCTGCTAAAGCTTACAGTTAGTCACAGATCATGAAAGGCGCCTTCGGCGCCTTTTTTGTTGCTGCTTCCCCCCTGTGTGCGGGTTTTATCTTCCATTAGCAATCGGTGACCTTGGTCACTTCCCGATGAAAGAACTGTGTCAGGGCTACATTCAGCCACTAAACTGGTGTTAATAACCTTGTTTATGAGGTGGTTAGATGATGCGGCAGCAAGGCTTTACTCTGATAGAACTGGTTGTGGTGATCGTTATTCTAGGAATTTTGGCTGTGACCGCGGCGCCTAAGTTTATTGACCTGCAAGGGGACGCCCGAGAATCAACCCTACAGGGGATGAAGGCTGCGCTAGAAGGGGCCTCGACACTCACCTACAGTAAAGCGGCGATTCAGGATAAGCAGCGAGCACCTTTTGCTTGTGTGCTGCTCTCTGGCACACCAACAAGCAGCTGTAATGGAGATAATGAAGTCAATACGGTTTATGGTTACCCCCGAGCTACGCAGCGAGACTTAAGTGTGGTGCTAGAGACTATTTTTGGTGATGGCAGTAATGGTGAAGAGTGGGACATCGATTTCAGTTTGACCGCCGATGCGGTGATTACTTTGTCAGGTACCGATGGCACAGACACTCTTGCAGATAAATGTCAGGTTGAATATAACGAGGCGATTGATACCGACAACCGTCCTGTGATTGTGACGGCAAGTGATGGCTGTTAGATCTGGCATTTGTTGCATATCTAGATAACAGAGCGCTGAATTGATGCAACTGTAGACAGTTGTTCATTAAGCATGGCGATGTTTAGCTTGTTTTTCTCACCTTTGTGGCAGTGGTCAATCCTTCGCTAGGCCAGCTATGCTAAGAAGACTTAGTTAAGTAACTCAATTTGTTAGGTGCCTTCTGTTGCTGAGTTTTCAACGCGCCCACCGCGGTTTCACTTTGGTTGAATTGGTCACCACCATTATTCTTGTGGGGATCATTGCGGTGGTGGTGGCTGGTAAATTTTTTGGCCGCGGCGGCTTTGAAGAATACACCTACCGGGATCGCCTGCTGGCGAGTTTGCGTCTAATTCAGCTCAATGCCATGAATGATAGAGCTGAAACCTGCCATCAGTTGCTGCTGGAAGCAACCCGTTTTGGCGTTCCTAATCTGAACCCCTGTGCCTCGTCCCGGGGCTACAGCGGCGACTATTTTTCTACGCCACTCGAACCCAATCGCAGCGCTGATTTAGCCGGAGAATCTGGCCGCGTCGTTTATGGCTTTAATCGCACATCAGGACTGCCTGCTGATATCCGTTTTGATGGCAGTGGCCGTCCTTTAGCCGCTTGCTTTGGTGGCTGTGAAATTACCGTGAATGGTGAGGTGACGTTGCGCATCTGTATTGAGTCGGAGGGCTATATCCATGGCTGTTGATGGCCGAACGCCCCTAACGAGCAACAACGGCTTTAGTCTCATCGAGCTGGTGATCGGCATTATTGTTTTGGCGGTAGCGCTTGTCACTATGTTGACCATGATTTTTCCGCAGGCCAGCCGCAGTGTTGACCCTTTCCATCAGGTGCGTGCTTCAGAGCTGGGTCACTCCTTGCTGAATGAAATTTTGACGAAGAAGTTTGATGAGTGCTCAGGTCACACTGGCGATGAGCGCTCCGATACTGATTGCAGTAATAACCCGGCTGGCAGCTACCGCTGTGACGAAGCTGGGCCCGCAGGTGTTTTGGTTGCTTGTATTGCGACTATCCCCACCTGTCCGGCATCGGGGATGAGTGCGGCAACAGAAGAGGGAAACGATCGCGCCACTTATAACGATGTCGATGATTATCACTGCCTCGACCAAAGCGGAGATCAGATTGAAAATGCCCTCGGTGAGCCCTTGACTGACTTCTATCAAAATTACCGCTTGCAGGTCAGTGTGGCGTACGACGGTGCGGCCTTGGGATTGGCAAATAACAGTGCGGCGAAACGGGTCACCATTTTGGTCACCCTGCCGTCGGGTGAGCAGATCGCATTTAGCGGCTATCGGGGGAACTACTGATGGCTATTGCTCAAGCTAAGTTGATAGTGCCACGAACTCCGCGCATGCGCCGCGGTTTCACCCTGATAGAGATGATTGTCACTATCCTGTTGTTGGCGATCTTGTCGGCGGGGATCACCCGCTTTATCGAGATAGGCAGTGAGATCTATGTGGATGTCGCTGCGCGTGAACAGCTACTTAGTGAAAGTCGTTTTGTTTTGGAGCGGATCACTCGCGATATTCGGAGTGCGGTGCCCAACAGTGTGCGTGTGAGATCCGGTGCTGTCAGTGGCGCCCAGGTACAGTGTCTGGAGTTGCTGCCACTGCGGGGCAGTGCCAGCTATATTGATCTTCCGGTGTTAACAGCGGCTGCTCAGGCGCAGGTGATTAAGATTAATAATTACAGTTTTAGCAGTGGTGATCAGATGTTGGTGTATCCGCTGTTAACGGATCATGTATACGCTAATAGTGGGCGACGCCATACGGTCACGGCGATAAGTGATGTGTCGGGGGAGGAAGATCTGCAACAGATCGACTTTGCAGCAGCGACCCAGTTTGCCGCCGATTCGCCGGGTAAACGTTTCTATCTTGCGGCGCAGCCACTGAGCTATTGTGTGCGCAATGGCAGTGTCTATCTGCACCTGAATTATGGCTACCAGTCGAGCCAGCCGCTCTTTGCCAGTGGCGGTTTGCTGATGGCAACACAAGTGTCAAATAACCTGATCGCTGAGCCTGTTTTTCGTTTTGCTGGTGCGACACTAAATCGCAATGCGTTGGTGATTGTGCGCCTGCGACTGACACGGGTAGATGATGCCGAAACATTGGCTTATAACCATGAGGTGCAGGTGCCGAATGTACCCTGATCCTATCTCTGCAAAGCGCAACGACCTAACCGTGGCATCTCGTCAGCGCGGCAGTGCTTTGCTGCTCGCTCTGTTTATTATTGTGGTGTTGTTTGTGCTGGGGGCGGGGATGATCCGCTTGCTTGGCTCCTCGTCAGAGAGCGTGACCTTTGAAGTGTATGGGGTGCGAGCGATGCAGGCGGCACAAACGGGCGTGGAACGGGTGTTAACCACGCTGTTTCCTGCTGGTGGTCTTGATCAGCATTGTGACGGCACTCCTACCAGCCCTTTGCTTGATGATAGTTTTAGCTCCAGTGGCACTACGGCGTTAAATCTGGCAGGCATAACTGGCCTGGCAAACTGCGCGAGTGTGGTGGTGGAGTGCAGCGATCGCAAACACTTGGGCGTGACCTATTATTATTTGGTGAGCACTGCGACCTGTACGGTGGGTGGTGGCTCTACCGCGCTGGTGATGAGTCGGCAAGTGGAAGTTGAGGCAAAATCGTTATGAAGTCGATGCTGCGTTTGGTTGTTTTGTTTACCTTTCTGCTTGTTTCTCCGTTTTCGTTGGCGGTGACTTGCGATGCCTTGTTTACCAAGCCTGCGCAATCTTGGGACATTAATGGTCGTTTGACCATGTATAACAACTCCCGCATATACAACAGCATCGATGGCCAATTGCCTTTTGTAAACAGCACGCCGGATCCTTTACCAAATAACTCCTGTAGAAGCATTCCTGGGCCAGACGTTTGTTCGATTACAGGGACTTCTGCCGTTGGTCGTGACACTTTTACCTTTCAAGTCTCCAGCAGTAACGAATTTATTCAAGCGAATAACGGTGAACAGATCGTCCTAGGGGAAGCTCCCTTTAATGGCAATGAATTTGGCGCTATTCAGATCAATGGTGGTCGCGTTGAGTTTTCTGCTAATCACAGTGAATACAAAGTGGGCTCGATCCAAATCAATAACAGCAGCGCCCGGTTGACTTTCCCCGAGGGGATATTTTGGGTCAACGGTATTTTTACGCTTAACGATGGACGGGTTGAACTTAGCGGCAGTGGTACAGCAACAGTGATGGTGAAAGACCACTTTGAAGTGAACAGTGGTAATGGTCGCATCAACAACAATGGTGATCCCAAACGACTGTTGTTTTATTCGGGCCAAACCACACGGTTTAATGATGGAAGAATATGGGCCACTGTTTTTGCTGACAATGATTTTGTGATGAATAACGGTAGTGAGCTTAATGGGGCCGTCAATGGAAAAAATGTGGTAATGAATGATGGCGATATTAATGGCGTTGATGTTACTGGTATCGATTTTTCGCCTATCTGTGGCGATGAACCGCCGCTTCTCCCTGATATTCCGCAAACCTGTCCATCCCCAGAAACTATTGGCGCGGGAGTCACCTGGTCTACATTCGACAGCTCAGCGGTTGGGCACACGCCAGCGGCAGATGCCACAGAATTCCAGCAGCTGATTAATACCTACGCCAATGATACCTATCTGTTTGGTAGCTCTATCGTTGATGAGATCAACGGTGGTGGTACCGATATTAATCCCCACAGCAGCCAACAAGATTATTACATCAGCACATTTACAGGCTATATCGAGGCGCCGGAAGATGGCATTTACGAGTTTGCTATTGATGGTGATGACGCCGTCGAGGTGCTGATCGATGGTCAGGTGATCACGGGTTGGTATGGTGAACATGCTCGTGCTGGTCTTCCACAATTCCCTGCGCAAATTGGGCTTGAGCAGGGCTTTCACCGTGTCGAATTTCGTCATCAGGAGTTAGCGGTCGAGGAGTTCTTTTATCTGTATTGGAAGACGCCATCAGATATCGCTAATGGTGCAAGCCTCACCATTGTACCCACCGACAACCTGTCGACCTGTTTTAGTACCAAGCCGCCGATCATCCCAGAATGTCCGGTGCCCGTCGCGGGGCTGGATTTTTATACCTTTGATAAGCCACCGGGAGCCCCGTTAGATGCTGCGCAGTTTCAAACCCTGGTGGATAACTATGGTCGTTTGGGCACCGAGCAAGGGCGTAGTGTAGTTGCGACCATTGATGGTTCTGGCAACCCCCATGGCGCTGATGATTATTTTCTCAGCCGTTTTATCGGCTATATCCACGTACCGGAAACCGGTCAGTATAAATTTGCTGTGGATGGTGACGATGCGGTGGAACTGTTAATCGACGGTGAGGTGATAACCGGCTGGTACGGTGCCCATGGCGATTGTAACTACTGCACCACCTATCAAGCGAGTGTGGGTCTCGATGCGGGTTACCATGAGATTGAGTATCGTCACGAAGAGGAATCCGGCAGCAATGCCTATCGCTTGCTGTGGCAAGCCCCGAGTGACAGCAGTTTTTCTATTGTGGCTGATGCCGTGCTTGAACGCTGTCCGCCGCCGACCTATGAATGGGGCCGAACCGAGATGAACAACGGGTCGGGCTCGGTGACGTTTAGCAATGATTACCTTGGCATTACTCCGCTGGTGTTCGTGATGCCGACCATGGTTTACCCCGATGCTTTGCAGGATGGCCCTGCGTCTGTCGCTGTGCGCAATGTGACTTCTACCGGTTTTGATATCGTGCAACTGGAAGCGCCTAATCGTTATACCAGTCAGCCGGGTCAGAAGCCGATGGTTGATGTGGATTATTTTGTCACTTTGCCGGGGCGGGTACAGATGCCGGGCGGTGGTGAGTTTGAAGCGGGAACGATAGAGACGCAAAAATATCAGGGTAAAACGACCGACAGCGGTACAGGAAGAGGCGGTTGGGAAGCGCTTAGCTTTGACGCTGTGTTTGCGACAACGCCGGCTGTGCTTGGTCAGATCCAGAGCAATAATAATCCTGATTTATGGAAGACGACAGTGATCCGCAATGTCACTGGCAGCGGGGCGCAATTGGCGATAGAGATGTCGGAAGTACCGGGACGTACCAATGCCCAAGGACGGCCGACATCACCCGAAACTATCGCTTACTTAGCGGGTACAGGGAGTGGCAGTTTTCAAAGCAACAGTGAAACCATTCTTTATGAGTTTGGTCGTGGACGTACCCATGGCAACAATGGCCGTACGCGAGATCTGGATCAGCAGTGTGAATACTTAAACTCCCATATCAATGACTATATTGATCCGCCGGTACTGGTGGCGAATAAAAATTCTCGAGACGGCAGCGATGGCGGCTGGCTGCGCCGCTGTCAGAATTTCCGTCAGGCAGCAAGTTTTGTCACCGATGAAGATCAGGCGAATGACCGCGACCGTGCTCACCTACCTGAGGATGTGGGGTATATCGCGCTGACGTATCGCTCAAATACGGATCCCATCTATGACTTCATTATTACCACTTCGCCGGACGCATTGACCTGCCGGGTGCAGGAGATAGGCATTCGGGTAGAGCAAAACGGCGTGTTGGTGGGGGGGTATTTAGGTGACATTCAAATCAATACCGATACCGACAACGGTATCTGGTCCGCGGTCGATGCGAATGGCGTACTGCAGGATCTAGGCAACGGTGACATCCGCTATAGCTTCAACGCCAGTGATGGCGGTGAAATTGTGCTTGGGCTTGATAATGTCGTACCGGAAACGGTGACTATTACCGTCAGTGATGGACTGTCCAGCAACAGCGCCGCTGTCACCTTTCGCGCCAAAGGTTTTTTTGCCGAAATCACCCCCTGGCATGACCCTAGCTTTGCTATTCCAAATCAGTTGGCCGGGCAACCTTTTAACTTGGTGTTGACTGCTGTCGGTGATGACCCCAGTCAGCCCGGTTGTGAACCGCTAGTTGATTTTGAAGGGGCGAAATCGCTGGAGATGTGGCAGGGCTATGTTGACCCTGATCCGGCGGCAGGCTTGTTAGCGGAGATTGATGGTGTGGCCTTGGGCGTTGGCGAGGCTAATGCTGTCTCTATCGCGGCGGAATTTGCTCTGGGTGTTGCGACCCTAAGCAACGTTACTTATTGGGACGCCGGGAAGATCTCGCTGCATGCGAAAGACCTTTATGACACGGGGGATCCGCCCGCGGATACAGGCGATGAGATCCTGCAGGGTAGCAGCGAGATACTGTTTAGTCCGCAAAGCTTACGGATCGATAAAATATATAGAAGTGGCGATATCACGGCGTTAAATCCCGGCGGAACAGCTAGCGATACTGACAGTGATGGCTTTGTCGCTGCTGATGCACCGTTTGATATGGTGATACAGGCGCTGGCGGTTGATGGCGCGACGGTGACGTCATCTTATCGGGTTGGTTTGGCGTTAACGCGGTTGCGTGATACTCCATCTAATTCGAACGCTAAAGACGGCATACTTCGATATGTTGATGGTGAAGGCCTGATTGCCCCGATTGTACCACTACCGCCTTGGGCGCCCCCGGGGGCTTCGCTAGCGCTGCCCGAAACTGTCTTTGATAAAGGGGTTGCGACTATCTCTTCGCTCTATTTTTCAGAGGTGGGCAGTATCCAGATAGGAATTGATAGCGGCGATTGGCAGGTGACAGGCAACAGTTTAACCATACCGGCCTCGACACAGCCGGCAATTGGGCGTTTTTACCCTGACCATTTTGTATTAACTTCGGATTTAACGACCGATGGCAACAGCAGTAATCCGCTGTGCGTCGCTGGCTTTAGTTATATGGGGGATGAAGCGCTCACGGTTGAGTATCAGGTTGAGGCTGTCAGTGCCAATGGCACTCTGACCAAAAATTATGATTATCCTACGCTGGGTTATGAGACCGGTATATTAGGCCTGGCGGCTGAAGACAGCAGTGATGGTGTTGATCTCGGTGGCAGATTGGTCAATGTGATCGCGGCGGATCGAGCTGACTCCTGGAAGGAGGGTGTGTATACCTTCTCCAGTAATACAGCGAGTTTGGAAAAGGCGCTGACTGGCGCCATTGATGGGCCGTTTCCTTTGTTACAACTGAGCCTAGTTGTCACGACTGAGATGGATGGGGTGAATTTCGATACCTTGGATGAGGATGCCGACTCCCCCGGTGATTGCACTGATGATAGCGATATAACGTCCGGAGAGTGCAGCAGTCGCCGTATTGGTGGCACCTTAGATCTGCGCTTTGGCCGTTTGGTGACCGCAAGTAATTATGGCTCTGAGCTGTTGGCTTTGCCGATCCCGATCAGCGTCGAAACTTATGATGGCAGTAGTTTCATTACAGAAATTGACGACAGCTGCACCATCATAGACACGGCGTATGTCACGATGAATAGTGAACCGGCGGGAACCTTGGACAATATCGCTCTGTTGGACGGCTCTGGCACTACCAATGCCGGCTACGCTGAGCCTATTCGACAAGGTCAGCTGCAATTTACGCTATCGGCGCCGGGCGAGGGTAACACCGGACGCGCTGAAATCCGCTTTAATTTAAATGCGTTACCGTTTTTTCAGTTTGAATGGGATTGCGCCAATGACTTGACCAGTTGTAATGGTCTTGGTGTTGATAATCCGCCTGTAGCTGAGGGCTTCTTTGGCCGCTATCGTGGCAATGAACGGGTGATCTATTGGCGCGAGACCGGTGCTAATTAATACCAAAATAGATTTCGGGGAAGGCGATTAAAGCGGGTGGCAGCAGTCCACCCGTGTTCCTTCAACCAGCGCTAGGTAATCGCTTACTTGCATGCTGATCGACTCTGTCAGTGAGCCGCAGGTAAAGACTATCTCCTGGTTGGCATAGATGGTTTCGTCGATAAACAGTTCGCAATCGATAAAGCGGCCGCCAAAGGGAGGGAGTGCGCCCTTACTGACCCCTGCGAGCTCTTTTAGCTCTTGTTCGTTAGCGAAGCGCACTTTCTGTTGTTGCAATATCTTGCGTACGCGATTGGAGTTGATCCGATAGGCCGCCGAGATGACAAACATGCTGAAACCACGGCGACTCTTAAACAGCAAAGATTTACCACCAAGATGCAGTGGCGTGCCTCGCAATGCGGCACTTTGATAACAGTCTACAGCGTCACTGTGTTGCCACTGTTGAAAGCTAATATTTCGTTGTTGCAGTAGCTGTTTGATCTGCTGATTCAGGCTTTTGTCCAACTTAATGAAACCTCTTGCGCTGCTTGTGGTCGTAACTTGCAACCGCTCTGCGCCCATATATTGGGTGAAAATTGCTCGTAAATAGCCAAAAACGCGTGTTAGCCAGTCATTACTTGAAAGCTATCACACTCGCCAGCTTGCTGAAAACAAGGGGCATTGGTAAAGTTACGCGGTTAACCGGAACCCTCAAATTAAGCATCCCAGTAGGCGCTCTCTATGTTCAAGAAACTCCGCGGCCTGTTTTCAAATGATCTCTCCATTGATTTGGGGACAGCCAACACTCTTATTTATGTGCGCGATGAAGGTATTGTTTTGAACGAGCCTTCCGTCGTGGCGATTCGCCAGGAACGTGCTGGTGGGCCAAAAAGTGTCGCTGCTGTAGGTCATGCAGCTAAGCAGATGCTGGGAAGAACTCCCGGCAACATTCGCGCGATCCGGCCGATGAAAGATGGTGTGATCGCTGACTTTTATGTCACTGAGAAAATGCTGCAGCACTTTATCAAGCAAGTTCACCAGAACAACTTGCTACGCCCCAGCCCACGGGTACTGGTGTGTGTCCCTTGTGGCGCGACGCAAGTTGAGAAGCGTGCGATCCGTGAATCAGCCATGGGTGCCGGTAGTCGGGAAGTGTTCCTGATTGAAGAGCCGATGGCCGCCGCGATTGGTGCTGGCATGCAGGTGTCTGAAGCCCGCGGTTCGATGGTGGTAGATATTGGTGGTGGTACCACGGAAGTGGCGATCATCTCCTTGAACGGTGTGGTTTACTCCTCTTCCGTACGTATCGGCGGTGACAAGTTTGATGAAGCGATCATCAACTATGTTCGTCGAAATTACGGTAGCTTAATTGGTGAAGCTACCGCTGAACGGATTAAGCATGAGATTGGCTCAGCTTACCCAGGTGAAGAGCTACGGGAGATTGAAGTCCGTGGACGTAACTTGGCTGAAGGGGTTCCCCGCAGCTTTACTCTCAACTCCAATGAGATCCTTGAAGCACTGCAAGAGCCATTGACCGGCATAGTCAGTGCCGTGATGGTGGCCTTGGAGCAATCGCCACCAGAGCTTGCTTCTGATATTTCGGAGCGCGGCATGATGATGACCGGTGGTGGCGCTTTGTTAAAAGATATCGACCGTCTGTTGATGGAAGAGACAGGGATCCCTGTCGTTGTTGCTGATGATCCGCTGACCTGTGTTGCTCGTGGCGGTGGTAAAGCGTTAGAGATGATTGATGTTCATGGCGGTGATCTGTTCACTTATGAGTGATCACCTGTCACTTGAACCATTATCAGATAAGCCAACTTCATCTCGGAGTTGGCTGCTTTAATGAAACCGATTTTTGGTAGCGGACCATCACTGCAACTGCGTTTGGTGATTGCTGTCTGTCTTTCGCTTGCGCTAATGATCGCTGATCGTTCTTTGCCGCAGGTGGGTCAATTCAAGTTCTATTTGAGTACCTTGGTTAGCCCGTTGCAGTATCTGGCTAATGCGCCGCAAGGTGCCTTGGACTGGGCGATCGACCATGTAAAGTCGCGTCGACAGTTAATCGCTGAAAACCAAGCCCTCCGTGAACAAGCTTTGCTGGACAGTGGTCAGTTGCAACAGTTTGCCCAGTTGAAGCAGGAAAACGAACGTTTACGCGCATTGTTGGGGTCATCCAAGCGCTCAACCGTAAGAAAGATGGTTGCAGAGGTGTTTGCCGTCAATAGCGATAGATACAGTCTGCAAGTGGTGATCGATAAGGGCAGCTTTGATGGTGTTTATGTCGGGCAACCGGTACTTGATCATGAAGGTGTTGTGGGTCAGATAGAAGATGTTGGCTCGACCACCAGTCGCGTGATTTTAATTGGTGATAGCTTGCATTCGATCCCTGTCAGGGTTCACCGCAATGATGTCCGCGCCGTCCTTAACGGCACCGGTGAAGTCGATAAATTAGCTCTGCAATATGTAGCGCATAGCACAGATGTGCGGATAGGTGATTTACTGATCTCATCTGGTTTGGGGGGGCGTTTTCCTGAGGGCTATCCTGTTGCTAAGGTGACCAGTGTTGAGAGCGATGAAAGCTTTCCATTTGCCCAGGTGACAGCGCGCCCAATTGCTGAGCTAGATCGCCTCCGTTACCTGCTACTGCTTTGGCCTGATGCTGATGACCAACCTTGGACTAAGGGGGCGGCAGAATGAGCCTACAACTGCCCAATGGTCGAATAACAATCTATTTCTCTTTGGTTTTAGCGTTAGTGCTGACCATTATGCCGTTGCCTAGTGTGGTGTCTGCTTGGCGCCCTACCTGGGTGTTGCTGGTGTTGTTGTATTGGACCTTGGCATTGCCCCATCGCGTGAATGTTGGCCATGCCTGGGTGCTGGGCTTGCTGCAAGATGTATTGCTAGGGGCACCGCTGGGCGTGCATGCCCTGAGCTTTAGCTTGGCTTGTTATGTTTTTGCTTTGAATTTCCAAAGATTTAGAAATTTTTCAATCTGGCAGCAATCTTTGCTGGTCGGCGTCATCTGCTTAATGCACCAGTTGCTTCGTTTCTGGGCGGCGTATCTGTTTGATGATGTGGCTCTGACCTCTGGGATCTTGTATCCGGTGTTCAGCAGCATGGTGCTTTGGCCGTGGATATTTCTATTGTTGAGAAAAACCAGACGGCGTTTTAAAGTCCGTTAACGGAGGGCACTATGGCGCTGCATCTGACCGTTCCGCTCACTCTGGCATCCGCTTCGCCACGGCGGAAAGAGTTATTATCCCAACTATGGCCCTCTTTTGCTGTCATACCTGCCGATATCGATGAAACCCCTCATGTTGGTGAGCAACCCCGAGCGCATGTGACGCGTCTGGCGCAGGAAAAAGCGCTGACGGTATCGGCGTTGCACCCCCATACATTGGTTCTGGCAGCCGACACCATCGTGGTTGCGCGAGGGGAGATCCTTGGGAAACCGGAGAATGATCAAGATGCATTTACCATGCTCGGTCTATTATCAGGTCAGGAACATCAGGTGATGACCGCTATTTCGGTGGCATTTACGGATAAAGTATTTAGTCAATGTGTGGAAACCCAAGTCTGGTTTCGGCCATTATCGAACGCTGATATCACCGAGTATTGGGCAACCGGAGAGCCTGCTGATAAAGCCGGTGCGTATGGTATTCAGGGCTTGGGTGGCCGCTTTGTCGAGCGGATTAATGGCAGTTACAGTGCTGTGGTCGGGTTGCCTTTGGTTGAGACAGAGCATTTGTTGCAGCAGGCTCAACAGACGTTGGTGAAACAATATTCAGGAGAATTGGGTGAACGTGGAATTATTGATTAACGTGACACCCAGTGAAACACGGGTTGCGCTGGTTGAAAATGGTATCTTGCAAGAGGTACATATTGAGCGACGTGCCAAGCGCGGTATCGTCGGCAATATATATCAAGGCAAGGTGAGTCGGGTGCTGCCGGGAATGCAGGCAGCGTTTGTCGATATCGGTTTAGATAAAGCCGCTTTTCTCCATGCTTCAGATATCGTTCCCCATACTGAATGTGTCGCTGACGTTGAACAGGAGCATTTTCAAGCGGGCAATATTGCCGAGCTAGTGCGCCAAGGTCAGGACATTATGGTGCAAGTAGTAAAAGATCCCTTGGGCACTAAAGGGGCGCGCTTGACTACGGATATCACCCTACCTTCTCGTTATCTGGTTTTTATGCCAGGGCAAAGCCATGTGGGTGTCTCGCAACGCATCGAGAGTGAGGATGAGAAAACTCGACTGAAAGATCTAGCGAGTAAACATATTGATGAACTGGGTGGCTTTATTGTTCGTACGGCTGCTGAGGGTGTCGGCGACCAAGAGTTCGAGCAAGACGCCAAGTTCCTACGCCTACTGTGGCAAAAAACTCAACAGCGACGCACTGAGTGTCAGCCCTGTAGTGTTTTATATGAAGATCTGCCGCTGGCGTTTCGTATTCTGCGAGATTATGTTGGCACCGGCATCGACCGCTTGCGTATCGATTCCCGTCAAACCTACCAAAGATTAAAACTGTTTCTGCAAGAGTTTGTCCCTGAACTTACTGATACCGTTGAATACCATGCCGGTGATCGACCTATTTTCGACCTGTTTGATGTTGAAAATGAGATCCAACGGGCATTGGACAGAAAGGTAGAGCTTAAGTCTGGAGGTTATCTGATTATCGACCAGACCGAAGCGATGACGACTATCGACATCAATACTGGTGCTTTTGTCGGTCATCGAAATCTCGAAGAGACTATCTTTAATACCAACTTGGAAGCGACGCAGGCAATAGCCCGCCAGCTTAGATTACGCAACCTCGGCGGTATTATTATTATTGATTTCATCGACATGGTGGATGAAGACCATCAGCGCCGGGTACTGCATAGCTTGGAGTTGGCGTTAGCCAGAGATAAAGCCCGCTTTAGTGTTAGTAGCTTTTCGTCGTTAGGTTTGGTGGAGATGACGCGTAAGCGCACGCGGGAAAGCCTTGAGCATGTGTTGTGCGCTGAATGCCCCGAATGCCAGGGGCGGGCATCGGTGAAGAGCGTGGAAACAGTTTGCTATGAAATTTTGCGTGAGATCCTGCGAGTGAATAAGGCTTACCAAGCCGATCGCTTCGTGGTCTATGCTTCACCGAGTGTGGCTGAAGCGTTGGAAGGTGAAGGTGATGAGTCTCATAACCTTGCGGAACTAAAGGTGTTTATTGGCAAAGAGGTGTCAGTGCAGCAAGAAGCACTTTATGCTCAAGAGCAGTTTGATGTGGTGATGATGTAAGTGACTAAACGGTTCATATCCCCACTTTATTGGTTGAAAAAGGCTTGGCTGATTGTCGCCATATTTTTGGTGCTAGCGGCCATGGCGGTTAGTGGTGCGCGGGCGTTGTTGCCATACCTCGACGATTACCGTGACGAGATCGTGCAGTGGATGGCGCACGAGTACGATGTTCACCTTGCCATTGATAGCCTGAGTGCGCGCTGGGAAAAGTTAGGCCCATCCCTCTCTCTGCAAGGCTTAACTCTGCTGGATGTCGATGACTCTAGCTTGCAGTTGTCAGTGGCCGAAGCGCGCGTCGAGCTGGATTTTTGGCGTACCCTCTATCACCGCGAGTTGCGCTTTAAAGATCTCACCTTGGATGGCGTGCGTTTTACTGTCGACCCTTCAAAGTCAGCTGCTAATAATCAGATGGATCTCGATGTCAGGCATACATTAGCGACATTTTTTCTGGTGCACTTATCGAAAGTGGAACTGACCAATTCTGAGCTTTTGTTACGTCAGGCGGATGACCACTGGCGTAAAATCGAGATTAATCGGGTGAGCTGGTTAAACCGCAACGGTAAACACCAGGGCCAGGGTGAAATCGTTTTAGAGTCACAGTCTCAGGAAACGGCTAATTTTGTGTTGAATGTGGCTGGAGAATTGGGTAACCCTGATTCATTGCAGGGGGAACTCTATATTGATGCTCAAGGGGTCAATTTTACCCGCTATCTGAACAGGGTGCTGGGTGATTTTTATCAGGTGACATCAAACGAAATAAGCGCTGAAGTATGGGTCGATTTTGCCTGGGATCGCCTTGTCGGAGTTTGGGTTGATTTTGGTGAAAACCACCTGAACTGGGATCTAGGTGGAGAGAGCCACAGTTTGACTCTGAATGGTGGCAGTGCGAAATGGCTGCCATTAGCGGAAGGCGGCTGGCAGTTCGCTTCCAGTGGTACTCAATTTGCCACCGATGGTAAGACCTGGAAAGACTACGAAGTGGCCGGGAAATACCACAATGATAAAATGGCAGTGAGTGTTAAAGAGCTGGATATCAGTCGCTTACTTCCCCTGTTGACCTTGGCGCCGGTGTTGCCACCCGAGGTTGAAGATCCGCTGAGGGGGTTGAAGCCGGAGGGGATCCTGAAACGCTTCAATATGTATGTGGATGTGAGTCAACAGAGCTTACATCTGTCGGCCGATGTGTCGGGGCTGGGTTGGAATCATTGGCAGGGCATACCGGGGGTGAAGGGCATCGATGGTCGATTGGTTATTAACCCTGGAAGTGGTCACCTGAGTTTGCAAGGGCGGCAGTTAGCCGTTGATGTCGGCGAGGTGTTCGCTGAACCGCTAGTGATTGAGCAGATGGGCGGCGTGCTTTATTGGTTGCAGCAGCCGGGGCATTTTCAACTGTTCTCCGATCGTGTCGCGCTGACAACACCTGACTTGGGGGTGACGGCTGGTTTTCATTTAGATATTGCCGAACAAACCTCTTTATCTTTGTACGCGGATACCTCGTTGAATGATGCTGCGTCGGCTTACCGTTATTACCCGCTGCCGGTGATGGACGAGGAGTTGGTGGCTTATCTAACTGATGCCTTACAGGGCGGGAATAGCCAGCAGGGCGGTTTGCTTTGGCATGGTAGCTTTGCTGAATTCCCCTACAGTAATAATAAAGGCATCTTTCAAGCCCACCTCAACTTGGATAAAGCCAGATTTAAATTTGACCCTGAATGGCCAGCGTTAGACCCGGTTGATCTGCGGCTAATGTTTGAGAATGATGGCCTTAAAATCACCTCTTCTGGAGGTGATTTGATGGGCACTGAACTGCTGTCATTGCAAGCGGATATTCCGGAGTTTCAAGACAAGTCTGTGCTTTTTATTCAGGCATCGGCACGCAGTGATGGACCCAAAGCTACCGCGTTAATGAACGCATCGCCATTCCAAGAGCCGGTGGGGCAAGTGCTTGAAGATCTGCCGGTTAAGGGCGGAGTTACAGCGAAACTTGATTTAACCATCCCGCTGTACGAAGAAGATCCTGTAGTAGCCAAAGGTGAAGTGTTCTTCAAAAATAATGAGGTGACAATCGCCGCGGCAGGAATGACCTTGCAGCAGGTTAATGGCAGTTTGTCATTTGTTGATAGCACGATACAGATGCGAAGCTCGACCGCCACCTTGTACGGTGAGCCGGTGCGTTTTGATCTGGATGGTCGCGAAACGGGTAATGATGACTATCGTATTGATGCCTCGGTTGATGGTCACTGGCCCGTGTCTGCGCTTGGTGCCCTATGGGATGATCCGCGTTTGGCATTGGCACAGGGTTCGGCGGATTGGCAGGGGGCTGTTGCTGTCCGGTCGATAGGCGAGAGAATCCTCACCGATATTACGGTGAGTAGCGGGCTAAAGGGGGTGAGCGTTGATTTACCTGCGCCTTTTGATAAGCCTGCTGAAGCCTCTTGGCCGATGATGGTGCGGTTGAACCATGACGGTCAGACCTTGCGTATCGATACGGAAGTTCCTGAGCGGTATAGGAGTCGGGTGATAATGACCGACGATGGTGATGATCTATTATTGGATTCCGTCAGTGTGGCAATTGGCAATACTGACTTACCGCCATCCAAAAATGGTGATGTACAAGTTGGCGTAAAATTACCTGAGTTCGATCTGTCCCCCTGGCTCGACCAACTGTCAGTGCTGCACCCTGATAAAGTGGATGGGGTGTCCCTGTCTGCACCAGAAAACGTTAACCGTGTTGAGTTTAGGAAGTTACGCGCTGATATTGGACGACTGACGGTGTCTGGTTTAGCGTTTGAACAGTTTAATCTGGATGTGACTGCCAATAGTGGTGTGTTGAGTGGTCAGGTCAGTGGTGATCAGGCGGAACTGGATTTTACCTACGCCAATGACTCAGCGGTGATTAATGCTGAATATCTAACATTAATGCTTGATCACCAATTTGAGGCGACAGATAGCAGCGATAAGGGTGAGACGGATAGTGTTGCAGAACCGCCTGATGAGATCCCCGCCGATGGTGCTGATGAGAGTGTTGTATTAAAAAGTCATACGGATGGGGCTGGCGCTGACCATGATTCTGGAGCGGGGGCACCGTCTGTTGATAGTGAACACGCAGAAGGGGCTTTGCTTGATGAACTTGCGGCAACAGAGAGCCGAAAGCTGCCAGCTATCTCGTTAAAATGTAAGCGATGTGTTTATGACAAATACACCTTAGGGCAAGTCGTCTTTGAGCTACAACCTTGGCATGACGGGGCAAAGGGGATGTCGCTGGAAGCGTTAAACGTTGATGCCAAAGATGGCAAACTGCGGATGCAAGGTGGCTGGCGCGAAAATAGAGAGGGGCAGATTGTCACTCAGGTTAAGGGCACTTTTGTGAGTAAGGACACTGGCGAAACAGCTGATTTTGTTGGTTTGCCATCACTGATCCGAGATGCCACGATGGATAGCTCCTTTGACTTTTCTTGGTTGGGCTACCCCGAACAGTATACCCATAAGAACTTCAACGGCACCATGTCGACCAATATGAAGGATGGTTACATTGTTGATGCGGGCGGTGGCGGTGTTGGGATCATCAGCATGCTTAGCCTGGATACGCTGCTTCGGCGTTTGCGCCTGGATTTTAGCGATATGTTTGATAAGGGGCTCACTTTCAATACCTTCAAAGGCAATTACGATATTGAGAGTGGTGTTGTGTCTACGAAAGACCTGAAGATGGTAGGCGCCTCAGGCACCATGACTATTGCTGGCCACACCTCACTGGTGACAGAAGAGCTGGACTATGACGTGGTGTTTTATCCTAAACTCACTGCGAGCCTGCCAGTATTGACCGCGTTTGCTATTACCCCTGTCACTGGATTGGCGGTATTGGCGCTAACTCAGGTGATCGACCCTGTGGTTGAAGTGGTCTATCAGGTCAATATGAAAATTGAAGGCACCATGTCTGAGCCGAAAGTCTATGAATTGGATCGCAAGAGTAAAGACGTGAAGATGAAAGAGTTGAAGAAGCAGGAGTCTGAGGAGATAAAGGATGCTGACGGAGGCAGCGTTGATGCCACGGGTAAGCTTTCTGACTCTAAATTGGCTGAGGCCGCATGAGCTGGTTGAGCGCGGTACAAATGGTCAGTGGCCCGATACCGGCAGATAATTTTGCTCGCCTAGTCGTATTGCTAAGTAAGCTGCCGGAACATCGCCCCCAGTTGGTGGTGTTGCCAGAAAACGTGCTTTGCTTTGGCGGAGATCCACAGGCTCTGCAAACCATTGCGGAGTCACCTAACGATGGTCCCATTCAGCGTCAATTGGCGGCGTTAGCTAAGCAGTTTCAGTTTTGGCTAGTCGCAGGCAGCTTTCCTTTACGCGCTGATGATCAAGTGACAGCCAGCAGTTTGCTGTTTTCTCCAGCCGGAGAAACCATTGCCAAATACGATAAGATCCACTTGTTTGATGTCGATGTGGATGATGCTACTGGCCGTTATCGCGAGTCAGACCAATATCTTCATGGTGCCACACCGACGGTCGTGCCAACCCCTCTGGGCAATTTGGGGATGGCTGTTTGTTACGATCTCCGTTTTCCTGAACAGTTCCGTTGGATGCGGCAGCAAGGCGCTGATGTTATCTCGTTACCTGCGGCATTTACGCAGGTCACAGGAGAGGCGCATTGGCATACGTTAATCCGTGCTCGAGCTATTGAAAACCAATGCTATTTGGTGGCCGCCGATCAAGGTGGCGTGCATGCGGATGGGCGCGAGACATTTGGTCACAGCATGATTGTCGATCCCTGGGGCGAGGTGGTAGCCGAGCTGGAGAAAGGGGAAGGGGTGATCAGTGTTGCCATGGATAGTGAGAAAATGGCACGTATCCGTAGTAACATGCCGGTATCGCAACATGCCCGCTTTCATTGTCATTGGGGTAAGGAGTCTTAATGTCTATTGCATTGGCGCAGCAACATCTGCTTGAGCCGACAGGTATCACCATCGCCACATTGGAAGAAACGCTCGCATTTCTTCATCAGCAGCCTCTGGATTTTTCCGATCTCTATTTTCAGTCCAGTCGCCATGAGTCTTGGATGTTAGAAGATGGCATTGTTAAAGAGGGCAGCTTTAATATTGAACGTGGCGTCGGTGTCCGAGCGGTGCAAGGAGAGAAAACCGGCTTCGCCTATGCCGATGAGATCACCCCTTCAGCGATCCGAACCGCAGCAACTGCAGCACGCGGCATCGCCCGTAGCGCGAGTCATGCAGAGCCCTGTGTTGCCCTTAAAGCGATGGCAGCGGCTCCGCTTTACCCTGCTGAAGACCCGCTTAATAGTTGGGATGAACAAACCAAAATCGCTTTACTGCATGAGATGGAAGCGGAAGCTCGACGCATGGACCCGCGGGTCAAGCAGGTGATTGCGTCTATTTCTGGGGTTTATGAACAGGTGTTGGTGGCGGCCTCTGACGGCACTTTAGCCGCAGATTACCGCCCTTTAGTTCGACTTAATTGTACCGTTCTGGCAGAACAGGATGGGCGGCGTGAACGTGGCTCGGCGGGCGGTGGTGGCCGCGGTAGCTATGAGATGTTCTTAGCCTCCGACAACGCTGTAAAAGTCGCCTTAGGCTATGCCAGAGAAGCGGTAAGGCAAGCGACTGTGAATTTAGCCGCCATTGATGCGCCAGCGGGAACCATGCCCGTGGTTCTTGGTGCCGGCTGGCCCGGCGTGTTATTGCATGAAGCGGTGGGGCACGGTCTGGAAGGTGACTTTAATCGTAAAGGTACCTCAGCGTTTGCTGGTAAGGTGGGCGAGTTAGTCGCCAGTCCGCTATGCACCGTTGTTGATGATGGCACCATGGCAGGACGTCGGGGCTCATTATCTATTGATGATGAAGGTACACCGGGACAGTACACCACTTTGATTGAAGAGGGTGTGCTCAAAGGCTATATGCAAGATAAGCTCAATGCCCGTTTAATGGGCGAGCAGCCTACCGGGAATGGTCGCCGGGAATCTTATGCCCACCTGCCGATGCCGCGAATGACAAATACCTATATGTTGCCGGGAGAGCATACGCCGGAAGCGATTATCGCGTCGGTTGAGAGTGGCATCTATGCCCCCAACTTTGGCGGTGGTCAGGTAGATATTACTTCCGGTCGTTTTGTGTTTTCTGCGTCCGAAGCCTACTTGATCGAAAACGGCCAAGTGACTAAGCCAATTAAAGGTGCCACATTAATAGGCGTTGGTGCAGAGGCGATGCAACAGATCTCTATGGTTGGAAACGATTTGGCGTTGGATAAAGGGGTCGGTGTTTGCGGTAAGGATGGTCAAAGTGTTCCCGTCGGCGTCGGGCAGCCAACTATTAAGCTGGATCAGCTGACCGTCGGCGGAACAGCTTAGTGACCAGATGCTAAGTGAACAGGAATCGTTAGATTCGATTGCAAGACATCAATCGATGCTATCTCGTTAAACATAAAGCCCAGCATTTGCTGGGCTTTATTGTGATTATCGCAGGGTGAAGGTTAGAGCCCCGTCATCGTTAGCGGCACCTGTAGCACCATACCCAGTCCTTTTGGTGTGGTGATGGTGACAGTGATAAAGCCAACCTCAGTGGGATCACCCGGTGCGAGAGTATTTAGCAGGCTAAAGCTGACCGTGTCTCTATAGCTATCTGCTGAGCCAATGGCGGTACCACGGCTGTTGGCGACGGTGATGTTGGTGGTGCCGGTTAGGTCGCCTTGGTCACTGGCGACTACGATGGTTGTTCCTTCAGGGAGTATCTGATCCATACTGTCACCGATGTGAAAACTCAAGTTGGCCGCTGCGCCTGCGTTCAAAGTGACGCCGCTTGCTCCAATTACACCAGTGTTGCCAGCCCCTTGCTGTTGGGTGCTTGAGTCATCAAAACTACCATTGAGATAGTCCAGTTCCCAATTGGCTGCAGAGTCCGACATGATTAATACGATCGCTCGGCGAATATGCAGTTTATTGTTGCCGGCGTCGGCACTGCCACATAGGCTGCCGGAACACTGCGGGCCATTAAACAGGCCATCGGCAAGGTTGAAGCCGCCACTATTTGCGTAGTCTAAGAAAGGCTCGTCAGTTTCTCTGATGAAGCTTTCGTCATCATCTCGCCAAGCCTCGCTCATATCGACAAACCCTGTGACTACGCCGGGCTGGCTAAAGCCTGCGTTGACCGAGGCGCCAGCGGCAATTGCGGTGCCGTCAGCCTCATCAAATATGCCGTTGCCGTTGTTATCGAAGAAAGTCTCGTGACCCACGGCTGATGCCAGAATGGTAACGCGATGGTCGGTTGGGCGTGGATCAGTACTGGTCCAGGTGGCTTGGCAACTGCCAGATAGCGTTTGGCAGCTTGGGGTGATCTGACCTGCTTCTGCGGTAAAGTTAACCGTTGTGCCATCTGGGGCCGGATTATTGAAACTGTCAGCCAACCAGACAGTTAAGGTCACTGTTTCGCCGTTATGGCGCCATGCTTCTGGGTTGAGAATGTCAGGGGACAGAGTGAAGCTGCTTTGTTCTGCCAGCCCGGTGTTTATGGTCAATAGATCTGATTGGCTCTGTATGATGTCATTGCCTGTGAGTGGACAAGCGGTGGCATCCTGTTGTGTTTGGGCGGTGACCCTTACCGGCGTCGGCACATTCCCTGATTGCACTTTTGTGGTAACCAGACCTTCTGAGTTAGTCAGTCCTGACTGTTGGCTTAGGCTTAAGCCCCCAACCTGAGTATCCAGACTGAAGCAGACTAGACGCTGTGGTAGTAACGAGCCCTGACTGCCTTTGACTAAAAAAGTGACGGTTGAGCTTTCCTGATTGCCTTGTCCACCGGTACCTTTGAGTACGATCTGCTCGGGCTCAGCGGAGACAAACTCAATTGAGCCCAGGGCTTCTGCTTCAATGGTGAGGGTTGCCAGAGCGTTCAGCGTGCTTGAACTATTACTGACAGTGGCAAGTAAGCTGTCACTGATTTCGCCGCCACTGGCACAGCTTTGATCCTGAAAAGTCGCTTGTGCCCGTCCTGCGATGGTTTGTGCGGTGGCATCTAAGCTGGCTTTACCATCTGCTGAGCAGCCGGAAGTAAAACTGACTGTCGCAGGTTCCAATAGGGCGCTAAGGCTACCATCGTCCGCCATTTCAACTAAATCTACGGTGAGACCCACGGTACCGCCTGCACTGATGCTGTCAGTGGCTATACCAACCACGCCATTTTGAAAACTGGCCGGATCGGCTTTGTCAGGCCAGTATCCTAGCAATATGGTGTCGCCGTCGCCGATAGCGTCACGAGCAAGGATCTCATAGCTGAGGCTGGCAGATAGCGTTAAGTCGTCGACTGATACTGTGGCTATCGCTTGATCTGCACCGAGATCGGTGTCCGTTCCGGTTAGCGTCACTTCCGCCTGACCGTTCGCTGCGGTTAGGGCGGTGAAGGGGGTTAAAGTCCCTAAGCCTGCAGTGAAGCTGATCACCTGATTTTCCAGCGGTTGGCTCTCGCCATCTAACAAGGTTGCCCGTAGCTGTACGTTGCTGCCGGCATTAAATCTATTCACCGGCGTGCCGCTATCCAGCATCACTATTGCTAGGCTAGGACTCTCACCGCCGCCGATATCACCAGTGGAAGTGAATTCATAAACAGCTTGCTCACTAAGCTCACCAGTCGTTGCCGTTGCGGTTGCTGCACCAACGCTGGTGTCATCACTGCTTACTAAAACGTTGGCGATACCATTGGCGTCGGTCAGGCGAGAATCGCTGGCCAAGGTTCCCAAAGGGGCGCTGAAACTGACGATAGTATCGACAACGGGACCATCATCGTTACTTAGGCTGGCTTGCAAACAAAAGCTGCTACCAGCGACAAAACTTGGTGAGGTCGGTGACAGGCAGTCATCGGCAAGGATGGTGAGTTGTAATGCTTCGTTTGTACCGCCACTGGCGTTGACCTGAAAATTACTTGATGCAGTAAGGGTCTCTTCGCTGCTGCCATCAACGGACTCCAGTGTGGTGCTCGCGGTGAGAGTGCCGGCCCCGGTGACGCCGGTGGTTAGCAATTGCACCCTGGCTTTTCCGCCACCGTCGGTGAGGGCTGAGCTGGCGCTGAGAGAGCCTAACGAACTGCTGAAATCGACGATCTGGCCGTCGATCCCTTCGCCATACACATCGACCACTTTCGCTTCAAGCCAAGCGGTTTCGCCAGCGGTCAGAGTATTTGTGCTATCACCTTCACTGTTCCTGAGGGTTAACTCAAGCTGGTTGAATTCGTTAAAGTCGCCATCGCCGGAGCTGCCATTGCAGGCGACTAAAGAAAGTAGGGTACACAGAGTAAACAGGTAACGGGAAAGTGCTTTGCTTATCATATTGCCCGGGCCTTATTTGATTGTTATTTATCTTCACTCGCTTCGGCCAGCTCCCGCAGATAGCGGAAGAGTTCTCTGGCTGATTTCGGTGGTTTATTTTGTTGTTGTTCTTTCTTTGCTTGTCTAACGAACTGGCGCAGTCGTTGCCGATCGCTGAGTGGATAGTCAGCCATCCATTGGTTAATGGTTTCATCGCTACCGGAAATTAACTCGTCACGCCACTTTTCCAGGCGATGAAAGAGCGCATTTCCCTGCTGATGGACACTGTTCAGTTGTTCGATCGCTTGGCGGATCGCGTCGGCATCGGCATGGCGCATCAGCTTACCAATCAGTTGCAGCTGGCGGCGATAGCCCTCTCGAGTGTTGCGGATCCGTACAGCCAGTTTCACTGCATCAGCCAGTGACTCTTCTAATGGGATTTTGGCTAAATCAGCTGGCTTTAACGTGGTCAACTGTTCTCCCAGTTTTTGTAAAGCAAGCATTTCTCGCTTCTGCTGAGATTTTGAGATCAGCTCTTCGTCTGGCTGATTTTTGTCTGAGGTCTTACCCATGAAGATATTGAACTGTTTTTTTAAGGAAGATGAGTAACCTATACCACATGGATCACTGATCTATCCAGTCAGAAGCTGAGAGTTGAGGCCGATTGCAGTATTATGAGGTTAACGATACCTCAGATGGCGGAATTTTTGTGCAGCAGGACGAATTTGAACAGCAGTTACCCATATTAAAGCAAGCCGTGGAAGATGCTTTGGCGTTGGCTAAGTCTGAAGGCGTGAGTGGTGCCGAAGTGGCTATCAGCCGTCAACAGGGGTTGTCGGTGTCGATGCGCAAAGGTGAGGTCGATACGCTGGAGTTTAACCAGGATGGTGCGCTCGGGATCAGTGTCTATATGGGGCATCAGAAAGGATCTGCATCTACCTCTGATCTCAGTAAAGAGGCGTTGTCTCAGGCGGTGAAAGCAGCCGTACATATCGCAAGTCATACGTCTGAAGACCCCTGTAATGGTCCTGCTGATAAAAGCTGGTTAGCGACAGAGGTACCGGATCTGGATCTCTATCACCCACAAGCGATGGATGTGGAACATGCGATTGCGGTGGCAAGCCGTGCAGAAGCGGTTGCTCTGGCCCATGACCCTCGCATCGTCAATAGTGATGGTGCCACTTTTGGTACGCACAATGGCACCCGGGTTTACGGAAATAGCCATGGCTTTCTGCATGGCTATCGAAGCTCGCGACATAGCTTGAGCTGTGTGGTGATCGGCTCTGAAGGCGAACAGATGCAGCGAGATTATGGTTATTCTGTCGCCCGAGATCCGGCAGCGTTATGGAGTGCAGAAAAGGTTGGCGAGGAAGCCGCCCGCAAGACCGTCGAGCGCCTTGGTGGCCGCAAACTGGATACCTGCAGTGTGCCTGTATTGTTTTCGCCCGAGATGGCGGGTGGCTTTGTCAGTCATCTGGTAGCCGCTATATCTGGCAGTAACCTTTATCGTCAATCCAGCTTCCTGCTGGATCAGCTGGGCGAGAAGATATTCCCTGAGTTTTTCAATATCACCGAACGTCCGCATTTGCCAAGGGCACTTGGTAGCAGTCCATTTGATTCGGAGGGGGTTGCCACTGTTGAACGCGATATTATCAGTGATGGTGTATTGCAGAGCTATCTGTTGACCAGCTATGCGGCTCGCAAAATGGGAATGGCGTCGACCGGCCATGCTGGCGGGATCCACAATTGGCAAGTGGCCAGTACCGATGGTGATCAAAAAGCGTTGTTGCAAAAGATGGGCAAAGGCTTGTTGGTGACAGAAGTGATGGGGCAGGGCGTCAACATAGTGACTGGTGATTACTCCCGTGGTGCCGCTGGCTTTTGGGTCGAAAATGGTGAGATCCAGTTCCCGGTGGAAGAGATCACTATCGCTGGAAATCTTAAAGATATGTTCCAACAGATCGTCGCAGTGGGTAACGATGTCGATTATCGCGGCGCGATGCACTCAGGCTCTATTCTGCTGGAGAACATGCGGGTAGCGGGTAACTAATCGGCTATGCATGACAAAGGCTGTTGGCAGCAGCCTTTGTCGGTAACGCTGCCTCTAGCGGCTAGAGCAATAACCAGGTGGCAACACCCAAGAAAGCGAACAGACCGACGACATCGGTAATGGTGGTGAGCACCACGCCACCGGCCAGTGCAGGATCGATATTCATTCGCTTCATTAGCAGTGGGATCATTACACCACTGGCTCCAGCACAAACCATATTCACCAACATGGCAAACGCGATCACCGCCCCGACTCTAATATCCTGTTTCCATACTGCGACTACTGCGGCGATCAATAGTGCCCAGATCAGACCATTTAACAGCCCGATTAATGCTTCTTTGCCTAGCAGCCAGCGCGAGTTGCTGTCACCAATGTGGCCTAATGCCATGCCGCGGATCACCAGTGTTAGGGTCTGACTGCCGGCGATCCCGCCCATGCTGGGAACGATGGTCATCAATACGGCCAATGTGGCCATCTGCGCTAAGGTGTCTTCAAACAGGTTACTGACAAAGGCCGCCATGAGTGCGGTCAGGAGGTTGATCCCCAGCCATACTGTACGTCGTTTGGTACTTTTGAGGACTGGAGCAAAGGTATCTTCTTCATCATCCAGACCCGCCATGCTCATCATTGAGTGTTCTGCATCCTCGCGGATAATGTCGACGACATCATCAATAGTGATACGGCCCAGCAGGACACCTCGGTCATCAACCACGGGCGCGGAGATCCAGTTGTAACGTTCAAACATCTGGGCAACCTCCGTTTCCTCCATGTCTGCAGGGATCTTTTCTGCCCCCGTGTCCATCACATCGGCAATGGTGGCGCTGGGGTTGGCGGTAACTAAGGTGGTGAGTGAAACTTGCCCAAGTAACTCGTCTCGAAGATTAACCACATAGAGGTTATCGGTGGCTTCTGGCAGTTCGCCTTTCAAACGCAGGTAACGCAATATCACATCGACAGTGACATCAGGGCGCAGAGTGACGGTATCCGTATTCATGATCGCGCCAGCGGTCTCTTCAGGATAGGAGAGGGCGGCTTCAACCCTGTGCCTGTCCTGCGCGTCCATTTGTGCCAAAATTTCGCGATAGACGCTGTCTGGGAGACCCCGTAACAGGTTGGCTAAGTCATCGGTATCCATCCCTTCGGTGGCCGCAGCGACCAGTTCCGGGTCCATTAAGCGGATAATGCTGTCTTTTACATCTTCCGACAGCTCTTCGAGGATCTCGCCATGCAGATCAGGATCGACCAGCTGCCATAGGACCGCACGGCCCTTAGTGGGGGTTGACTCAAACAGAAGGGCGACATCAGAAGGATCCATCTCCTGCAAAATGCGGCGAACATGGATAAACATGCCGCTATCTAGGGCACTTTTTACCTCTTTTAATTTTTGTTGGGTAAGGTCTTGCTCTAAAGTTTCAGCCATCGCCTTAAGCCCTCCAATCGATTAAAAAAGTTCGATAGCGGAATTGTATCGTAACAACCAGAAAAATAGAGAGAATTTTTCTTTAACAGGTGAGGATTATTCGTTTTCGTCGAATCTGTCATTGATCAGGGACTCAACAGCATCCAATGCCTGCTGTGCTTCATCCCCTTCGGCAACGACCTGGATCTCTTGCCCCATACAGGTTTCCATCATCAGCAGTCCCATGACACTGGCGGCGGAAGCGGATTTTCCTTGATGCTCAATCATCACTTCGGCATCAAATTTGTTGACCAGCATGACTAACTTGGTTGCTGCGCGGGCATGCAAACCCAGTTTGTTTTTTATCAGTAGTTTCTTTTCAATGCGTTGTGTCATAAAGACTAATGACCTAGTTCTCGGTGACGGATCTGAATTTCGTTACGTAACTCTTTGAACTGTTTTGCCAATGTTTCGGCAATGAACACAGAACGGTGTTGTCCACCGGTGCAACCGATAGCGACGGTTACATAGCTTCGATTGTTCAGTTCCAGATGTGGCAACCAGGTATTGAGTAAGTTGTTTATCTGCCAGATGAATTTGGCCACGATAGGTTGGCGGCTAAAAAACTGCTCAACAGGGGCATCTAATCCGGTCATGGGGCGTAGTTCTGGTTCCCAATGGGGGTTGGGCAAGAATCGTGCATCAAACACATAATCAGCGTCTTGCGGAATACCGTATTTAAAGCCAAAGGACTCAAATACTAAAACCAGATGGCGATCAGCATTGCCTAGTAACCGTTCTCGCACCAGATCGCTGAGCTGATGTATCGACAACTGAGAGCTGTCTATCTGAAGATCGGCACGGGAGATAAGCGGTTCAAGTAAGCGCTGCTCTGCTTCAATCGCTTGCTCCAGAGATACACCATGTTTGGAGAGTGGGTGGAGCCGTCGAGTTTCGCTAAAGCGCTGGATCAATGCACTTTGCTGCGCATCCATAAACAGAACCGTACAGCGGCATTGCTGACATAAAAGGTCGAGAATTGTTTCCAGCGTATGAGGGTCTTCGGGCAGGTTTCTGACGTCAATGCTGACGGCGATATCGCTATAGTGCCCACTTACTTGAGCAACCAGTGTCGGTAGCATGGCTACCGGCAGGTTGTCGACACAGTAGTGACCTAAATCCTCCAATACGCGAAGCGCAACACTTTTGCCTGAGCCTGAGCGGCCACTGACAATCGTTAGTTTGGGTTTTGCGGCCACGTCAGTGCTGGTCATGAATCGGTGATAATTTCGTATAATTGTTGATCGTTAGCGGCACAACGGAGCTGTTTGAGGACTTGTTTATCTGACAATTTGGCGGCGATAGCCGACAAGGTCTTCAGATGTTCCTGACAACTCTGTTCTGGAACCAAGAGGGCGAAAATCAGATCCACCGGTTTGTTATCAATTGCATCAAAGGCGATAGGCTCATCGCACTGCAATAACACGGCGACTGCTTTATTGGCGTTAGTGATCCTACCGTGGGGAATGGCAATGCCGTTACCTATACCGGTACTGCCTTTCTTTTCACGTTCTAGAATACTTTCGAAAATGGCTTTGTGGCCATGTTCTGGCAAGTGTTTGGCTGCCAATTCACTGGCCATTTCTAATATTCGTTTCTTACTTGAACCATGGACTGCACTTCGGGTGCAGTCCAGGCTAAGTATGGATGATATATCCATAGACATCTCTAGTGAGCATTTAGCTTTTCTTTGTGTTTTATTACTTGCCGATCGAGTTTATCGATCAACGAGTCAATAGCTGCATACATATCACGATGCTCTGCATTCGCAAAGATCTCTCCACCATTTAGGTGCAGTGTGGCTTCGGCTTTTTGGGTTAATTTCTCAACATTGAGGATCACGTGGACATTGTTGATGTGGTCAAAGTGGCGCTCTAATTTACTAAATTTTCCGTCGACATACTCTCGCAGAGAGTCTGTTACTTCTACATGATGGCCGGTAAGATTGATTTGCATAGACCTCATCCTTATTTAGTTTTATTGCCTGCTATAGCAGGCTTTTTCGCTGATTTGACGGTGGAATAGACAAGGATTCCCGATACTTCGCAATGGTTCTCCGCGCTATCTGAATTCCCTGATCTGCCAGTAGGTCAGCAATCTTGCTATCTGACAAAGGCTTATTAGGGATTTCTGCCGCCACAAGTTTCTTGATTAACGCTCTAATTGCCGTTGAAGAACATTCTCCGCCACTTTCAGTACTGACATGACTGGAGAAGAAATACTTGAGTTCGAAAATACCCCGCGGGGTATGCATATATTTTTGTGTGGTTACCCGAGAGATGGTGGACTCGTGCATATCAACCGCTAAGGCAATATCATTGAGTACCATTGGCTTCATCGCTTCATCGCCGTACTCAAAGAAGTCGCGTTGGAACTGTACGATACAGTTGGCGACCTTGAGTAGGGTGTCGTTACGACTTTCCAGACTTTTGATGAACCACTTCGCTTCCTGCAGATGAGAGCGTATATATTGACTGTCAGTAGTGTTCTTTACCGTCCGGCTCATCGCTGCGTATTGCTGATTTACTTTCAGCTTGGGTACCGAGTCAGGGTTTAGCTCAACCACCCAACGTCCAGCTTTTTTCATTACCGACACATCGGGGATTACATATTGCTCATCACCGCTGATCACTGCGCTGCCGGGGCGCGGATTCAACGACTGGATCACCCGCAGAACTTCACGTAGCTGGTCTTCTTTCAGTTTGGTCTTGCGCATCAATTGGCGATAATCCCGGCTGGCTAGCAGGTCAATATACTGACCAATAACCTGGCGGCACTCTTTTAGCCAAGGTGTCTCTTTGGCAAACTGATTGAGTTGTACCAGCAGGCACTCCTGCAATGTGCGGGCACCTACGCCAATAGGGTCGAACAGTTGTACTCGCTTAATGACCGCTTCTATTTCATCAAGTTCGATATCTTCCTGCCCTAAAGAAGCAAGAATATCGTCGGCGGTGACCGTCAGGTAACCCGATTCATCAATCCCATCGATTATCGATGTCGCAATGGCTCTGTCGACATCTGTGAACGGGGTTAATTGCATCTGCCATTCCAGATGATCTTGCAACGACTCTGTGGTTTCGCCTTGATAGGTAAAGTCGGCGTCATCACTGAACGAGGAACCTGAAACGGGCGCTGCTGAAAGGTGGTCATCCCAGGTTGTATCGGTAGGCAGTTCTTCATTGATTTGTTGTTGGTTGAGCGCCTCAGATGTTTCCATGGCTGCATCTTCGCGCTCTTCCGACTGATTATTTTCAGCATTAGCCGTGGTTTGTTCCAGCTTGTCAGTCGCGGTATGGCTTTCACCATTAACTTGCTCACTGGTTTCTTCCGCTTCGTTTTGCTCGAGTAGCGGATTATTATCCAGCGCTTCTTGGATCTCTTGCTGAAGGTCGAGCGTCGACAATTGCAATAGCCGGATTGCTTGCTGCAATTGCGGCGTCATGGTGAGTTGCTGACCTAAACGTAACTGTAATGACGGTTTCATCTACTTCCGTGACATTTAAAATAATGCTGTTGCTGTCATCGTTAATCGGCACTCAAAAGAGCCCGATGTATCAACGCTGGTTACTTACACTATAGCCGGAATTGTTCCCCGAGATATACGTCTCGTACCTTTTGGTCGGCTAACACTTGTTCCGGTTTTCCTTCGGCGATTAACTCTCCGTGGCTAACGATATAAGCATATTCGCACACATCGAGTGTTTCTCGCACGTTATGATCAGTGATCAATACACCGAGACCACGGTCTCTTAGGTGTTGAATAATCTTTTTTATATCTGTGACTGAGATAGGGTCTACGCCAGCGAAAGGCTCATCCAGCAGCACGAACCTAGGTTCCACAGCCAGCGCTCTGGCTATCTCTACTCGACGGCGTTCACCACCTGACAGTGACATACCTAAGCTATCTCTTATGTGAGTGATGCTAAACTCTTCTAGCAGATGTTCCAAGGTTTCCGTGCGCTGTAACCGGCTTAACTCTGGACGGGTTTGCAGTACTGCCATGATGTTGTCAGCGACACTGAGTTTACGAAAGATGGAGGACTCCTGTGGCAGGTAACCGATCCCCTTGCGCGCTCTGATATGCATGGGTGAAAGGGTCACATCTTCATCGTCAATCGTGATGCGCCCTTTATCGTTGGGTACCAGTCCAACCACCATATAGAAGGTGGTTGTTTTACCGGCCCCATTCGGTCCCAATAAGCCAACTATTTGGCCATCATTCAGCGCTAAAGAGACATTCTTAACTACCTGTCTATCTTTGTAGCTCTTGGCTAATTGACTGGCTTTCAATGTCGCCATGGTTTATTCCTTACTTTCGCCGAGCTGTTGTTGCAGCTGTTCGGGGAGAAAAATGGTTGTCACGCGATCATCTTTATCTGTGCCACTTTCTGCGACCATTTTTTGTTTGGCGATATCGTAATGAATAGTTTCGCCTTTCACGACGCTGTCTTGCTGCGTCAGTACCGCTGCACCAGTTAATTGGATAGTGTTATCTGCTAATCGGTAACGGATCTCTGCAGCTTCGGCATGCATTTTTTGACCACTTTCCAAGACCTGACTGAACTTCGCTGGTTTACCGACTGCGATGAGCACCTCTTTTCCTGCGCCCGCGGATTGCTCAACCTGCAAAGTGTCGGCAAAGATCTGTAATGTGCCTTGATTTACCGTGACGTCGTCAAAGAAGGAAATAATGCCTTTTTGAATATCGATACTTTGGCGTTTTGCATCCACGCGGACTTCTTTATTAAAGTCACTTTCAACGGCGCTTAGGGAAGCCGATGTGGTCAGCAATAAGCCGACTAAGCTGAAGGTGAATCTATTTTTAAGGTTCATAGGTCGCTTTTACATCATTTAGCACTTCGATGTGCTCTTGTTCGACGTTGCCCTTTAATCCAACTCCATCGAGTCGGTAGCCAGGCCCTTTTACTGTGACTGGTTGATCACTGCTGACATCATTGGTTGTCAGGTCTATGTCAACATAATCTGTCAGTAAGGTATTGGTTTGATTCTGTGCTGTTAGCATGGTGATCACAACATCTTCTGATAAACGCAGTAGGTTGTTTTGCTCTAATTCACCATGGCTTGCGTTTAAGGTCCAACCAGAACGCTTACCGCTTGGGTAGACGACTAACTTGGGCGCATCAAATTGCGTGAGAGTCATCGAACCATTGTAATACTTCATGTTGCTGGCCCAGATTTGATTCTCTAGCTGACCCTCTTGGTTGTAAATCCTGCTGCGCAGTGTTTTGGCCGTATAGTCAGGCCGCTGTTGTCCCTGATTCTCCGCATTAATATCGATCTCGGACTTTAGCAAACTCTGATAGTAGTAGAGCCCTATGGCAGCCCCAAACAGTATGACGGTAAAAAGAATAACCCGGTTCATATGCTCAAACCTTGGCTTGTCTCTAATTTGTCTTGTGCTTGCAAAATTAGATCGCACACCTCTCTCACTGCTCCTCGTCCACCGGGGATCACGGTTTTATAGTGGCTAAAGCGATGGAGCATGGGGTGAGCATCTTGCACGCTGATGGCGAGTCCGACCTGTTGCATCACCGGGGCATCAACCAGATCATCGCCAATATAAGCGCACTGCTCTGGCGTTAAGTTGGTCGTGGTAAGAAGGCTGGAGAATGCTTGCACTTTGTTATCTTGGCCTTGGAAAATATGAGCAACACCCAAAGCGGTCATGCGCTGTTCAACGATATTCGATTGTCTACCTGTGATGACGGCAACCGCGACGTCTGAGGATTGCAGTGCTTTAATGCCATACCCATCTCGAGTGTGGAAAGCTTTCAGTTCTTCGCCATCGTTGCCAAGATAAATTCGGCCATCGGAGAACACGCCGTCAACATCGCAAATCAGTAGTCGAATTCGCGCTGCTTTTGCCAAGATGTCGGCTTTAACATGGCCATAAAGTGTCTGAACGGTTTCTGTCATCACTTCTCTCAACATGCTTCTTTGGTGCGCTATAGCCAAGCTTAGCGTAAGTTACTGAATAAAAGGATCTGGTAACCGATAAAGCAGGCAGCTAATAGGCCGCCTTCCCATTTGGCCAATATCCGTTTACCACGCCAGCCATAACAAAAAATGAACAGCAACACCGTTAACCCAATCATTATCGGTATATCGCGATACAAGGCTTGCTCGTCTATTTTACCTGGTGCCAATAGCGCTGGCATGGCAAGTACAGCAAACAAATTGAAGATATTTGAACCGATAATATTACCCAGTGCCAAATCGCCTTCATTTCGCAGGGCGCCGGCCACACTGGCGGCTAACTCCGGCAAGCTGGTGCCAATGGCGATGATCGTTAAGCCAATGACTAGATCACTGACACCAAAATAGTGGGCCAGTTCAACCGCGTTTGTGACGAGTAGCTCACTGCTGCCTAATAACAGTAGAAGTCCAATGGCCAGCCACAAGATGGCTTTGGCTGTGGGAAGATCGCTTGGGATCTCTGCTTCAGCCTCCGTAATCAGGGGATCTCCAGCCTTGGCTTCCTGCATCGATATACGCATCATCAAACCAGTAAATGCAATCAGACCGGCAACTAACAAACAACCATCAATGATGCTGAGGTTGAGATCGAGAAACATCGCACTGACACCAAACGTGATTAGCAGCAAGAGCGGGAACTCACGTTTGAGAGTGGCAGAGGATACTTTCAACGGGCGTACTAAGGCGGTAATTCCCAATACCATGGCTATATTAGTAATGTTGGAACCTAATGCGTTACCCACCGCCGTGTCGGGGTTGCCATTCAGGGAGGCCGATGCCGCCACGAGCATTTCTGGCGCAGAAGAGCCGAAAGCGACAACAGTTAAGCCAATGACAAGGGGGGATATTCCAAGGTTTCGAGCCAGCCCGGCTGCGCCATAGACAAATTTGTCTGCGCTCCAAACCAGCACTATGAGGGAAACTATGACAATGAGAGCCGGAATTAGCATAAGGTTTTAATCTTTGACCGTTGATAAAAGATGCAAGGAAAGCGCCATTTTGGTGGCAGAGAGTGACATTTTTTTAATGATATGTCGAACATAGCAATAATCAGAAACAGTTTTTTGAATAGTTTTCGATTTGGTCGCGAGACGTAAAAAGGATACAATCAGCGGCCCGCTAAAGGGACAATGCGGCCAACTGGCCCCGAGAGTCGGTAGAGGTTATGGAGCATGGCAACTGAAAACGTTGTTGATATACGCAATCTTACATTTCGTCGTGGCCAGAGATTTATCTATAAAGATCTGAATTTGACCATTCCCCGTGGCAAAGTGGTTGCCATTATGGGGCCTAGTGGTATCGGCAAAACGACCCTCTTGCGTCTGATTGGTGGCCAACTAACACCGACTAAAGGCGAGGTGTTGTTCGACGGTGACGACATTCCAAGCATGAGCCGACACCAGCTTTATGAGGCTCGGAAGCGGATGAGCATGCTTTTTCAAAGCGGCGCTTTGTTTACCGAGCAGGACGTTTTTGACAATGTGGCGTTTCCTATTCGCGAACACACTGCCCTACCAGAAGAGTTGATTCGTTCTATCGTATTAATGAAGCTTGAAGCTGTGGGGTTAAGAGGGGCTAGGGATTTGATGCCGAGTGAGCTCTCTGGTGGCATGGCGCGCCGAGCCGCACTCGCTCGGGCAATTGCATTAGATCCTGACCTGATCATGTACGATGAACCGTTTGCTGGCCAGGATCCAATTTCTCTGGGAATATTGGTTAAGTTAATCCGGTCACTTAATAGTGCATTAAATATGACGTCCATTGTGGTAACCCATGATGTGCCGGAAGTGATGAGTATCGCCGACTACGTTTATATTATTGCTGACCAAAAGGTGATTGGTCAGGGCACACCAGAACGGATTCGACAATCAGAGTCGCCGCTGGTACGCCAGTTTTTAGATGGTGCCCATGATGGTCCTGTGCCATTTCATTTTCCTGCGAATAGTTTTGCAGAGGATCTTAAGGGAGTTGATCCGAAGTGATTGAGAGAATTCGTCTCTTAGGCGTCGGCGTATTGGATAGTTTGGCGGGCGCAGGCAGGGCTACTTTATTGTTGACCGCTGTGCTGTTCGGGCGTTTTTCTATACGCCGTGGCTTTCCACTGCTGATTAAGCAGATTTATATCACCGGCGTTTTGTCGATGTTGATTGTCTTAGTATCAGGGCTGTTTATTGGCATGGTACTGGGATTGCAAGCCTATAATGTATTGGTGGACTACAGTGCAGAAGCCAGCATTGGACCTATGGTTGCTCTAGCCCTTTTAAGGGAACTTGGCCCTGTGGTTACCGCACTGCTGTTTGCCGGTAGAGCGGGTTCGGCCATGACCGCTGAAATCGGTTTAATGAAAGCCACTGAGCAGCTCTCTAGTTTGGAGATGATGGCTGTCGACCCGTTGAAGCGGATCGTCGCTCCTCGCTTTTGGTCTGGCATCATTAGCATGCCGTTATTGGCATTGATGTTTAGTAGCGTGGGTATTTTTGGCGGCTACCTTGTTGGTGTAGAGTGGCTGGGAGTTGATAGTGGCACATTTTGGTCGGTGATGAACTCTTCCGTTGAATGGCGGGAAGACATTGGCAATGGAATTATCAAGAGCGCAGCGTTTGCGCTGGTAGTGACCTGGATTGCGGTTTTCAAGGGATATGATGCAGTGCCTACTTCTGAAGGGATAAGTAGGGCAACCACTGAAACCGTTGTTCATTCTTCGTTAGCGGTGCTAGGACTCGACTTTGTCCTTACCGCGCTTATGTTCGGGTAAATGGATGCAAAATAGTAAGCGTTTTGATCAGCGTAAAATCGAGATATTGGTTGGCTTTTTCGTTCTGACCAGTTTTCTGGCGCTACTTATGTTGTCACTGAAAGTGGCAACCTCTGAGTTAAGTACCAGCACGAACTCGTACACGCTGTTTGCTAAGTTCGACAATATTGGTGGTTTGAAAGTACGTGCGCCGATTAAAGTTGGTGGCGTTGTTATTGGTCGGGTGGCTTCCATTGCCCTTGATCCAACAGATTGGGTGCCTGTGGTGGAGATGCGTTTAGATGCTGACTATAACCGCTTTACCGATTCTACATCCGCATCGATTTTGACATCTGGACTGCTCGGCGAGCAGTACATTGGCCTGCAGCCAGGCTTTGAAGAGTTTGAAGAAGAGAGTATCTACTTAGCCGATGGCGATAAGATCCCAGATACCAAGTCGGCACTGGTATTGGAAGACCTCATTGGGCAGTTTCTCTATAGTCAATCCAAGTAGATAGCGAGCATGGCAACAGTGTATTCAATGATATTTAAACTTACTTCCTTTTTATCAGCATGGTTACTGCTGGTTACTGCTGCTGTCGCTGAACCGCTGCCAACGGAACTGAGGGATGATCCTTTTAAGCTCGCGCAAGCAGTGTCGAAGCGAACCTTTGGGCGTATTAATACTGAACAGGAACAGCTGCTTGCACAGCCTGAATTGCTTAAGGAGATTGTGCGCGAAGAGCTCATCCCTTATGCCGACTATCGTTTTGCCGCATATAAAGTGATCGGTCAGAGTGAATTGAAAAAATCATCCAAAGAGCAGCGCGATCGCTTTGTGGAAGCATTTAAAGAGAACCTTATAGTTACCTATGCTCAGCTTTTTACTGAGTACAATGGCCAGAAGGTTGCTTTTTTACCTGGCGCGTTATCAGATGAAAACTACGCCACGGTTAAGACACTGATCCAAGAGCCTGGAAGGCCAGATATCAGCGTTGACTTCAAAATGCGCCGCAACAAAAAAACAGGTCAATGGCTAGCTTATGACATGGTGGCTGAAAATCTCAGTATGTTGAGCCAGAAAGAGGCTGAATTGCGAGGTCTTATCAGACAGCAAGGGTTGGATGCGGTCACCGATTTGCTGATAGAGAAGAACCAGACCAAGATCGAGTTTCAATCTGAGTCGGAGGAGGCCAAATGAGTGCAACCTTTGAGCGGGTTAAGGCCAGCCATTTTCAGATTAGCGGTAAGCTAGATCGCCTATCGGTTCCTACCCTTTGGGACAAACGTGAAAGCCTCTGCTGTGGCGAAGGCATTACCTATGTCGACCTGTCAGGGCTTGAGCACTGTGATAGTGCTGGTATGGCCTTTCTTTTCGAGTTATTTGCCTGTCAAAGCCGTCATGGGCGCGTGCTTAATTTTGTTAATGCGCCAGAACAATTGATGCGTTTAGTCGAAGTTTCTGATCTTAACGATATCCTTCCGATTGAAGCGGCTAAAGCCGCCTGATCTTTCCAAGAGGTTGTAATGGATAACACTGAAATTCAGTCATTACTGACTGATGCACTGTCGCTGGATGAAGTACATGTAAAAAGCGACGGTAGTCATTATGAAATTATTGCTGTCGGTGCCTGTTTTGAAGGTATGCGATCAGTGAAGCGTCAGCAGACGGTTTATGGCCCTTTGATGGCTACGATCGCTGCCGGTGACATGCACGCAGTTTCGATTAAAGCGTTTACCGTTGATGAATGGCAACGGGAACGTAAGTTGATGATGCCCTCATAGTAAGTCGTATGTAATGGATAGATTGTTAGTTGAAAAAAGCGGTCCTCTGCATGGTGATGTGACCATCTCTGGGGCTAAGAACGCCGCTCTGCCTATTTTATTTGCCACCCTGCTATGCGGTGAGCCGCTGGTTGTTAACAACGTACCTCGCTTGCGAGATATCAATACTACGTTGGCTCTGCTTGGCCGTATGGGGGTTGATGCGAACTGGAGTGGTGACAATCAAGTTACTATCGATGCCTCGAGTTTGACCAGCCATGAAGCGCCTTATGATCTGGTGAAAACCATGCGCGCATCTATTCTGGCGTTGGGGCCTTTGGTCGCTCGTGGCGGTAAGGCGCGGGTTTCGTTACCGGGTGGCTGTGCTATTGGTGCGCGTCCAGTGAATTTGCATATTCATGGGCTAGAGTTGATGGGCGCTGATATTCAGGTGGAGGGCGGTTATATCAATGCCACCGCACCTGAAGGTGGCTTGCGTGGGGCGACTATTTTTCTCGATACCGTCAGTGTGACAGGTACAGAAAACTTGATGGCTGCCGCCGTCCTTGCCAACGGTAAAACGATAATTGAAAACGCGGCTCGTGAGCCGGAAGTGACAGATTTAGCCAACTTCCTAAACTCACTTGGGGCGAAGATCAGTGGTGCCGGGACAGATAGAATAGAGATTGAAGGCGTAAAAGCGCTACACGGTGGAAGTTATGCGGTGTTACCTGATCGCATAGAGACTGGCACCTTTTTGGTGGCAGCGGCTGTCTCCGGCGGTGATGTCACTTGCCGCAATACCGATGCGCGTTTATTGGAACCTGTTATCGCTAAACTGCAAGAAGCAGGGGCAAAGGTCACTTTTGCTGATGACTGGATCCGATTAGATATGCGTGCTCGCCAACTCAAGGCTGTAAGCATACGTACAGCACCACACCCTGGCTTCCCTACGGATATGCAGGCACAGTTTACTGTGCTTAATATTCTGGCGGATGGCAGTGGCAAAGTGACAGAAACGATTTTTGAGAATCGTTTTATGCATGTGCCGGAACTATGCCGCATGGGTGCTGACATTGAACTGGAAGGCAACACTGCTATTTGTCATCACACTGACGAATTGACAGGTGCAGAAGTGATGGCCACCGATCTTCGAGCGTCAGCTTGCTTGGTGATAGCCGGTATGATGGCCGCTGGGCAAACGGTTGTCGACCGTATCTATCATTTAGATCGCGGGTACGAGGCGATAGAGAAGAAGTTGGGCGGCTTAGGCGCGACAATCACTCGCGTCAAAGCCTGATAGATTCTCGTCTTGATATACCAATAAAAAAGCTGCCCTCAATGGCAGCTTTTTTATTTATCCACATTCAATTGAGCAAAAGTGGCTAGTTGTTGCGCGCCAGTGCTGGTGGCTCATGCACTTGAACCGGGATGTTGAGGCGCTCGCCACGCCTGACCACAGTGATATTTACCGTGGCACCAGGTCTGGTTTCTGCAATCCGATCCATTGCATCATGGACACCAGCGACAGCTATATCGTCCATCTTGATCATTACGTCATTACGGAGCAGTCCCGCTCTTGCTGCTGGGCCGTCCGGCTCCATGTTGTCAATTACAACGCCGGTTAATGTACCTAGCTTTAACTGCTTAGCGTGTACAGGGTTAACTTGTTGCCCAGTGATCCCCAAATAACCTCGTATGACGCGCCCATCGGAAATTAATTTGTTCATGATCTTATGGGCTAACGCATAGGGAATGGCGAAGCTGATCCCTTGGCTCTCAACATTGGGGCTGGTGTAATAGGCTGCCGTGTTGATGCCGACAAGCTCACCCAGGCTATTGACCAGCGCACCGCCAGAGTTACCGCGATTAATTGCAGCATCGGTTTGCAGAAAGTCTTGATAGCTGGTGGAAGCCATACCACTGCGCCCTGTGGCACTGACGATCCCTTGGGTGATCGTCTGACCCAGGTTGTATGGGTTACCGATGGCCAATACCACATCACCGACCATGGCCACTGTGTCTCTATTTTGTGGGATCACAGGAAGATCGTCAGATTCAATATAGAGCACGGCAAGATCGGTATAGATATCACTGCCAATGAGCTCGGCGGTAAATATTCGCCCATCCTGCAGCGCCACAATAATTTGATCGGCATCGGCAATTACATGGTAATTGGTGAGTATATAGCCCTTTTTGCTCATCAATACGCCAGAGCCTAAGCCTTGCGGGCGGAGTTGTGCTGGTTGCGAGTCGGTGACCGATCGTAGGCTGCGGGTATAGACATTGACGACCGCAGGCGCCGCTCGCCTAACCCCTTCAGCAAAAGATATTGCTGCAGGTTGACTGCTGATCAGCAGACTCCCGCCGCTTCCCTGCTCACGCAGGTTTGGTAGTAGCAGCAATAAGATTGCCGCAATGGCGAGGCCAAAAACGATGCTTTTGCCCAAATAGGAGGCGAAAGAGGCAAATCGAGAGATCATGGATATGAAATTCCTTTAGGTACAATCGCAGGATAGCACTGCCACTAAAGAAAAGGGAGTAAGACACGCTCTGGTGGAGCGTGTCTTAACAGATCTTAGTTGATTATCGGGTGTTACCGGACAACTAAGTACATACGTTGGCCGTTCCGTTGAATGTTCAGGGCCAATACGGATGGCTGCTGCTCCAGAATTTGGCGTAGCCCCTTCAGGTTGGTTACTGGCTGTTTATTGAGGCCGAGAATGATGTCGCCCTCTTTAAAGCCGATTTGTGATGCTGGCGACCGGGGGGCGACCTTTTCTACGATCACTCCTGGTTGTTTATCGCTATCTTCACTGTTTCGCAGTACCGCACCTTCGAAAGCGGGATGGAGCGCCTGTGCTTGCACTCGTGCTTCCTCTGCCTCTTTCAGGGTGACTTTAAAGTCAGTCAATTTACCATCGCGGATCACACCCAGCGTAACCTGGCTGCCAGCGCCGCGGGTAGCTATTTTGGCTCGCAGTTCGCCAAAGCTTTTGATCATACTACCGTCAACACTGACCACGATATCACCAGCTTTTATCCCTGCAGCCTCTGCGGCCGATCCTTCAAACACCTGATTAACAAAGGCTCCGTGTTTGGTGTCGTAGCCAAACGCTTCTGCTAAGTCTGGGGTGAGTTCGCCACCAGATACGCCGAGTACACCGCGTCTAACTTCACCGAACTCGATAAATTGTGAGACCAAGTCATTCACCATATCGATCGGGATGGCGAAGCCGATGCCAACATTGCCGCCGTTAGGGGCAACGATCGCTGTATTGATCCCGACCAGTTCACCATTGAGATTAACTAATGCGCCGCCAGAGTTACCCGAGTTGATGGCTGCATCGGTTTGGATAAAGTTTTCATATTGGCCGATGTTAAGGTTAGAGCGACCTAGGGCGCTGATGATCCCTGAGGTAGCTGTTTGTCCTAAGCCAAAAGGGTTGCCCACGGCCACCACAAAGTCGCCAACACGCAACTGACTTGCATTGGCGCGGGGCAGCGCGACTAAATTATCTTGGTCTACCTGTAACAGTGCGATATCGGATTCTTCATCTGAACCAATAACGCGGGCATCGAGCTCTCGCCCATCTTGCAACGTCACCATGATCTTATCTGCGCTGTCGATAACATGGTGATTGGTGACTATGTAGCCTTTGTCACTGTCAATAATGACCCCAGAGCCGAGTCCGCGAAATGGTCGCTCTTGTACCTGCTCGCGCGGGGCTCCGAAGAAGTATTGATAGATATCCGGAACCCTTTGTTTCGCCGTATGAGTTCCAGATACGGAAATGTCGACGACGGCTGGAGTGACTTTTTCCAGCATAGGAGCAAGGCTAGGAACTGGTTGCCCTTCGACGGAGAGGGGAAGAGAAGCTGCGGCTTCTGTTGGGGTAACGATAAGCGTGGCGCATAGCGCCAACGAGGCAAGAGACAGCAAACGTTTCATACTGATTTCATTCTCCCTAATGGTGTTTGATTGTTGCTACATCACAAACAGACAGAGGGAAGCGGGGATAAGTTCCCCGCTTTGGTTAACTTACAGGCTCTTTCTGTTTGTCTTTTTCCGTACCACTGATCAGGCCTGACGGTGAACCAGAGTAATCTCGAGGCTGCTGCCACTCTTCGTCATCTTCTGCCGTTAACGCTTTATTTTGTTGCTCCAGCGCTTCTAGCTCAGGTAACTCGGCCCGGCTCTTTTCATCAAGCAGGGCATGAGCACTCTCGGTCAACTGACCACATAATTTGCGGTAATTGTCATTGGCCTGTTCAAGCAATTCAGCCGTCGCGGCGAAATGATCCGACACTTCTTGCTTATATTGCTCTAATTCAAATTGGGTCGCTTCCAGTGCTTTTTCAACCGAAGCTTTACCGGAACCTTCATTGGTGGAGCGTGAAAAATACCAACCCGCCAAGAAGCCTACGACTATAGATAAAATTCCAACTAACCAGATCATTCAGCGCGTACTCCGTTTCGTTCAGTAGGCTATGCCCAAGATCACAATATACCTCGGTCAGAATCACCATGGTACCATTGCAAGTGTAAACAATTATTTGTCAAAGGTGGGCAGAAGATGTCAGATACGCCGCTGGCGCGTTATGAAAAAGCGCTGGAACAGAGTGGTTTTGTGAGGGACAGCGCACAAGCGAATGCGGTTAACCATCTTCAAGAGCTGTATCAGCGTCTCAGTCAGCCGCCGCAACGTTCATTCTGGCAACGTTTAACAAAAGCACCGACATCAACGGCGAAAGGGCTTTATTTTTGGGGCGGGGTTGGGCGCGGTAAAACCTACTTAGTGGATACTTTTTTCGAATGCCTGCCGGCAGAGAATAAGTTAAGGCTGCACTTTCACCGGTTTATGCATCGGGTTCATCAGATGATGCAGGCGTTGTCTGGCCAATCAGATCCTTTGGACAGTGTCGCAGAGCAGTTAGCTGCAGAGGCCAGGGTGATCTGCCTGGATGAGTTCTTTGTGTCGGATATCACCGACGCGATGATCTTAGGTAATTTGCTGAAAGGTCTCTTCCTGCGGGGAGTGACGCTTGTGACTACGTCTAATATCCCCCCAGACGAGCTATATCGCAATGGTTTGCAACGGGCACGTTTTCTACCCGCCATTGCTTTGTTGAACCAACATTGCGACATCGTCAATGTTGATTCTGGTATCGACTATCGTTTGCGAACACTGGAACGCGCAGAGATTTATCACCATCCTTTAGACGCCGCCGCGCTAGTCAATCTCGAACAGTACTTTGCCGCGTTAGCGCCTGAACCGGGTAAGGCTGGGGCGACAATTGAAGTGAACAATCGTCAGTTAGTCACGCGATGGTTGGCAGATGGTGTGGTGATGTTTGATTTTGCGGTGTTATGTGAAAGCGCCCGCAGCCAGATTGACTACATTGAGCTGTCAAAAGAGTTTCATACTTTACTCCTACATGGCGTCAAGCAGATGGGCGTACACAATGACGACGTCGCTAGGCGTTTTATCGCCTTGGTTGATGAGTTCTATGAACGCAATGTGAAGTTGATTATTTCAGCTGAAAGAGAGATGGAGAAACTCTACGACGATGGGCGATTGAGCTTCGAGTTTAAGCGTTGCCAGAGCCGTTTGTTGGAAATGCAGTCCCATGAGTACCTCAAGCGCCCACATATTCCTTAAATATAAGTGAGAAAGTGGGTGATCTTTGTCCACGCTTTGTCTATAATCCCGCTCCGCCCACGTTGCCAGCTGCCATATCGGCAGTGCTGACATAGACCGACAGGTGTATTCGAAGGGATACCATGCGGTGATTTTTGTGATGTCTCAATGCGTTGAGACGTGGTGTAAACGAATTTTTTAGGTTTGGATAAATGAAAACATTTACCGCAAAGCCAGAGTCTGTAAAACGCGATTGGTTCGTTGTTGATGCAGATGGTAAAACTCTGGGTCGTCTGGCGACAGAAGTAGCGCTTCGCCTGCGTGGCAAGCATAAGCCAGAATATACTCCTCACGTTGATACTGGTGATTACATCATCATCGTGAATGCTGAGAAGATCCAGGTAACTGGTAACAAAGCGAAAGGCAAAATCTATTACAGTCACACCGGTTTCCCGGGCGGTCTGAAAGAGATGAGCTTTGAAAAGCTTATCCAGAGAGCGCCTGAGCGTGTTCTTGAGAAAGCAGTGAAAGGTATGTTGCCAAAAGGTCCTCTGGGTCGCGCAATGTTCCGTAAGCTGAAAGTCTACGCAGGTGCTGAGCATGGTCATGCTGCTCAACAGCCTCAAGCTTTAGAACTTTAATTGGGGGTTCAGTCCATCATGGCAGATAATCAATACTACGGTACTGGCCGCCGCAAGAGCTCAACAGCACGCGTATTCATCAAAGCGGGCAGTGGCGCTATTACCGTCAATGCACGTCCTTTGGATGTTTACTTCAGCCGCGAAACGGCTCGTATGGTTGTTCGTCAGCCGCTCGAGTTAACCGAACTGGTTGGCAAGCTGGACATCAACGTAACTGTGAAGGGCGGTGGTACTACCGGTCAAGCAGGCGCTATCCGTCACGGTATCACCCGTGCACTGATGGAATACGATGAGACTCTGCGTAGCGACCTGCGTAAAGCTGGCTTCGTTACTCGTGATGCACGTCGTGTTGAGCGTAAGAAAGTTGGTCTTCACAAAGCACGTAAGCGTCCTCAGTTCTCCAAGCGTTAATTCGCTGGTACTGGGCGTTCGTCAACGTCTTTGCAAAAAAAGCCCCGTTTTTCGGGGCTTTTTTTTCCTTTTTAGATTAGGGTTGTATGACGAGTATCCTTGCCAGCGCAGGGTGTTTTTTTTACAATCTTGACTCTTTTTTGCAGCGTACCGTTTTCTTTTTCGGGAATTCTCCTGATGAGGCGGTTCGTCGCGCTCCAAAGCCGCAGATAAAAGCGGATGGTATGTGGGAGATAACTGGATGAGCAATGCGCCTGTCAATAACAGCCGTCGTCGCTTTCTAACTGCCGCGACAGCTGTCGTAGGTGGTGTGGGAGCAGTAGCTGCTGCTGTCCCATTTATAAAATCTTGGAATCCAAGTGAGAAAGCCAAGGCCGCTGGTGCTCCGGTGGAAGTGGATATCAGTAAATTGGAACCGGGACAGCTAATACGTGTTGAATGGCGTGGCAAGCCTGTTTGGGTGGTGCTGCGTCCTGATTCTGTATTACAAGAGATGAAAGCCAACGAAGATAAACTTAAGGACCCTCAGTCCAGCGAAGTTGATCAGCAACCTGAGTACGCTAAAAATGAATTCCGTTCAGTGAAGCCTGAACTATTTGTTGCGGTCGGCTTATGTACTCATTTAGGTTGTTCGCCAACTTACCTTCCTGGTTCTTTTGGAGAACAGGTTGAAGGCGTTAACTACGGCTTCTTCTGTCCGTGTCATGGTTCTAAGTTTGATATGGCTGGTCGGGTTTATAAAGACGTACCAGCACCGTTAAACTTGGTTATTCCCCCGTACCATTTTAAAGACGATACAACCATCTTGGTCGGCGTTGACGGAGGGACTGTGTAATGTTCCGCTCATTACTCGAATGGATTGAATACCGGATACCTATGCAACGTGTATGGAATATGCACCTTGCTCAGTACCCGACGCCTAAGAATTTTAACTTCTGGTATTTCTTCGGCTCTTTGGCGATGTTGGTATTGGTGAACCAGATCCTGACTGGGATTTGGTTGACGATGAATTACACGCCCTCGGCTGAAGGCGCGTTTGCATCAATTGAATACATTATGCGAGATGTCGAATATGGCTGGTTGCTGCGTTATATGCACTCCACCGGCGCGTCGGCATTCTTTGTCGTTGTCTACCTGCATATGTTCCGTGGGTTGATCTACGGCTCATACCAAAAACCACGTGAACTGCTGTGGTTGTTTGGTATGTTTATCTTTATTGCCCTGATGGCTGAGGCCTTCATGGGCTACCTGCTGCCTTGGGGTCAGATGTCCTATTGGGGCGCACAGGTGATTATCTCGCTCTTTGGCGCGATACCTGTCATCGGTGACGATTTAACCCTTTGGATCCGTGGCGATTACGTTGTCTCCGGTGCAACACTGAATCGATTCTTTGCCCTGCATGTGATCGCATTACCACTGGTACTGGTGGTGTTGGTCTTCTTGCATCTGGTCGCACTCCACGAAGTGGGCTCTAACAACCCTGACGGTGTCGAAATTAAACGGCCAAAAGGGTCTGTTGCTGACGCTGATAAGCCTAAGTTCAAGTTCCACGAGTACTACACCAGTAAAAAAGATATTATCGATGCGGCGCCTTTCTTCCCCTATTTTGTGGTGAAAGATCTCATCGGTATCGGTGTGTTTTTATTCTTTTTTGCTTATGTCATCTTCTTTAACCCAGAGATGGGCGGGTATTTCCTTGAGCCACCTAACTTTGAGGCGGCTAACCCACTGAAGACACCTGAGCATATTGCACCAGTCTGGTATTTCACGCCGTTCTATGCCGTACTTCGTGCTATCCCACATAAGCTCGGCGGGGTTGTTTTCATGGGGCTGGCGATCGTCGTGTTGGCACTGTTGCCTTGGCTTGATCGTTGTAAGGTTCGTTCAATTCGCTACCGTAGTGGCTTGCACAAGCTAAACATTGCTCAATTCTCTGTGAGTTTTGTGGCATTGGGCATTTTAGGTGCTCTGCCAGCGACTGAAACCTACACTATGTATGCGCGGATATTTACCTTCTTGTATTTCGGTTTTTTCGTACTGCTTTGGTTCTATAGCAAAAATGAAAATACTAAACCGCTACCAGAGAGGCTGACCTGATGAAAAGGATGATCATAGCGCTGGTGGCGCTTCTACCAAGCTTGGTAATGGCTGCGGGTGGTAACGTCCACCTTGATAAAGCAAATTATGATTTGACCGATAAGGCGTCGCTGCAAACAGGTGCGAAGCTTTTTATGAACTACTGTTCAGGTTGCCACTCAACTAAGTATCAGCGTTACGAACGTGTTGCGCGTGATTTGGGTATTTCAGCAGCTTTGATGCAGGAAAATCTGATGTTTATTGAGGGAACCAAAATTGGTGCCTTGATGGAAAATGCAATGTCAGATGAATTGGGTGCTAAGTGGTTTGGCGCAACACCGCCAGACTTAACCTTGGTTGCCAGAGTTCGTGGCGCTGATTGGTTATACACCTATTTGCGTAGCTTCTATGAAGACCCGACTCGCCCATTTGGCGTGAACAATGTGGTTTTTAAAGACGTGGGTATGCCCCATGTACTGCAAGAGCTACAAGGGGTGCCACGTAAAACCTATGAATCTCGGCTGATTGACGGTGAACAGCAAGATGTTTATGTCGGTATAAGAGCTGATGGTTCTGGTGAAATGAGCACAGATGAGTATGACCATGCCGTACTCGATTTGGTCAATTTCCTTGTTTACTCAGCTGAGCCAGTGACCCTTGAGCGACGCTCTATGGGCTGGTGGGTGTTAGGGTTTTTGGTGATTTTCACTATCCTGGCGTACTTGCTGAAGAAAGAGTTCTTTCGCGATCTACACTAGTTAGGTTGTTGATAAGATAATGTTTGTCGGGAGACAGGGGTTACCCTGTCTCCTGTTTTTGCTAAAAGATAATATGGAGGCCCCATGGCCGTTGCTGCCAATAAACGTTCTGTGATGACCCTGTTTTCAGGTGCGAACGATCTGTACAGCCATCAAGTACGTATCGTGCTGGCTGAGAAAGGGGTAAGTGTAGAGATCAATCAGGTTGATCCGAGCAACCTTCCAGAAGAGTTGATCGAGTATAACCCGTACAACACGGTACCTACCTTGGTTGATCGCGAGTTAGTACTCTATAACGCTCGCATCATCATGGAATACCTTGATGAGCGTTTTCCTCATCCGCCTCTCATGCCTGTATACCCAGTTGCGCGCGGTAACAGTCGCCTCATGATGCACCGCATCGAGAATGACTGGTATGTTTTGGTTGATAACATCATCAGTGGCAACAATGCTGATGCAGCACGTAAAGAGCTGACAGAGAGCTTGATTGCACTGGCGCCCGTGTTTGCAGAATCACCCTATTTTCTGAGTGAAGAATTTAGTTTGGTTGATTGCTACATTGCCCCGCTGTTGTGGCGCTTACCTAGTTTAGGTATTGAGCTGACAGGGCGTGGTTCTAAAGAGATCAAAACCTATATGCAGCGCGTTTTTGAACGCGACTCCTTTCAGGCTTCTTTGACTGAGTCGGAAAGAGAACAGCGAGTAGGTTTTTAAACGATGACCCCAAGCCGTCCCTATCTGTTGCGTGCATTCTATGAGTGGCTAGTTGATAACAACTTGACGCCCCACGTTGTCGTGGATGCGACGGTAGATGCAGTAAAGGTACCTACGCAGTTCGTCAAACATGGCCAGATTGTATTGAACTTAGCGCCCCATGCAGTAGGGCAGCTAGAGTTGGGCAATGATGCGGTATCGTTTAGTGCTCGTTTTGGGGGGACGCCTATGTCTGTTTATCTGCCTATTGAGTCGGTGACGGCGATTTATGCCAGAGAAAATGGCGCAGGAACCGTTTTTGCAGATGATATTGCACCAGAGGCTGATCTGGAAGAGCAACCAACACTGGTGACATCCCCGGTGACGGATGACGATAAGCCGACACCACCTTCTGGTGGGCGCCCTAGCTTGCGCGTGGTGAAGTAGTCACGTTAGAACTTGATATAAAAAAGGAGCCGTTAGGCTCCTTTTTTGTATTTTGAGGAAAGCTGTTCAGGCTATTTGCTGGTGTACTCAAACACGCGCACCACTTGCTTAACCCCAGTGACATTACGAGCTATTTCGGTGGCTTTACTTGCTTCCTGTTTGGTTAATAATCCGAGCAGGTAAACCTCACTATTCTCGGTAACCACTTTGACCTGGTTGCCGTTTACCTCTTTATCACCAATGAGATCAGCTTTGACCTTGGTGGTTATCCAGGCGTCATTACTTTGGGTAGTAAGACTAATCGGTGTACCTACTTTAACTTCATTGTGCACTGTTTTGACGCTGGGTATACCTTCAACCACACGGCTTATTTCGTTTCGCAGGTGTGCGGTCGGGGCTTGTCCTACCAATAGCAAGGTGCCATTCACGCTGCTGATGCTGATACGACTGTGATCCCAGATATCTTTGCGCTCCCGTAGACGACCTACTGCTTTGATTTCAATGGCATTGTCATCAATCTGAGAGCCCAAGGTTCGACGGTCATCGATGGCTGCTGCGGTTCCCGCGGCGCCCGCTATGATCACTGCTGCACACCCTTGGAGGGCGAGAGTGCCGGCCAAAACGACACCCAGCAGGCGACGATGTGGCATCATAAGATTACTCCTCATCTTGCGGGAACAAAGTGCGGTCGATGAGATCACAGAGGCAGTGAATAGCCAGCAGGTGAACCTCTTGAATTCGTGCCGTGCGGGTAGATGGTACACGTACTTCAGCATCGTTTGGACCCAAAAGCCCAGCCATCTCCCCGCCGTCTTTACCGGTTAAGGCAACAATTGTCATATCTCGTGACAGCGCCGCTTCCATCGCTTTAATCACATTACGACTTTGACCACTGGTTGAAATCGCTAGCAGAATATCGCCACTGTTACCCAATGCACGAACCTGCTTAGAAAAGATCTCGTCATAGCTGTAGTCGTTAGCGATGGAGGTGATGGTCGAGCTATCGGTGGTTAGGGCGATGGCAGGAAGGCTAGGGCGTTCCTGCTCAAACCGGTTTAATAACTCAGAGGAGAAATGCTGTGCGTCGCCAGCAGAGCCGCCGTTACCACAGGTTAGGATCTTGTTTCCTGATAGCAGACACTGCACCATCATCTGTGCAGCTTTTTCTATGGCTGGAGGCATCGCTTCTGCCGCTGCTATTTTGGTTTGTATGCTTTCTTTAAAGCTTTCTTCAATGCGACTCAACATTGTTTGGCCCTTATCTTTGGACTTAGATCGCGTTACGGATCCATTCATACTGGTCGCCGGTAATGGCAACCACATCAATTCGACATGGGGTCAGACTCTCGTCTAACCCCTTTTGTTGCAGAAAAAGTTGCACTGTATGCCTTAATCGATGAATTTTCTTTTCATCGATTGCGGCTAAAGCGCCTCCGTGACTGCCAGATTTTCGATACTTTACCTCAACAAACACCCAAGTGTTGTCTTCTCGCATCACCAGATCTATCTCACCACCACGGCAATGGAAGTTTGCGGTGACAAACTTCAACTGATGGCGCTCTAGATAGGCTCTGGCCCGCTGCTCATAGGCCTCACCAATCGCCCTATGGCTGAGTAACCATTTCATCTTCTGTTGCCTGCCTTGGCATAAGCTCTGCGCTACCATTGCGCATTTTTGCCCAGTTCAATTCCCGTTTTATCTGGCCATCTTCTGAGACTTGCAGTCTACCTGTCATACCTTCCACGCTAAAACCTGGGAATGCGCGCATCTGGGCCAACTGACCGATCAGTTGGTAGGCGTCGAGTCCAAGGGCGAATAGGCGCTGCTCAGAGGCGCTGCGCTGAGGCCACAGAGCCTTACTGGCGTCACGGGTACTTGATTGCTCTTCGGAGGCTGGCAGTAACAGGGGGATCTCACTGAACATCACGCCAGTTAATTCCCGTGCCTGACCTTGTGCCAAGCTTTTTTCATGGCTGCGAGAGCTGGCATAGATCGGCAGTTGGTCCGCAAACGGACTGACGGTGACATCGACAAAAGGCTTGAGTAGGCGTGTCTCTATTGGGTTGGAGAACAGGTAGACGGCATCTAAGTCTCGGCGACTGCGCGGCTCAACTTCCAACTTAGAGCCGAATAGCCCTTTCATATGTCGGATCCGAGCCTGACTCTCGTTAACCCCGAGCGCTTGTTCGACCATTTTCTGCATCGCTTTGCGGTCACTGTAATAACGCACCTCAACACTCTGCTTGGTGTCATCATTTGGATCAAGCTGATTGCTGCTGACTAACTGCATCCAGCTCTCTTCAAACGCAGCAGCAATGCGACTACCTAAACCGCCCTTAGGCAGTAATAGTAAGGGGTAACGGTGGCCGTCATTCCACATTCGTTGGGCAGCCTGTACGGCTTCATCCTCTGGTGCCAACGGGAAGAAAAATAGCGATGCGTTGTCCACTGCACCGTCGATACGGTTTAGTGCGAGTAGCGGAGTGGTTAATGTGGCTTCGCTGAGCAATGTCTCAACGTTACCTTTTAGCAACGGGCCGATAATAAAGTCGCTTGCAGCGAGTTGGGCCTGTTCCAGCGCCTGCAGTGCGCCTTCCGCTGCCGTATCATAAAATGTCACTGTTAGGTCTGGCATGGCTGTCTTCAGGTAGCCAAATACCATGCCATCACGTATCGCCTCACCTTGGCTCTTAAAGCGTCCAGTGAGTGGCAGCAAAACGCCAATCCGTTTTGGCGTGAATGGACGGGTTTCTAGTGCGGTTTGCAGTTCCAACGGCAGGCTGGCTGCTGCGGGGTGATTGGGGAACTCTATGCGCCACTGCTCTAGGGCATCGATCATCGCAGCCGGGTGGGTTGACATGGTTTTGGTCAACGCCATTAGTCGTAACCAGCCAGTAAAGGCGTCTGGTGGCGGCGCTTGCTCAAAAGTTTGTAGCGAGAAGGGGGTCAGAGGCTTGAGATAGCTCCAGATATAACTGTGGTTTTCCACCTGCTGTTCTGGATCCAATGAAGGATCGAGTTGCACCAGTGATCTGGCGGCTTCGACCCGGTTGCCACGGGCCAATTGAGCGCGAGCTAGCAGTTGATAGGTGCGCAACTTATCTTCGCTACTCAGCTTATCTTTCTTGATTGAGCCTAGGATCTCAATGGCTTGATCTGGTGCGCCGCGATAGATAGCGAACTCGGCACCTAACAGTGTGTACTCCAGTCGTTGATCATCGCGCGAAAGTGGGATCTCAATGTTGCCATAGACTGAGCGGGCTAACTCCAGTTGACCTTCAAGCAAGTGGGCGCGTGATGCCAACAGTTGATAGGCTTGGCGAGCCGCTCCTGATGTCTCTTGTGCTTTGAGTAAATAGTCGGCAGCGGGTGCCGTTGGCACCCCTACGGCAACGATGGCAACCTCTTCGGGTTTAGGATCCGGTTTTGGTGTCGGAGCACAGGCCGCAATGGTGAAGAGAATGGCAAGTGGCCAGCTTAGGCGTGGTAGAATACTCATCAGGTTAGGTTACCGGTCTCGTCTAGTAGGCGTAACTTTAATTTAAGTGGGCTTAGTGTACCTTTACCCTTTCATCTTAACAAACAACGGAAAACAGCCCAATGAGCTTAGCGAGTGCACTCTATATTGTCCCTACTCCCATAGGTAACCTAGGAGACATGACACAGCGGGCCATTGAAGTGCTGACAGCAGCGGATCTGATTGCCGCTGAGGACACCCGCCATAGCCGACGTTTATTGGATGCTTACAGCATCAGTGGCCATCTTTGGTCGTTGCATGAGCACAATGAACGGGCGCGCAGTGCTGCGATTATCGAAAGGGTGCAGGCTGGGCAAATTGTCGCGCTGATATCTGACGCTGGCACACCCCTGATTAGTGACCCCGGTTATCCTTTGTTGCGTGCTTGTCGTGATGCTGGTGTCAATGTGATCCCTTTGCCTGGGCCATGTGCAGCAATTACGGCGTTAAGTGCAGCCGGTTTGCCAACCGACAGATTTAGTTTTGAAGGCTTTTTGCCTGCCAAATCTGGTGCACTGAACAGTCGCCTCGATGGATTGGCAAAAGAGCCTCGCACCATGGTGTTTTATGAGTCACCACGACGGGTGCTAGTGACCTTGACCGCGATGATTGAGCATTTTGGTGCCGAGCGTGAGGCGACATTGGCAAAAGAGCTAACCAAGCGCTTTGAATCGGTTGTCCAATCGACTTTAGCTGGCTTAATTGACTGGTTAGAGGCTGAGCCAGAGCGTCAGCAGGGCGAGTTTGTTTTGGTGATTGGGGGCTATCAGGTGCCAGAGGGGGAGGGCTTGCCTGCGGAAGCTGAGCGTTGGTTAGCGCTTCTTATCGCTGAGTTACCATTGAAGAAAGCAGCCGCTTTGGTCGCTGAAATGTACGATGTGAAGAAGAAGCTGGTTTATGACCTGGGTTTGAAGTTGCAGGGTCGCTAGCTGAAACCGCGCAACTCTGCTAGACTCCGCCGCCGGAGTTGGCCAGATGATCGCCGCCGTTATTTATAGCGGGGGAGGAAAGTCCGGGCTCCACAGGGCAGGGTGCCAGGTAACGCCTGGGCGGCGCAAGCCGACGACTAGTGCAGCAGAGAGTATACCGCCGATGGCTTTTATCTTCGGATAATCGCACAGGTAAGGGTGAAAGGGTGCGGTAAGAGCGCACCGCGCGGCTGGTAACAGTTCGTGGCACGGTAAACTCCACCCGGAGCAAGACCAAATAGGCTTCCTTACGGTATGGCCCATATCGGAAGCGGGTAGGTTGCTTGAGCCTGTGAGCGATTGCAGGCCTAGAGGAATGATCATCCACGACAGAACCCGGCTTATCGGCCAACTCCCCCAACTTTTCTCTCGCCCCATCAGGGGCGAGTGATGGCGCAAAATAACCACTTTTTGCCTGATGCCTCTCTCTTCTCTCTGATTTCAGCACTGGAAAAATAATTTTTGGGCTGGAACGGCATTTCACCACCACTTTTATCCACTTTATCAACGGCTTTCGATTTTGCTACAAAAACCCCATGGTGACTGGCCTCACAGCATGGTAGTGACTGCTTGACAAGGGTTGTTTACCCCCCCTACACTTTAGCACCGTGGGGGAAAGTGGATAATTGTGGATCTAAAGGCAATATAACAGGGAGCCAATCTGATCATGTTTCGCGGTGCTAATGCCATCAATCTTGACAGCAAAGGTCGCCTTGCGATGCCAACTCGGTATCGTGAGACCCTTATGCAACGCTGTCAGGGACAACTGGTTTGCACTATCGATATCAAAGATCCTTGTCTATTGCTCTATCCGTTGCCGGCTTGGGAAGCGATTGAGCTCAAGTTGCAACAACTCTCCAGTATGCACCCCGCCGAAAGGCGCATGCAGCGCTTGCTGCTTGGTTACGCCACCGAAGTAGAAATGGACAAAAATGGCCGTTTACTACTCTCCGCACCACTGCGTCAGCACGCCAATTTGGATAAAAAGCTGATGCTGGTGGGCCAGCTCAATAAATTTGAGATCTGGGATGAACAGACCTGGGCAGATCAGGTTGAAGCGGATAAAGAACTCGAGCTGTCGGGCACTGAACCATTCAGTGAACGACTGCAGGATTTCTCTCTCTAACTAGAGGCAATGGCATTGGTGCATGAAACCGTATTACTGCGCGAAGCGGTAGACGGACTGGCAATTAAACCTGATGGGATCTACGTTGACGGCACATTTGGCCGTGGCGGACATTCCCGTGCCATTCTTTCACAGCTTGGCCCCCAAGGCCGCCTGCTTGCTATCGATCGTGACCCCACCGCGATCGCTGTGGCTGAGCAGTTCGATGACCCCCGTTTCGAGATTATCCACGGCACTTTCTCCCAAATTGCGGCCTATATGGATGAACGAGATCTGAGCGGTAAAATCGATGGTGTGCTGCTGGATCTCGGCGTGTCATCTCCGCAACTCGATGACAGTGAACGCGGTTTTAGCTTTATCAATGATGGTCCGCTGGATATGCGGATGGACAACAGCAGTGGCCAAACAGCAGCAGAGTGGCTGGCTGTCGCGGAAGCAGACGAGATCGTTCGAGTGTTGAAAGAGTATGGCGAAGAGCGCTTTGCTCGCAAAATTGCTCGCGCCATTGTCCATGACCGCGATGAAAAACCGTTTTTACGGACATCACAACTAGCCTCTTTGATTGAGCGTATTACGCCGAATCGCGAAAAGCATAAACACCCTGCAACCCGCAGCTTTCAGGCGATCCGTATTGAGATCAATCAAGAACTCAAACAGATCCACGAAGTGCTTGCTGGAGCGATGGAAGTGTTAGCCCCCTGCGGCAGGTTGTCGGTGATCAGCTTCCACTCGCTGGAAGATCGCATCGTTAAGCAGTTTATGCGCTTGCAGAGTAAAGGGGAGCCGATCCCTCGGGGATTGCCCCTGACAGAAGCCCAGCTGGCGGGGCGCTGTAAATTGAAAACATTAGGTAAGGCGATCAAGCCCAGTGCTGCAGAGGTTGAGGCTAACCCTCGCTCACGCAGTTCAGTGCTACGCATTGCCGAGCGCCTTGAGGTGCCGCTATGACAGATAGCCAGCGCAGCCTCAGCCTATTGGTCTTTCAGGACCTATGGCGGCATAAAGGGTTATTCAGCATGGCGCTGATTAACCTGTGTTGTGCGTTTGCGGTGATCCTAACCGTGCACCACGCCCGTCAAGGCAACATCGTTTTGGAGCAGCTACTGGAGCGTCAGGATCAGCTGAAGGTCGAGTACCGCCATCTGTTGCTGGAAGAGAATTCGTTGGCCGAGCATAGTCGCATTGAGCGCCTTGCAAGCAGCCGATTACAGATGATCAGGCCAAGCCCTGAGTCTGAAAAAGTGGTGAGACTGCCATGAGTAAACAGGCAAAAGCCAATAAGGGACATCAACACTTCGCCTGGCGCTTCTATTGCGTTTTGGGTGCAGTGTCTTTGTTGTTCGTTGCGCTTTTGTCTCGCGCTGCCTATATCCAGGTACTGGATCCGGATCGCTTGCGTATGGAGGGTGATAATCGCTCATTGCGCACCAAGACTGAAATTGTTCAGCGCAGCTTGATCACAGATCGTAATGGCATCGAACTTGCGGTGAGCGTGCCGGTAGAAGCGGTCTGGGTAGATCCAAAAATTCTGTTTGAAAAAGATGGCTTGTCGATGACCCGTCGCTGGCAAGCATTGTGTGATGTGTTAGACCTCGATTTCGATAAAGTGATGGCGAGGATGCAGGGGAGTAAAGGTAAACGTTTTGTTTATCTGCAGCGTCAGCTGTCACCTGCAATGTCTGGCTATGTCGAGAATCTCAAGATCCCGGGGGTTTACCTGAAGTCCGAGTCACGCCGTTTCTATCCTACAGGCGAAGTCAGTGCTCACTTGATTGGTTTTACCGACATTGATGACAGGGGCCTTGAAGGGCTTGAGCGCAGTTATGATGAGTGGTTAACGGGTACCGACGGTAAGCGAAAAGTTCGTAAGGACCGTGGCGGACGGGTGATCGAATCTTTGGAAGTGCTGGAGCAAGCGGAAACGCCCCACGATCTCGTGCTTAGCATTGATCAGCGGATTCAAGCGCTGGCTTATCAAGAGTTGAAGAAAGCCACGGAATATCATCGCGCAACATCGGGATCGGTGGTGGTATTGGATGTGCGGACCGGTGAAGTGTTGGCAATGGTTAATACCCCTTCATATAACCCTAATAACCGCAAAGGCTTGAAGAATCACCGTACCCGTAACCGAGCCGTGACAGATACGTTTGAACCGGGCTCGTCAGTTAAACCGCTGGCCGTTATCAGTGCCTTGGATGCTGGTTCAGTGCAGTCAGATACTGTGGTTGATACGTCGCCTGGTTGGATGCGTATTGGAGGTCGTCAGGTACGAGACTCCCGTGATTATGGTGAGCTGGATTTGGCAGGGATCCTGCAAAAATCTAGCAATGTTGGCGTTAGCAAACTGGCTCTTTCTGTGCCTGTGGAACAGCTGCTTGGCACTTTTTACAGCTTAGGTTTCGGTAGTGATACCGGCTTGGGGCTGCCGGGTGAAAGCAGTGGTGTGATCCATGAGCGCCGTCGCTGGTCGGAATTTGAAGTGGCAACCCTGAGTTTTGGCTATGGATTGACGGTGACCACGTTGCAGCTAGCCCAAGCCTACGCGGTATTAGGAAGCGGCGGTTTATTGCGTCCACTTTCGATTATCAAAACCGATGAGCCACTGCCCGCCAAACGTGTGCTGGATCAGCAGGTTGCCCGCAGTGTTCTCACTATGATGAATGCCGTGACCGAAGAGGGCGGTACAGGTATTGCCGCACAAGTTGCCGGTTATCGCGTATCGGGTAAGACGGGTACCTCAAGAAAAGCGGTGGCCGGGGGGTATGGCGATGACTATGTTGCGTCATTTGCCGGAGTGGCACCTTTGGATAACCCGCGATTAGCGATCGTGGTGGTCGTCAATGAGCCCGCCGGAGATAGATATTATGGCGGTGATGTTGCCGCGCCGGTGTTTGGTAAAGTGATGGCGGGCGCATTGAGGGCGCTCAATATTAGCCCTGATGCGGTGGGGGATAGCCGCATTGCGGTGCTCAGTGGAGGAAAGCCTGATGGCTCAGCTCGCTGAACTGCTCCCAAATTACTCTATTACGTTGCCAGCGATATCGCTGGCACAGATGCATCTGGACAGTCGACAAATTCGTCCTGGTGATCTGTTTGCTGCTATCCCTGGGCATCTGGTTGATGGCCGTGAATATATTGCGAGTGCTTTGACGGCTGGAGCTGCCGCTATTCTGGCCGCGGGCGACGAAGAAGCATTGGTTTGGCACCAGGCAAAAGATGCGGGTGCGGTGCCAGAGATCCGCGTGCCTGATTTAGCACGTCGGTTGCCACAGATCGCTGCCCAGTTTTACGGTGAGCCAGGTCAGCAGATGAAAGTGATTGGTGTCACAGGTACCAATGGTAAATCGTCTGTTTGTTCCATGTGTGCACAGTTGGCACAACTGTGTGATGAACAGGGTGGCGTGGTCGGTACGCTGGGATGGGGCGCGGTAGATCAGTTGCAGCAAACAGCAAATACGACTCCCGACTGCGTTTCTGTGCAACAGATGCTAGCGGCGATGCGAAACGAACAGATGTCATTGGTGGCAATGGAAGTTTCTTCCCATGGCTTAATGCAAGGGCGCGCAGATGCTGTACCTTTCAGCACGGCAATTTTTACCAATCTGTCTCGTGATCACCTTGATTACCATGAAGATATGGCGAGTTATTTTGCCGCTAAGAAGCGCCTATTTTCACTGCCGAGTGTAAAGCGGGCGGTGATCAACGTGGAAGATAGCGAAGGGCGCGTTCTCTTTGCTGAATTGCGCGAGACGCTGGACTGTTGTGTGGTGGGAGATGTCGCCGCGTTGTCCGAACTGGGTTGTGCCCAGTTCATCGCTTATCAAGAGCTGTCTCACTTTTCTGATGGTATGCGCTGTGAGTTATCGAGCCACTGGGGCGAGGCGAGTTTATATCTGCCATTGATCGGTGATTTTAATCTTCGTAATTTTCTTTGCGCTCTCGCGGCTTTGTGCGTTGAAGGTTATGACTTCCAGCAGCTGGTGGCTATGGCGGCAAAGCTACAACCTGCCGCTGGCCGTATGGAACTGATACACAAACCGGGGCATCCTGGCCTGGTGGTTGATTATGCACACACACCAGATGCGTTGGAAAAAGCCTTGGCCGCCTGTCGTCATCATTGCCATGGGCAACTATGGTGCGTATTTGGCTGTGGTGGAGATCGTGACGTTGGCAAACGTCCATTGATGGCGAAAGTGGCCGAGCAGTTGGCTGATCATGTGGTGGTTACCGCGGACAATCCCCGTAGCGAACCGCAGCACCAAATTACCCAAGATATACTGGCTGGATTTGCTTTCCCTGAGCAGATCTCTGTCGTGGAAGACCGCAGCCAGGCAATCGTACAAGCCTTTAGTCAAGCGGCGATGGCTGATCTGATATTGATTGCCGGTAAAGGCCATGAAGATTACCAATTGGTTGGTAAGCAAACCTTGCATCATGATGATGGTTTGGTTGCCCGCCGCTTAATGGAGGAGGCGTTATGATCTCCCTGAAATTGAGCCAGATCGCCAATTCGCTAAATGGGCGTTTAGTCGGTGATGAGCTCACCATTGATAATGTGAGTACCGATACCCGTGCCATTGGCAAAGGCGATCTGTTTGTTGCCCTGAAAGGGTTGCGTTTTGATGCCCATGAATTTGCCGGACAGGCGGTGAGTGATGGTGCTGTGGCCTTGGTCGTGGATCACGAATTAGATCTGCCTGTGCCACAAATTGTGGTGACAGATACCCGCATCGCTTTGGGTGATTTGGGTGCTTTGGTGCGCCGTTCGGTTAATCCGCAGGTAGTCGCTATTACCGGTAGTACAGGTAAAACAACGGTCAAGGAGATGACCGCGGCGATCTTGGCAGAGCAAGGCCAAGTGTTGGCGACCCAGGGCAACTTTAATAACGATATTGGTGTGCCGCTTACCCTGTTACGCCTGACTGAAGATGATCAGTTCGCAGTGATCGAACTCGGTGCCAATCATATTGGCGAAATCGCCTATACCGTTGGGCTAACGGCGCCAGATGTCGCCGTGATAACCAATGCCGGAGCCTCTCATCTGGAAGGCTTTGGTAGTTTGCATGGTGTGGTTAGAGCAAAGGGCGAAATACTGAATGGTATTGAGCAGGGCGGTAATGCCGTGTTGAATTTCGATTCACCGGATCTGGCCTATTGGCAGGGGCGCTGTGGCGAGCACCCTGTTCTCGGATTCTCCATCGACAAGCCTGATGCCACTGTTTTTGCCACCGATATCGATTTTGATAATGAGGGGCGTGCCAGCTTTATATTGAATCTGCCAGCGCAGCAGGCACAGGTGCACTTGACGGTACCTGGTGAGCACAATGTTAGTAACGCTATGGCTGCGGCTGCCGCTTGCTATGGCCTAGGTATCGATGCGCAGACGATCGCCAATGGCTTGGGCCATATGACCTCGGTAAAAGGTCGACTCAATGTGTATCACCCCAGCGATGATATCCGCCTGATTGATGACACTTATAACGCCAATGAAGCGTCGGTCAAAGCGGCGATCAAGTTGCTCGCACGCTACCCCGGTGAAAAGGTATTGGTGCTCGGCGATATGAAAGAGCTGGGGGCGCAAGCGAAAGAGTTACACGAAGGCGTTGGTGTATTTGCTCAGCAACAGGGGATTAGTGCGCTTTACGCTGTGGGCGAACTTAGTGGTTGTGCCGCTGGTCGTCACAGTAACGGCCACCATTTTAACGATAAAGCGCGTTTGGTTGATGCGCTGAGGGAGCTGCTCAATCAAGGTCGTCCGACGACTGTGCTGGTGAAAGGATCTCGCAGCTCAAATATGGATAAAGTGGTTGCGGATCTTCTGCAACGACTGGAACAAGAAAAAGAGATGATAGGAGTTGCAGGATGCTAGTTTGGCTGGCGGAGTACCTGACCCAATACTACACGGGCTTTAATGTCTTCTCGTATCTAACGATGCGGTCGATTTTAGGTGTACTGACGGCACTGGTAATGTCACTGATGATGGGGCCCTGGGTGATCAGAAAACTGCAGTTACTGCAGATCGGTCAGACCGTGCGCGATGATGGTCCGCAGAGCCACTTGTCAAAATCGGGCACGCCGACCATGGGTGGGTTGATGATCTTAGGCTCAGTACTGACCAGTGTTTTGTTATGGGCCGATCTGTCCAATCACTATGTCTGGGTGATGCTGTTTGTGATTGTGTCATTTGGCCTGATCGGCTTGATTGATGATTATCGTAAAGTGGTTCGCAAAGACCCCAAGGGTTTGATCGCCCGTTGGAAGTATTTCTGGCAGTCGGTCGCGGCACTGACCATTGCGGGATTTCTCTATTATAACGCGCAGTTAGATGCTGAAACGGTATTGGTCGTACCCTTCTTTAAGGATGTGCTGCCGCAGCTAGGGCTGTTCTATCTGGTGGTCGCTTACTTTGCGATTGTCGGTACCAGTAATGCGGTGAACTTGACTGATGGGTTAGATGGCTTGGCGATTGTCCCCACGATCATGGTGGCGTCTGCGCTGGCCTTCATTGCTTACCTCACAGGTAACGTTAACTTCTCCGCTTATTTGCAGATCCCATATATCCCCTATACCAGTGAACTGGTGGTGGTCTGTGCGGCCATTGCTGGGGCCGGTATCGGTTTTCTTTGGTTCAATACCTATCCAGCACAGGTGTTTATGGGTGATGTTGGCTCGTTAACCTTGGGTGCCGCTTTAGGCGCCGTTGCTGTGATGGTGCGTCAAGAGTTGGTGTTGATCATCATGGGCGGGGTGTTCGTGATGGAAACGGTGTCGGTGATCCTGCAGGTGGGCTCATTTAAGCTGCGGGGGCAACGTATTTTCCGCATGGCTCCGATACATCACCACTATGAATTAAAAGGCTGGCCAGAGCCTCGCGTTATTGTGCGTTTTTGGATCATCTCGTTGATCCTCGTTCTGGTTGGTTTGGCAACATTGAAGGTACGTTAATGATCGATTACGGCGGACAACAGATAGTCATCGTAGGGCTCGGGCAGAGCGGGGTCTCTTGTGCCCGCTTTTTGCGCGCGCGCGGTGCCTGTCCGCTGTTAATGGACACACGTGAAATGCCTGCCGCTTACGTTAATGCCCCCGATCTGCAAGGCTTACCTACTTGCTTTGGCGGTCTTAATGAAGATATGTTGTTGAGTGCCGAGCTGATCGTTGTCAGTCCAGGGTTGTCACTGAAACTGCCTGCATTAAGTAAAGCCATGTCGGCTGGTATCGATGTGGTGGGTGATATTGAGCTGTTTGCCAGAGAAGTGACTGCACCTGTCGTGGCCATTACCGGCTCCAATGGCAAGTCTACCGTGACCACATTGCTCGGTGAGATGGCCCATGCAGCACGCTTGAAAGTTGCCATCGCAGGAAATATTGGTATCCCAGCGTTGGACCAAATTTCGCCTGAAATAGAGCTGTATGTGCTTGAACTGTCGAGTTTCCAGTTGGAAACCACGTCCAGTTTGAACTGTATTGCCGCCACCGTGCTCAATGTTTCAGAAGATCATATGGACAGATATGATGATTTGGCCAGCTACAGCCTGGCGAAACAACGTGTCTATGCCCATGCCGAAAATATCGTATTTAACCGTGCCGATAGTCAGACCTGGTGTAGCCGGTTCCTCACCCATGGTTGCCGCTTCAGCTATGGTTTGGACGCGCCACGAGATAGTGAATCCATTGGTATTGCTGAGCATCAAGGGGCGCGATGGCTGATGCGTGGCGATAAGCCATTGATAGCCGTCTCAGAGCTTAAATTGCTGGGAGCCCATAATCTCGCCAACGTGGCTGCGGCAATGGCGTTGGCAACCCTCGCCGGGATCCCGTTGTCGGCGATGAAAGAAGCTGTGCGCTCGTTTAAAGGGCTTGCCCATCGTTGCGAGTTTGTGTGTGAACGCAATGGTGTTATTTACGTCAACGATTCGAAAGCGACGAATGTGGGAGCAACGGAAGCGGCGATCTCCGGTTTAGTTGATAGCATTGATGGTCAATTAATTCTATTGGCTGGTGGTGATGGAAAAGGTGCAGACTTCGCCCCGCTGCAAGCGGCACTGGCGCAGGTGGATTGCCTGATCACCTTTGGCCGTGATGGTGAAAAGATCGCAGCGTTAAAGCCTGATAGTCACGAAGTGGCCGTGTTGGAGCAAGCCGTCGCCAAAGCGTGTCACATAGCCCAGCCGGGTGATGTTGTTTTATTGTCTCCCGCTTGTGCCAGCTTCGATCAGTTCCAAAGTTTTGAGCATCGTGGGCAGCGTTTTGCCCAGTTGGTACAGGAGGCCACCGTATGAGTCAGTGGCTTGCCCAAATGCGCTTACCTTTGATCTGGCTTGAAAGCGACCGCAATGATGATGCGCCCTATGATCGGACATTGTTGGTACTGATTTTCAGTTTGATGTCATTAGGCTTAGTGATGGTGGCATCGGCATCTATGCCCATTTCAGAAAGGATGTATGGTCAGCCATTTCATTTCCTGTTGCGTCATCTGGTGTATGTGGTGCTGAGTGTGGCAGCGCTGTTTGCCATCATTCGTATCCCGATGGAACGCTGGCAGCAGGCCAACATGATGTTGCTGCTGGTGGCTATCGTGCTGCTGGTGGCGGTTTTGATCGTGGGGCGTAAGGTGAACGGGAGCTCCCGTTGGCTTGCATTGGGGCCGATCACTATTCAAGCCGCAGAGCCAGCCAAACTGTTTTTCTTCTGCTACTTGGCGGGGTATTTGGTACGCCGCCGTGATGAGGTGCGGGAGAACCTTAAAGGCTTTATTAAACCTCTGGCAGTGTTCTTTGTTATTGCGGTATTGCTGTTGTTTGAACCGGATCTTGGCACCGTGGTGGTGATGTTTATGACCACGGTCGGCATGCTGTTTTTGGCGGGCGCTAAATTGTGGCAATTCTTCTCCTTAGCGCTGATGGGCATATTGGCCATCGGCGTACTGGCTGTGACGTCAGAGTATCGATTGCGCCGTATTACTTCATTTATGGATCCGTGGGCAGATCCGTTTGGTAGTGGTTATCAGCTCACCCAATCTTTGATGGCATTTGGGCGCGGCAGTTGGTTTGGTGAAGGCCTGGGTAACAGTATCCAAAAACTTGAATATTTGCCGGAAGCCCATACCGACTTCGTAATTGCTGTATTGGCCGAAGAGCTCGGCTTTGTTGGCGTAGCACTGGTACTTGGCCTGTTGTTGGCGTTAGTGGTTAAGGCGTTGCTGATTGGTCGTCAGGCATTGCATTTAGATCGTACCTTTGAGGGCTATTTTGCCTACGGCATTGCGATTTGGATGGCGTTTCAAGGTGCGGTCAATATTGGCGCGAGCTCGGGGCTTTTCCCGACCAAAGGACTGACTTTGCCACTGATCAGTTACGGCGGCAGTAGTTTGCTGACCTTAGCCGTGACTGTCGGGATTTTGGTGCGGATTGAGCATGAAGTCAGGATGGAACTGCGCCAAACCAAGCGCGTGCCGAACAAAGCCAAGCCCGCAAAAAAAGCAGATGCTGTCCCAGCGGAGGAAAGCTGATGGCTAGCCGACTCCTAATTATGGCTGGTGGCACTGGCGGTCACGTATTTCCAGCATTGGCTGTGGCTGACTACCTCGCAGCGCGGGGCTGGCAAATAAGTTGGCTGGGTACCCGTGGCCGTTTGGAAGAGCAATTAGTGCCGAAATATGGGTATGCCATTGATTATATCGATGTTCAGGGTGTGAGAGGCAATGGCCTCGTTCGGTTGCTGGCGGCGCCATTTAAGATCGGTAAAGCGATTTACCAAGCGCGCCGGGTAATAAAGCAACGCCAACCTGACGTGGTTTTGGGGATGGGCGGATACGCCAGCGGCCCCGGTGGCATCGCCGCGTGGCTCACGGGTAAGAAGTTGGTGGTGCATGAGCAGAATGCCGCCGCCGGAATGACCAATCGTTTGCTCGCCCGTTTCGCCAGCGATCTGCTCGTTGCTTTCAACGGTGCATTTCCTGGGATTGAGCAGGTGGTAGGCAACCCGGTGAGAGCTGCGTTTGCAGAGTTAGCCTCACCACGAGAGCGTAAAGCGGATATCACAAAGCGTCCAGTGCAGATAGTGGTCGTAGGTGGCAGTTTGGGAGCGCGAGTGCTGAATGAAGTAGTGCCAGCTGCTGTGGTTAATTTGGACCGTCCACTGGTGATCAAGCATCAGACAGGTAAGGGCCAGCATGCTGAAGTGTTAGAACGCTACCGTGCGGCAGCGCAGGCCCAAGTAGAGGTAAGCGAATTTATTGACGATATGGTTGCGACTTACGGTTGGGCTGATCTTGTGATCTGCCGCGCAGGAGCGCTGACGGTGTCAGAAATAGCCATGGCCGGTGTCGCCAGTATCTTTGTGCCTTTACCCCATGCGGTTGATGACCATCAGACTAAAAACGCACAGTATTTGGTGGCGGCGAAGGCGGCCATTTTGATGCCGCAAAAACAATTTGATGCAGTGAGTTTAAACGAGCAGTTAACTGCGTTGTTGGATAAACCGGAAGTGTTGGTTGAAATGGGTGAATCAGCAAAAAGTGCTGCCACGCCAAACGCGACCGCTGATGTGGCAAATATCATCAGCGAACGGGCTAGGAGACATTAGGCGATGGCAGTATTAAACGAACAACAGATTAGCCAGATTAGGCAATGGGTGCCGGAGATGCGTCGCGTTAGTCGCATCCATTTTGTTGGGATTGGCGGTGCCGGAATGGCCGGGATTGCCGAGGTATTGGTGAATGAGGGCTATAAAGTCACGGGGTCGGATATCGGCCTTAACCAATCAGCTCAACGACTAATTGGTTTGGGTGCTGAGGTGTTTATTGGCCATAACGCTGCACAGATCGACGGTGCAAGTGTGGTGGTTGTCTCTACGGCGATTGCGGCGGATAACCCAGAAGTGTTGGCAGCTAATGCTGCGCGGATCCCCGTGGTAAGGCGCGCCGAAATGCTCGCTGAATTGATGCGTTATCGTCACGGCGTGGCGATAGCCGGTACCCACGGCAAAACGACCACCACCAGTTTGACCGCCACGTTGTTTGCCGAAGGAGGGCTTGACCCGACCTTTGTCATCGGTGGCCTGCTTAACAGTGCTGGAACCAATGCCAGACTGGGCAGTAGCCGTTATTTGATCGCGGAAGCCGATGAGAGTGATGCGTCATTTCTCCATCTGCAACCTATGGTGGCGGTGATCACCAATATTGAAGCTGATCATATGGATACCTATGGCGGCGATTTCGAACAATTAAAAAGTACTTTTGTTGAGTTCTTACATAATTTGCCATTTTACGGACTGGCCGTGCTTTGTATTGACGATGAGGTGGTACGCGAATTACTGCCTCGGGTTAGTCGTCATATCACAACATATGGGTTTAGTGACGACGCAGATGTGCGAGCCGTAGATTTTGTACAACGGGGCCATTGCTCTGAATTCACGGTTAACAGAAAAGGGCATAGCAGCTTAAAAGTGACCCTGAATTTGCCCGGGCAACACAATGTGCTGAATGCGTTGGCGGCTATTGCTGTGGCGACCGAAGATGGTGTGGCTGACGATGCCATTGTTCGTGCACTTGGCGCATTCGAAGGAATTGGCCGCCGTTTTGAGCACTATGGTGAGTTCGATACAGGCAATGGTAAAGCGATGCTCGTTGATGACTATGGTCACCATCCATCTGAAGTACAGATGACGATCAAGGCGGCTCGTGCAGGTTGGCCTGAACGGCGCTTGGTATTGGCATTTCAGCCTCATCGCTATACCCGGACGAGAGACCTTTACGAAGACTTTGCTGATGTGCTGTCGCAAGTCGACCTGTTGCTGTTGTTAGATGTTTATCCGGCAGGAGAGAAGCCGATCCCAGGAGCTGATGGACGTGCACTTTGTCGATCAATTCGCCAGCGCGGCAACATCGACCCGGTGTTTGTGGCGACGCCGGAACAGCTACCAGCACAACTTGGTGAGCTGCTGCAGGACGGTGATCTGGTGTTGACTCAGGGTGCAGGAAACGTTGGTGCCGTCGCCAAGCGTTTAGCAGAATTAAAGTTGGATATTGCCGCAATGAAGGCAACCGGGGAGGGCGGTGATGGCCTCTAAGCAGTTTGGAAAAGTGGCCGTGCTTTATGGCGGAACTTCGGCAGAGCGTGAGGTGTCGCTCAAGTCAGGTGAGGCCGTGCTAAAAGGCCTGCACGCTGCGGGAATCGATGCCCACGGTGTTGATCCAAAACATCAGCCAGTTAGCAGCTTACATAAGCATGGTTTCGACCAGGTGTTTATCGCTTTGCATGGGCGCGGTGGTGAAGATGGCACCATGCAGGGTTTGCTCGAGCTGTTGCAGCTGCCCTATACCGGCAGTGGTGTATTGGGTTCCGCATTGGCGATGGATAAAGTGAGAACCAAGCAGGTATGGCAGAGCTTGGGGCTACCGACGGCGGGCTACCGCGTTGCGATAAAAGATCAGTGCAGCCCTGAGCTACTTGCGGCCTATCTTACTGAGTTGGGTGGGTGTGTCATGGTTAAGCCTGCCAATGAGGGATCCAGCATCGGTATGGCCAAGGTTGATACGGCAGATGCACTGACAGATGCAGTTGCTGCGGCTTTTGCGTACGACAACGAGGTTCTGTTGGAGCAGTATGTTGTTGGCAAAGAGTACACCGTGGCGATCCTGGAGGGTAGAGCGCTGCCAATGATCCGGATGGAGACGCCCAACACCTTTTATGATTATCAGGCGAAGTATCAGAGTGATACGACTCAGTACCATTGCCCTTGCGGTTTAGATGAGCAGTTTGAAGCTGAACTTGGGGAGATTGCGGTTCGGGCATTTGATGCGGTGGCTGCATCAGGCTGGGGTCGAGTTGATCTGATGATTGATGACGCCGGTGAAGTGTTTCTACTGGAAGTGAATACCGTACCGGGCATGACGGAAAAGAGCTTGGTGCCGATGGCAGCAAAGGCTGCAGGTATTGGCTTTCCCGAATTGACGTTGCGAATATTGCAAACGGCGGACTAAATGGCGATAGCGATGACGACAGAGCCAGAGATGACACCAGAACATGAGGCGGCCAGTAAGCACTGGGGCGGCTTGGTGTTTTTTATTCTCACTCTGTTGGCGTTGGGCTATGGCATCTATCAATTGAGTGAGGCGGTGGCAGATCGTGAAGTGCTACCGATCGCGCAGCTTAAAATTATTGGTGAGCGGCGCTTTACCACCGATCAGGAGATCCGCGGCGCGCTCGAATCGGGTGCAGGGCTGGATTCGTTGATGATGCAAGATGTCGCCCATGTTCAGCGTCGCGTTGTGGAGTTGCCGTGGGTGGATGCTGTGCAGGTGAGAAAGTCTTGGCCCGATGGTTTGACGTTGTTTATTACCGAGCAGCAACCGTTGGCGCAATGGGATGAAGGTCGCTTGCTGAATCAACGGGGTGAGCTATTTACTGTGCCAGAGCCGGCTTTGGCGGAGCCTTTGCCCTTGTTGCAGGGGCCGGATGGTACCGAGCAACGGGTGTTGGATTATTTTAAGCGCTTCGATTCGTTGCTGGCTTATCACCAGCTTGAGTTGCTTGAGTTAACCATGAGTACACGACAGGCATGGAAACTGCTTTTAGCACCCAACCTGGAATTGCGTTTAGGGCGAGAAGATGAGATTGCCCGTTTACAAAGATTTATAGATCTCTATCAGGCATTGCCTGCAGAGGCGAAAAACAAAATCGCTTATGTCGATGCGCGTTACGACACAGGCATGGCGGTAGGTTGGCTTACCGAAAATGATACGGAATAGATGGCGAGTGTGTGGGAATGAGTAAAACCACCGATGCGAGATTGATTGTTGGCCTAGATATCGGCACGTCGAAAGTGACCGCCGTGGTAGGTGAAGTAATGGCCGATGGTGAAATAAGTGTCATCGGGCTGGGTAGTCATCAATCTCGGGGCATGGATAAGGGCGGTGTGAATGATCTTGATTCTGTCGCCCGCGCTGTGCAGCGAGCGTTAGATGAAGCTGAGCTGATGGCCGGATGCCAGATCGCTTCTGTGTTTCTGAGTATCAGTGGCCGCCATATCGAATGTCAGAATGAAAATGGCATGGTGTCAATTAATCAGGAAGAGGTGACACAAGAGGATGTCGATGCGGTTATCCATACAGCTAAGTCTGTGCCTATTTCCGATGAACGACGCATTTTACACGTGTTGCCACAGGAATTTGCTATCGACTGGCAGGAAGGGATAAAGAGCCCGATAGGCATGTCGGGCATGCGTTTGGAAGCCACGGTTCATATCATCACTTGTGCCAACGATATGGCGAAAAACATTGTGAAGTGTGTTGAACGATGTGGCTTGAAGGTCGATAAACTGATTTTCGCGGCGTTGGCATCCAGCTATTCGGTGTTGACCGATGACGAGAAAGAGCTGGGAGTCTGCCTGGTAGATATTGGTGGCGGTACCATGGATATCTCGGTGTTTACTGCCGGTGCGCTCCGTCATACCGCAGTGATCCCTGTGGCTGGGAATCAGGTCACCAGCGATATCGCTAAGATCTTTAGAACGCCACTGTCCCATGCCGAAGAGATCAAAGTGCAGTATGCCTGTGCGCTGCGCCAGTTAGTGAGTTTGGAAGACAGTATTGAAGTACCCAGTGTGGGGGGGCGACCGTCTCGTACTATGAGCCGTCACACATTGGCTGAAGTTGTAGAGCCCCGTTACCACGAGTTGTTTGATTTGGTAAAGGAAGAGTTGAAGCGCAGTGGTATGGAAGACCAGATTGCTGCGGGGGTCGTATTGACCGGAGGTACAGCGAAGATGGAGGGAACTGTCGAGTTTGCTGAGGATGTGTTTCAGATGCCCGTGCGGCTGGGAACACCGCTCGAAATTAAGGGATTAACAGATTATGTAGATGACCCGGTATATGCCACAGCTGTTGGCTTGTTGCATTACGGCAAAGATGATTTGCTGGGACAGCGCCGGGAAAAGCGCGCAAGCGAAGGTGTTTCAGGCCTGTGGTCGCGAGTGCATAGTTGGTTTAAGGGTGAGTTTTAAAACGTTCTGGGTGAGAACAAAATAAATCGGAGATCGCATCATGTTTGAGTTCATGGAAAGTCATAGTAATGACGCTGTTATTAAGGTCGTAGGTGTTGGGGGCGGTGGCGGTAATGCTATCCAGCATATGGTTGAAAACACCATTGAAGGCGTAGATTTTTACGCTGCCAATACAGACGCGCAAGCGTTGCGCAGCAATGCGGCTGAGCACAAAATTCAGCTTGGTGGCGCGATCACTAAAGGTTTGGGTGCAGGTGCCAATCCTGAAGTTGGTCGTCAGTCAGCATTGGAAGATCGTGAAAATATCAAGAAAGCCCTTGAAGGCGCTGACATGATCTTTGTTGCCGCAGGCATGGGTGGTGGTACCGGTACTGGCGCTGCACCGGTAGTGGCTGAAGTCGCGCGTGAGATGGGGATCCTTACCGTCGCCGTGGTGACTAAGCCGTTTCCATTTGAAGGCAAGAAGCGCATGGAATATGCCGATGCGGGTATTGAAGCGTTGCGTGACCATGTTGACTCGTTGATCACTATCCCTAACGACAAGTTAATGAAGGTACTTGGGCCGCGTACCAGTCTGTTGGATGCTTTTAAAGCTGCCAACGATGTTTTGAATGGTGCCGTACAAGGGATCGCCGAGTTGATCACCCGCCCAGGCTTGATTAACGTCGATTTTGCCGATGTCAAAACCGTGATGTCAGAAATGGGTACCGCCATGATGGGTACCGGTATTGCGTCCGGTGAAGATCGTGCAGAAGAAGCTGCTGAAGCGGCAATCTCTAGCCCGCTGCTCGAAGATGTTGATTTGGCGGGGGCACGCGGTATTCTGGTAAATATCACTGCTGGCCTAGATATCAGTATCGAAGAGTTTGAAACTGTCGGTAATGCGGTTAAAGGCTTTGCCTCTGAAAACGCCACTGTGGTTGTTGGTGCTGTTATTGACCCAGAGATGAGTGAAGAGCTGCGTGTGACCGTTGTTGCTACTGGTATCGGTGCAGAGCGTAAGCCGGATATCACTTTGGTGAGCCGTCCGACACCAGCAGTGGAACCGGTCAGCAAGCCTGCACCGACCATTGAACCTCTGTCTGCAAACATGGTCTCAGATCAGGTGATGCCAGAGAAAAAGGTTGTAAATGGCCCAGCCACAGGCGGTCAGGGAGAGTTGGATTACTTAGATATTCCAGCCTTCTTACGCAAGCAGGCAGACTAGGATTAGAGTAAAAGCTTGAAATTTAGTCAGCATATCGATAAAATATGCGGCCATTTTAAGCGGCTGTTCTATACTTTGAAGGATAGCTATAGCGGGTAACTGTATGATCAGACAGCGAACTCTAAAACAGAGTGTCAGTTCTACTGGTGTTGGATTGCACTCAGGTAACAAAGTCTCACTGACTTTGCGCCCTGCGCCTGTGAATACCGGCGTGATATTTCGTCGTGTTGACCTTGACCCAGTAGTAGACATTCCAGCAGACCCAGCCTTGGTGCGAGACACCATGCTGTGTACCTGCTTGATCACGGATGATGGCGTTAAACTTTCTACCGTTGAGCATCTATGTTCAGCGTTGGCAGGTCTCGGCATTGATAACGTGATTGTCGAAGTGGATGCGCCGGAAATTCCGATCATGGACGGCAGTGCCAGCCCTTTCGTATATCTGCTGCAAACAGCGGGTATCGAAGAGCAAGGTGCAGCGAAGAAGTTTATCCGTATTAAGCAGACGGTACGTGTGGAAGATGGCGATAAGTGGGCCGAGTTCTCACCCCATAATGGCTTCCGCGTGAATTTTGCCATCGACTTCGAACACCCGGCGATTGACGGTGAGAAGCAGCGTTTGTCTATGGACTTAAGCGCATGCTCATTTGCCAAAGAGATCAGTCGGGCTCGTACCTTCGGATTCATGAAGGATATTGAGTACCTACGAGCCAATAATCTTGCTCTGGGTGGTAGTTTTGAAAATGCTATCGTGCTCGACGAATATCGGATCCTGAATGAAGACGGTCTGCGCTATGATGATGAGTTCGTGAAACATAAGATCCTTGATGCGATCGGCGATCTCTTCCTTGGCGGCTATTCCATCATTGGTGAAGTGACAGCATATAAATCAGGCCATGCGCTTAACAACATGTTGATACAAGCGTTGTTGAAGCAGCAGGAGGCGTGGGAGTTTGTGACTTTCGAAGACACAGAAGAAGCGCCTGTATCATATATGATGCCAAGTTTAGCCTGATAAATCAGAGAGTTAATATTAAAACCAGCCGTAAGGCTGGTTTTGTTGTTTTAGCAGCATAGTTTTTGGCGAAAGCTACTTTTCGCGCTTGGCTAACTTGAGTAATTGTTTTTTTAGCTCTGCTGGTGCGTGATCGGCGAGCGCGCGCAACTGTTCGGCTGTTGATGGTGAGATCATTCTCGATTGGCCCGTAACTTGCGTTCTTTTAGGAACTATCGACTTGTTTGGCACTATTTGCACATTGATGGTGCTAAGCCCCGGCAGATGTTGCTTGCGTAACTGGCTGAGCAACATACTTTGGGCAAAACGCAGTCGTTGAGCCCACCCGGCAGAGGGAACGGTAAGTATAAGAATGCCTTCACGATAATTGGCGACAGTGACTTGTTTGCTAATTAGCTCAGGCAGCAAGGCTCGCACAGCTTGGTTTATTTGAGTGATTTGTTGTGCGCCGTGTTGAAGTTTCGCCAGCGCACCTGTGTTAAGGTTTATCAGCTGTGCCAGCTCTTTGGGGCGTTTAGGGCGCATCACAATAAAGGTACCTGCCTAGTTACCAATGGTTTATCGGGCATTTGCCGATTTACAAGGTATAGATAGAAGTAGTCGTTATGAGTGTATCAGTATCCTTAAAAACGCGAAATCGCGAGTACCACTTAAATCTAGGTGCCTGGCACATAGGTGGATTTTTTGTGGCTGTAGTGTTGCTTGCTGCCACGTTTGTGAGCACCCAGCTTAACCAGCTGGACCCAATCCGTTTGAAAGTTGCTGAAAAGCGTATCGAAAACGAGTCTCAAGTTGTGCAATTGGATGAGTTGCGTCAAGCGACCGCACGTCAGTTGCAACAGTTAGCTGGTCGTGTCGGGCTATTACAAGCTCATACCCAACGCTTGGAAGCGCTGGGTAGCCGATTGACCGATCTTCACGAGTTGGATTCAACCGAGTTTGATTTTGCGGCGGAGCCCCCTGTTGGTGGTCCAATCAATATTGATACTGCGGATGAGGTGATTGAGCCTGGAGAGCAGCTCGGGGAGCTGTTGACCAAAATCGATGAACTCTCATCTCAGTTAAATAATCGTACTCGTCAGCTTGCACTACTTGAAAATCTATTACTGAATCACCAGATCTCTGACGAGAGCTATGTTTCTGGTCGCCCAATCAGCGATGGATGGTTATCATCGTATTTTGGCACACGTACCGATCCGTTCACCCGTAAACCAGCCCACCATAAAGGGATCGATTTCGCGGGCAAAGAGGGCGGTGACGTTGTTGCGACGGGTGCTGGCATTGTCACATGGTCTGCACATCGTGGGGGTTATGGTGAGCTGGTTGAGATCAATCATGGCGCGGGATTGTCCACGCGTTATGGTCACAATCAGACACTGCTAGTGAATGTGGGTGATGTGGTGACCAAAGGGCAAGTGATTGCTCGCATGGGCAGCACAGGACGCTCTACAGGGCCTCACGTGCACTATGAAGTACTCAAACATGGTCGTCAGATAGACCCGATAAAATACGTCTATCGAAAGGCTAAGTAATTAGAATAATAATGCGCTAGTCATGGTTGCTAGGCTGCCATGGCTTTTTATTTTATTAGGGATAACCCGGCGTCGCCTTCTGGTTTGAACGCTATAACTATTAGTAATCACACCCATGTTCGTAAAAGCACTTACCAAATTATTCGGTAGCCGGAATGAGCGCGTGCTCAAGCGTTATCGCAAAGTTGTTAATCAAATCAATGCCCTTGAAGCCGATGTCGAAGCACTATCTGACGACGCCCTGAAGGCGAAAACAGAAGAATATCGTCAACGCCTCGCTGATGGTGCAACGTTAGAACAGTTGTTGCCGGAAGCGTTTGCAACGGTTCGAGAAGCCAGCCGCCGGGTATTTGGTATGCGCCATTTCGACGTTCAGCTGATCGGTGGCATGGTGTTACACGAAGGCAAAATTGCTGAGATGCGCACCGGTGAAGGTAAAACGCTGACTGCCACATTGCCTGCTTATCTGCATGCGCTTACCGGCAACGGTGTGCACGTAATTACGGTGAACGATTATCTGGCTCGCCGTGATGGAGACTGGAATCGTCCGTTGTTTGAGTTTTTGGGGATGACCGTTGGTTGTAACCTGTCACAGATGGATAGTGCCGCTAAGCGTGAGGCGTATGCTTCGGACGTGACTTACGGTACCAACAACGAATTTGGTTTTGACTACCTTCGCGACAACATGGCCTTCGCGCCTGACGATCGTGTTCAGCACGGTTTGAATTTTGCGGTTGTCGATGAGGTGGATTCAATCCTTATTGATGAAGCGCGTACGCCGTTAATTATTTCCGGTGCAGCAGAAGATAGCTCGGAAATGTATCGTCAGATCAACAAGTTGATCCCGCTGCTAGAAAAAGCAGCTGAGGATGATAGTGAAGAAGCTCGTGCCGTAGGTGATTACACGGTAGATGAGAAGGGTAAGCAAGTTTTCTTGACCGAACAGGGCCAGGAACGCGTTGAAGAGTTATTGAAAGAGAAAGGTCTGCTGGCAGAGGATGACTCGCTTTATTCGGCGGGCAACATCTCATTGATGCATCACATTAATGCTGGGTTGCGTGCCAGTGTGCTGTTCCATCGCGACGTTGATTACATCGTTCAGGACGGCGAAGTGGTGATTGTTGATGAGCACACCGGTCGAACAATGCCAGGTCGCCGTTGGTCTGAAGGTCTGCATCAAGCGGTAGAAGCAAAAGAGGGCGTGGATATTCGTAATGAGAACCAGACGCTGGCTTCGATTACGTTCCAGAACTTCTTCCGTATGTACAACACGCTATCGGGTATGACGGGTACGGCTGATACTGAGGCCTTTGAATTCCAGAGCATTTACGGCCTAGAAACCATCGTTATTCCGACCAACTTACCTATGGTGCGTGATGATCGCCCTGATCTGGTTTACCTGACTGCTGGTGAGAAATTTGACGCCATCATTGAAGATATTCAGGACTGTGTGAAGCGTGGTCAGCCCGTATTAGTGGGTACCGTCTCTATTGAGATCTCTGAGTATCTTTCTGGCTTATTAAACAAGGCCAAGATTAAGCATCAGGTGCTTAATGCCAAGTTCCATGAGAAAGAAGCGCAAATTGTTGCTGATGCGGGCCTACCGAGTGCAGTCACCATTGCGACCAACATGGCAGGCCGTGGTACCGATATCGTACTTGGGGGCAACTGGCAGTCGCAGATCGATAGTTTAGATCAGCCCACTGAAGCGCAAGTTTCAGATATTAAAGCTGCATGGCTGAAGGTACACGAAGAGGTGCTGACTGCAGGCGGTCTGCATATCATTGGTACCGAGCGCCATGAGTCGCGCCGTATCGATAACCAGCTACGAGGCCGTTCGGGTCGTCAGGGTGATGCTGGCTCAAGCCGTTTCTACCTGTCGATGGAAGATAGCCTGATGCGTATCTTTGCTTCGGACCGGGTTGCGGGTTTGATGAAGAAGTTGGGTATGGAACATGGTGAAGCGATTGAGCATCCATGGGTCACCCGTGCGATTGAAAATGCACAACGTAAAGTTGAAGGGCGTAACTTCGACATTCGTAAACAGCTGCTCGAGTTTGATGATGTCTCAAATGATCAGCGTAAGGTGGTCTACGAGCAGCGTAACGAGCTGCTTGACGAGGGTGATGTTAAAGAGACGATTGATGCGATCCGTGAAAGTGTCGTTGATGGTGTGATTAGCGAGTATATACCACCACAATCTTTGGAAGAGATGTGGGATGTACCAGGCCTAAGCGAGCGTTTGAAAGCGGACTTTGCCATCGAACTGCCGCTGCAGCAGTGGCTGGATGAAGATGACAAACTACATGAAGATTCGCTGCGTGAGCGGATCATGAGTTCCATTGTTGAAGCTTGTGACAAGAAAGAAGAGATGGTGGGTGTTGATGTTTTACGCCACTTTGAAAAAGCCATCATGTTGCAAAGCCTGGATAGCCATTGGAAAGAACACCTGGCGAATATGGATCATCTGCGTCAAGGGATCCATCTGCGTAGCTATGCGCAAAAGAATCCGAAGCAGGAGTACAAGCGTGAAGCGTTCGAACTGTTCTCTAACATGCTGGAAGCGCTGAAAGGCGACGTTGTCTCCATCATCAGTAAGGTGCAGGTGCGTGCTCAGGAAGATGTTGATGCCGTTGAAGCCAAGCGTCGTGAGAATGAAGAGAAGGCACGTCGTAGCTATCAGCATGCCCAGGCGGGAGCGATTGCTGAAGATCAGAACGCCGCAGCAGACGGACAGCATGGTACGTTTATTCGCGAAGACAAGAAGGTCGGCCGTAACGAGCCTTGTCCGTGCGGCTCAGGTAAAAAGTATAAACAGTGCCACGGCAAGTTGAGCTAAATAGGCTTTCTTCAAGGAACTGAACAGAAACGGCGGCTTATCCCGCCGTTTTTTATATCTGGGGTTTGTCAGCAGTATATCAATGACGCTAGACGAGCACCGCCAGAACAAATCGAGAGCGATATGAAAACGATAGAGATAGCAGTTGGTATCGCTATTCGCGAAACCGATAGTATGGAGGTGCTCGTGGCGCAACGGCTGCAGGGCAGCCATTTAGCTGGGAGCTGGGAGTTTCCCGGGGGAAAAATAGATTCTGGAGAATCGCCCGAAAGCGCATTAGTTCGTGAATTTTCTGAGGAGCTGGCGGTTAAGCCGACGCATTTTGAGATGTTTACTCAGATTGATCATCGTTATCCGGAGCGTGAGGTTTCATTACGCTTCTATCTGGTCACTCAGCTTGATGGTGAGCCGGTGGGAGCAGAAGGGCAACGCATAGCTTGGGTCAATATGGTTGAACTGGCAGAGCTGGATATACCAGCAGCCAATCAACCTATTATTGAAAAGTTACAGGCTTATCTTGGGCGGGATTAACTCTGCTCTGAACGGTAAAGGAGCTTAAACTTCGTAAAGCTTGTTAGACTTTCACCGCTGCTGTCTAAACCTACTGTTCACCTTTGCCATGAAGCAGCTTGGCCGCTAACGCTTCTATCTGTTCTTCGCTCATGGCATCAACATCCTGAAGCAGATCAGCCATAGGGTTGTCTTCTTTGGTTGCAATTTTGTGTTCTTCATCAGCCCATTGTCCGAGATCTATCAATTGACAGCGTTTACTGCAAAAGGGGCGGTACTTGCTTTCGTTGCCCCAAATGACTGCTTTGGCGCAGTTAGGGCAATCGACAACTATTGGTTGCTTCGACATCTATAGATGGTCCTAGGTGTTAGCAGGCCGCGACCTGAAAGTTAACATCTTGCTCCAGCGCCCGCTGGTTTTCATCATCGAGCTGATGAAAGCGGATCGTATACCTTAGGCGGTTACCACTGACCGTAGGGTAACAGTGGAGATCCTGCGGCAATTGAATTCTGACCATTTGCACATCTTCTGCGCTGGCTTGATAAAAGCCACTGCGAGCGATGGTGGCCGCTAAATTGGTCTTCTCTCGTATCAACTGTAGGTTGAGCGCGATCCCTCGGCTAAGTAGAGACAATTGCCTTAACCATTCTGCCATCTGTTGGCTGCGCGTGCCCTGAGGCTGGTGCAGCCAAAGATGTAGTTGCGGTAAGTCGAAACAGCAGTGTCCACCGGGGATAGCGAAGCGTTGTCGTAACGCTGCCAGGAATTTATCCTCTCGCAGTGACTGACCTAATCGTGGCTCGGCGCGTAAACCTGTGATCAGCTGTTGTAGTTCACCTTTTAACTGTTGCAAGGCATGCTGATCTACGCCCGGGGTACCTTCCCATCGTTCGAGGCCGTTCTGTTGTTTCTCCAGATCTTTAATTAGCTCTTGCCGTAAGTCGCCGCGTTCCAGTAGTTCGAGCAGTTCAAATACGGCGCGAAAGAATCCCAGGCAGGCGCTACTGGTCTCGGCACCAGCGTCTCGCATCTGATGGGTCAGATATTCCACTCTGAGTTGGCTGCGGATCTTTTCGTTGAGGGGGTATTCAAACAGCAAGGCTGCGTCCTACAGATAAGGGTTATGGGATAATGATAGCGCGTCACAACGTATTTTTTAATCGTCTTGTGACTATTTAGTGTTGGCTAAGCTTCAAGTAGCGTTGGTGTAGCGTGGAAACATCGCTCTTTACCTCAGAAAGCGGGCGGCTGTTATCGATTACGTCATCAGCAACAGCAAGACGTTGTTGCCGTGATGCCTGGGAAGCGAGCACCTGCTCTATTTGCGCTATAGATTGCCGATCACGAGAAGCGGCGCGAAGCTTTTGTTGTTCGACGGGGAGATCAATGACCAGCACTCGGTCTGCTTGTTGGTATAGCTTGTTTTCGACCAATAGTGGCACAACCCAAAGCACATAAGGTGATGAAGCAGCCTTTAACTGGACTTGCATCTCTTGGCTTATCAATGGGTGGAGTAACTGGTTTAGCCACCGGCGCTGTTGTTCATTGTTAAAAACAGCAGCGCGCAGTGCCGCACGATCTAAACTGCCATCCGTAAGGATGACACTATCACCGAAATAATATTGGATCTGTTGCAGTGCCTGGCTGTTGGGGGCAACAACATCTCTGGCGACGAGATCAGCATCGACAACATCGATACCCTGTCTTTGAAATTCAGCGGCAACGGTACTTTTACCGCTGCCGATACCGCCTGTTAAGCCGACGACGAACATGCTCTGATTAGAGTCTCATCAGGTACCACTGGGTGATCTGTTCGCCCCAGAGTAGAGCGATAAAGCCAGCGATAGCTAAGTAAGGGCCAAACGGCATTGGCTGCGCTTTGTCTCGGCCTTGCACCATGATCATAGTGATACCCAAAACGGCACCAACACCAGCGGACAGTAATATAATTAGCGGCAGTTGTTGCCAACCTAACCAAGCGCCGAGTCCAGCCAGTAGTTTGAAATCACCATAACCCATCCCCTCTTTGCCTGTCAGCAGCTTAAAGCCCCAATAGACGCTCCACAATGCCAAGTAACCGGCAACTGCACCAATCACTGCATCGTTTAGAGAGACAAAGGTGCCATCCAGGTTAAACAGTAAACCTAACCATAACAGTGGATAGGTCAATTGGTCCGGCAGAAGCATTTTATCGATGTCGATAAAAATCATCGGTAGCAGCAACCATAAGAACAGCAGCGCACCGATCCCTTCGGCAGTAAAACTAAACTGCCAGGCGACATAGCCGCTTAATACGCCAGTGAGTAGCTCTATGGCAGGGTAACGTTTGGAAATAGCCGCTTTACATTGGCTGCACTTGCCTCTTAACAGCAACAACCAGCTAACGACAGGAATATTCTCTAGCGCTGTGATTTGATGACCACAGTGCGGACAAGCAGAACGAGGCACGACTAGATTATAAGGGGTTGGCAATTTGTCGATATCGGTATCCGGCAATGTCGCTTCCGGATAGCTTTCACGGATATCACGACGCCACTGTCGCTCCATCAGCAGCGGCATACGGTGGATAACAACATTGAGGAAACTGCCGATGAGCAGACCCAAAACAGTAACCAGCAGCCAGTAGGCTGCTGGGTAAATATCAAACAACATGCTAAATTCTGAAGTCATAATTTAGTTGATGATCTTACCCATGTTAAAGATAGGCAGGTACATGGCAATAATTAGTCCACCTACTAAGGTTCCTAGCACAACCATGATAAGAGGTTCTAATAGCGCAGTTAAACCATCAACGGCGTCATCAACTTCCATTTCATAGATGTTGGCGATTTTGGCAAGCATGCCATCCAGCGCTCCAGACTCTTCACCGATCATCACCATCTGAGTGACCATGTCAGGGAAAATACCTGTCATGCGCATCGCCACGTTCATCTGCATGCCGGTTTGCACTTCCCTTTGGATTGACATGATTGCGCGACGATAGACTGCGTTTCCTGAAGCGCCAGCGGCAGATTCCAATGCACTGATTAGTGGAACGCCTGCTGCAAATGTAGTCGATAGAGTGCGGGCAAAGCGTGCAATAGCTGCTTTGTGTAGAATTGATCCTATGATGGGAAGTTTGACTATGATTTCATCTGTTTTGTCGCGTACGCTGGGATATTTAGCATGGGCTTGTTTAAATGCGTAGCCGCCTAGAATCAGCGCAGCTAAAATAACATACCAATAGGACTGCATGAAATCCGATATGTGGATTACCATCATTGTAAAGGCTGGTAGTTCAGCACCAAAACCCTCAAAAATCTCTTGAAACTGTGGTACAACAAAGATTAAAAGAATGCTTGTTACGATAAAGGCGACAGCAAGCACCGCGGCTGGATAAAACATCGCTTTCTTTATTTTTGATTTCAGTGCTTCAGCTTTTTCTTTATAGGTAGCGATACGATCGTAAATTGTATCCAGAGCACCTGACTGTTCACCGGCATCAACAAGATCCACGTAGAGGTCGTCAAAATATTTAGGATGTTGTTTCAGGCATTCAGAAAACGGGCGACCAGCCTGTAGTTCTACGAGAATGCCGTTTAACAAATTCTGCATCGCCTCTTTTTCATGGCCTTTGGCTATCATCTCAATAGATTGAACAAGTGGAACGCCTGCCGAGAGCATTGTTGCTATTTGGCGGGTAATAATAGCTATATCTGCTGCACCAACAGAGCCTCCACTTGCACCAAATAGAGACTTTTGCTTCTTTTTAACCTTTGATGGAGTTACTCCTTGGCTACGTAATTGAACTTTAACATCAGTCGGGCTGGCACCACGTAGTTCGCCAGAGACTTTATCGCCTTTCTTATTTACGCCTTGCCAGACGTATAAGTCGGAGATTGAGCTTTTCTTCTTCTTTGTTTTATTTGCCGTAGCAACAGCCATAACTAATTCTCTCTTATATATCCACTGGCTATATAATTAACTTCGTATGGTTCGGTTAGAAGGAGGTTATCCGCTCTACTTCAGATAGGCTGAGTAACCCTGCCATCACTTTTTTAAGTGCAGACTTACGTAGATTGTCTACGCCTTCTAGTTCAGCTTGTTTGGCGATATCGAGTGAGTTGCCTTCTTCCATAATGATTTTGGCAATGGCATCACTGATCTTCATCACTTCGTAAACACCTACTCGTCCTTTATACCCGCCGGTGCATTTGTCGCAACCCACAGGCTTGTAAACTGTGAAGTTCTGGGAAATTTGCTCGTCGTTAAAGCCGAGTTCCTTCAGTGCTTTGGAGGTTATCACTTCGGGGGCCTTACACTCACCGCAAAGCTTACGCCCCAAACGCTGTGCAATAATTAAGGTGACCGAGCTGGCGACATTAAATGAGGGAACACCCATATTCAGGAGGCGGGTAAGGGTCTCTGGTGCAGAGTTCGTGTGCAGTGTTGATAGTACTAAGTGGCCGGTTTGTGCCGCTTTAATTGCTATCTCTGCGGTTTCTAAGTCTCGGATCTCACCAACCATTACAATATCTGGATCTTGTCGGAGGAATGACCGCAAGGCACTGGAAAACGTCAATCCTGCTTTCGGGTTCATGTGAACCTGGTTAACACCAGTCAGGTTGATTTCAACCGGATCTTCTGCGGTGGCAATATTGCGCTCTGGCGTATTAAGAATATTCAAGCCAGTATACAAAGATACGGTCTTACCCGAACCTGTTGGGCCTGTTACAAGGATCATGCCTTGCGGCTGGCCCAGTGCCGCCATGTACATATCTTTCTGATCTTGCTCATAACCCAGAACGTCAATACCCAGCATGGCACTGGAACTATCGAGAATACGTAATACGACCTTCTCGCCCCAAATCGTTGGCAGTGTGGATACGCGGAAATCGATCGACTTATTACGAGATAAGCGAAGCTTAATACGCCCATCTTGTGGTACACGGCGTTCAGCGATATCCAGTTTCGACATCACCTTTAAGCGCGCTGACAAGCGGCCGGAGAGTGAGACGGGCGGCGACGAAATCTCATGCAAAATTCCGTCAATACGAAAGCGCACTCTGTAGGATTTCTCATAGGGCTCAAAGTGCAGATCTGATGCGCCTTTGCGGATCGCATCCATTAATAGCTTATTGATATAAACAACAATAGGAGCGTCATCTTTTTCTTCGCCAACAAGGCCATCGTCTTTTCGCTCTGTTTCCGCAACTTCCATGCCATCGAGTTCGCCCTCTTCCATGCTATCTAGGTCGAGATTTGCAACATCGCCTTCTAAGATAGTCTCTACAATTGGTGCAAGTTGAGCTACGTCTGCAAGGAGAGCTTCAGTTCTTATGCCTGTGCTAAATTGAAAATCTTCTAATGCGGCTAAGTTTGTGGGATCAGCAAGAGCGATAAATAGTCGGTTTCCACGAACTTCGTATGGGACAACATGATGCTGTGCTATGAGTTTTTCATTAACGTATTCGTCAGGAAGCGTCTTGTAGTCATAGTCGCTTAAGTCACAAGTCGGAATACCGTAGCTTTCTGATAGCACCTCTTGTACTTGCTTGCTGTCAAGGTTTCCTTTTTCATAAAGGTAGTGAATAAAAGACAGCTTACTTTCGGCTGCTAATACCGCCTGTTGCTTTGCTAAAGATTCATCCAGCAGGTTTTTTCTGACAAGTAGGGCGGCTAGAGCATTATTTGCATTAAAAGACATGAAAGCGGTTTTCATTTCGAATATTAGATTTAACCTACCATTTTACATGGAAGATTGTTGGGATGGATAATAAAAGTAGGAATTAGGTAACAAAAAAAGGAGGCTATGCCTCCTTTTTTTGTTCAGTGCGTAAGTTACGCACTGAGTTTGGCTTAACTTATTTACACCAATTTTTGGTGTAACAGCCACCTGATTTCACCCAGGTCAGGCTGCCATTGGCAACTGTCGGGGTAAGAATAAACGTGTCACCAGCAACGAAACCATTTGTCGCATCAGGAACAACCGTTATTACGCCGGCAGTAGATATTGAAATGGTATCAATCTGACCATTACCACTTGAAGGAACATCAATTGGTACTGCGGTGCCTGTGCGGTCAGCACTTGCTGGTACGAGTAATGCACCGGCGTTGTTACATGTACCTACTTGGAAACAAGTATTAATACCTTTAGTGAAAGGTGCAGTAGCAATAACTAATTCTGAGCCGCGAGTGCTCTGAGTGTAGTCTTGATACGCAGGCAACGCGATTGCTGCCAAAATACCGATGATCGCTACAACGATCATCAATTCAATCAATGTAAAACCTTTTTGTACTGCTTTCATTTGGATGTCTCCCTCAGGGTTTTGCTAAATCTTGCTGTTACGGGGCAGATTGTAGTTGCCTCGTTCAGCGAGAACTGTAGTTTTGATCAAAGTTTTAGCTGCAATCAATAACATTTTGATAACAATTGTTAACTTTGTGATCAAAAACCACGTCATAGCACAATGCTATGGCGCGGAATCTATCAAAGGAAGCGCATAGAAAGGTCGATCGCGCGCACATGTTTGGTGATTGCCCCAACAGATATACGGTCAACGCCGGTTTCTGCGATCGATCTCACCGTGTCCAGATTTACATTACCTGATGCTTCTAACAAGCAGCGACCCGCCGTCAGCTCTACGGCCTTACGCATAGTGGGTAGATCAAAGTTGTCCAGCATAATGATGTCGGCGCCAGCATCGATGGATTGGTTAAGTTCATCCATAGTTTCGACTTCAATCTCTATCGGCTTCTCTGGATTGAGTTGTTTGGCTTTGTCGACGGCCTGAGCAATGCCACCGCACGCGGCGATATGGTTCTCTTTGATCAGATAAGCGTCGTGCAAACCGGCGCGGTGGTTGTGGCCACCACCACAGGCGATGGCGTACTTCTGTGCAGCCCTTAGGCCGGGAATAGTTTTACGGGTATCAAGCAGTGCCAGCGGCTTCTCTAAACCTTGCAACTTATCGATGTAAGCGCGAACGGCGGTGGCGGTTGCCGACAACATCTGCACGAAATTAAGTGCTGCGCGTTCACCTGTGAGCAATAGCCGAGCAGAGCCTCTGAGCATAAACAGGGGTTGGTTGGCCTCGACGCGTTCGCCATCTTTAACTAACCATCTAATTTCAACCTGTTCCGCCAGATTTGCCGTTAATTGGGCAAACACCTCCTCAACAAAAGGTTGACCGCAAAACACGGCTCGCTCACGGCTGATCACCCGTGCCTCGGCCATGTTTTCTGCTGGAATAAGTTGTGCGGTGATGTCGTTATCTGCGGAATAGTTGTTTTCTGCTGCAGTATGCAGCGCTAAAGAGCCACCGAGATCTTCGTTTAACGCCATGCGTACGTTATCTGTGATGATATGGGCTGGGATCTTATTTGCTGGCAGGGAGTGTGGCGTCTTCAATGGCTTCTCTTGTATGCTTAGTCGGCTATATGAACAGAATCAATCGGTTAGTAATGATTGATGTGTGGTGTTAATAATAGCACTGGAAACGGTATCTGATTTGCGGTGTATTCTAATGGCATTAGCAACGGTTATTGAAGGGAATGATGGAAATTCCACGTATTTGTTGCCTGTAAAGTAGCGGTTTCTGCTTTACATGAGTGGTTATTGTTTGCTGCCGGGTGATGGATTAATGGCTGAGCAGACTGCTGTGCTCTATTTCTCAGTTAAATCACATGAGGGACTGACAGCCTAGTTTCATCTATTTAAGGAGAGAAACATGTTTTGCTCTATTACACTGTCTAGGTCAGATATAGGGCGTTACAGTCTTCTCTTATATGGGGCACTGCTCAAATAGTTTGTTTCTGTGTAGATGCTTTTAATCAGAGATTGCTAACGAGGAACATTGCATACGACAGGGGAGTCATCGAGTTTGCCAAAGATCAGCCCGCACCATGATGAGCGTCCAGCAGGAGAGAACATATCCTTGTTGGTGATCCATAACATTAGTCTGCCGCCAGGTCAGTTTGGTGGGGCCTATATCGATGATCTGTTTATGGGGCGTTTAGACCCGCAAGCGGATCCCTTCTTTCAACATATTGCAGGCCTGCGAGTTTCTGCCCATTGCTTGATCCGTCGTGACGGCGAAGCTGTGCACTATGTGCCGTTTGATAAACGCGCCTGGCATGCTGGTGTGTCATCATTTGCCGGTCGCGAGCGTTGTAATGATTTTTCCATCGGTATTGAATTGGAGGGAACCGACACGGTTGCTTATGAAAAATCTCAATATCGTGCGCTAGTTATGCTGACACAGGAGATCATGGCGCGCTATCCTATGATCACGCGGGAAAGAATTGTGGGTCATAGTGATATCGCGCCGGGCAGAAAAACGGATCCGGGGCAAGCTTTCGACTGGGACTACTTCTTCTCTTTACTGGATGATTAACTGATAAGGATTGAGCAGCATGGTGTTGTTCTGCTTGCTGTTAGCAATATTTTTAGAGCGTGTACTGCATTTGGGGCCGCAATGGCAGTTCCATTGGTATATGCAACATTATATGGATCGCATTGGCCAACTCTCGGCGTTGGCAAAACTGAAAGATAGTTTTGCTGGCACGCTGGTGGTTATTGCTCTGCCTGCCTTTGCTGTACTGGTGTGGCTGCGCTTGGTGGAAGGGATGCTGTTTGGCTTGGTAACGTTGATGAGCTGGATGGTGGTTTTGCTGGTTTGTTTTGGCTGTGGCTTTTACCGTCGACAGTATAAAAGTTACTTGAAGGCGAGTTGCCGAGGCGACGAACAGGCCTGTTTTGAGTTTGCGAAAGTCATTGAACACACCGTCAATGAGCAAGACCATCGCAGTTTACCCGCATCATTGGGTCAACGCTTGGCTTGGATTAACTATCGCTACTATGGCGCGCTGATCTGCTGGGTGGTGTTGCTAGGCCCCGCTGGTGCCGTATTCTACTGTGGTTGTCGTTACTATTTAGCGCAGAGCGACAACGAGCATAGCGGTGATGCGGAGCTGGCTGATGTGCCTGTTGACGATAATGCGGGCGAGGAAGTGGTTGAACTCGAGACCGTGGTCGCGCCATCAGATGCGCAGCGCTCTATTGCTCATCTCATGCATTGGATGGATTGGTTACCTGTAAGAGTTGTCACATTAGGTATGGCGCTGGTTGGACATTTTAATCGGGCGTTTCCGATCTGGTTAGAACACCTGTTGGATATGAAATTATCAGCCCGAGAGTTTGTCTATAAAGTCGGCGATAGTACGCGAGATATGGACGCGTCATCCGCTGTTTGCGTTGCTGAGGCCACCCACATGGTATCGCTTGTGAAGCGAAATATTGTGATGATGCTAGCAATGATTTCAGTGTTGACGCTTTATGGTTGGTTATCGTGATAAGCTAAATTCACTTCAATAATTGGTCAGACCAATTACTTAGATCGTAAAGAAGCCGCATAGACAGCGGCTTTTTTCTTTTCTAACCAAAGATTGAGCCAGCTCAATCTTTTTTTTGCCCTTTAGCGGTATGGACTCCCACCTTTTCTTCTGTTAGTTTCTGCTACCAATTGTGTCAATTGGTAAGACCAATTGACTTGGCGCAAAGATATTTTGATAAATCGGTTGTGCCAGTACCTAATTAGTCAGTGAGAACCCTGCTTAGATGACGTTTCAAAAAATCAAACAGCCTCGAATCGCTGATGTGATTGTTGAGCAGCTAGAGCAGATGATCCTTGAAGGCTCCATGAAGCCTGGACAGAAATTGTTGCCTGAGCGAGAACTGGCCGCTCAGTTTGAAGTCTCAAGACCATCGCTGCGTGAAGCTATCCAAAAATTAGAGGCGCGTGGTTTGCTGGTTCGTCGACAAGGGGGGGGAACCTTTGTCGCTGAAAAACTTAGAGACTCTGTCAGCGAGCCATTGTTTGAATTGTTGGCAAAGAATCCGGAAGCGCAATTTGATCTGCTTGAATTCCGCTTAGCGATGGAAGGCATTTCAGCATACTACGCGGCGGTTCGTGGTACCGAGGCTGATTTTGCGCAGCTGGAAAGTTGTTCTGCTGCAATTAATCAAGCACATGAGCAGGGCGACGCCCAGGCTGAAGCGCAAGCCGTGATTGCATTTTATGAGCGTATCGCTGAAGCGTCACACAATGTCGTTATTTTGCAGTTGGTGTTAGCGATGCGGCCACTGCTACTGGGTAATGTGGAACAAAATTTACACGTGTTATACCGGAAGTCAGGCGTGGCCTCGACACTGGCAGAACACAGGCGGTTGGTGTTGGCAGCGATTGTCCAGCGGCAGCCAGAGCAAGCCCGCCAGGCGACATTAAGTCATCTGGCGTATATCGAAGAGACACTGCTGTTGCTGGGGCAAGAAAGTAACCGTCAGCAGCGTTCGTTGCGGCGAATGCAGCAGCAGGATGAAAGTGAAAGTAATACTGAGTGATAGGGCTATTTTGCCGTTATCGCGGTATTTCTGAACTATCGTATATGAACCGATTTAATCACTAACGATTGAACCTAGAAGATAAGGAACCCGCCATGTCTGACATTATCAATCACGACGTGGATCCACAGGAAACGCAAGAATGGCTTGAAGCTATGGAAGCCGTTCTTGAGGCAGAGGGCACTGAACGTGCTCACTACCTGTTGGAGAAGCTGATTGACAAGGCCCGTCGTAACGGCGCTCACTTACCGTATGACGCTACGACAGCGTATCTGAATACCATTCCTCCTGGACAAGAGCCACAAATGCCTGGTGACATGGCGATGGAGCAGAAGCTCCGTGGTTACATCCGTTGGAATGCGTTGGCGATGGTACAGCGTGCTTCAAAGAAAGATTTGGACCTGGGTGGACATATCTCCAGCTTCGCTTCTTCTGCCACTTTGTATGATGTGGGTTTCAACCACTTCTGGCGTGCGCCAAATGATATTGATGGTGGCGATCTTATCTATTTCCAGGGACATATCTCTCCGGGTATCTACTCTCGCTCTTTTCTTGAAGGTCGTTTGACTGAAGAGCAGATGGATAACTTCCGTCAGGAAGTTGAAGGTAAGGGCCTCAGCTCATATCCGCATCCTAAGTTAATGCCTGACTATTGGCAGTTCCCGACTGTATCGATGGGTTTAGGCCCGTTGACGGCTATCTACCAAGCGCGCTTCCTTAAATATTTGAATGACCGTGGCATCATGGATACCTCACGTCAAAAGGTGTGGGCATTCCTGGGCGACGGCGAAATCGATGAGCCAGAATCATTGGGCGCCATTGGTCTGGCTGCACGTGAAGGCTTAGATAACCTGATCTTCGTTGTGAACTGTAACCTGCAGCGTCTCGATGGCCCTGTACGTGGTAACGGCAAAATCATCCAGGAGCTGGAAGGCTCTTTCCGTGGTGCTGGCTGGGAAGTGATCAAAGTTGTTTGGGGTCGTTACTGGGATGCGCTGCTGGCCCGTGATACCTCAGGTAAGTTATTGCAGTTGATGGAAGAGACCGTTGACGGTGAGTATCAGAACTGTAAAGCCAAAGGAGGCGCTTACACGCGCGAGAAGTTCTTCGGTAAGTACCCTGAAACTGCCGAGATGGTGGCCAATATGTCTGATGAAGATATCTGGCGCTTGAACCGTGGTGGTCACGATCCTTCAAAAGTATATGCTGCATACGACCGTGCCGTGAAGACCGTTGGTCGTCCGACTGTGATCCTGGCGAAAACCGTAAAAGGTTATGGTTTGGGTGATGCCGGTGAAGGTCGCAATATTGCGCACAACGTGAAAAAGATGAACATTGACGCGATCAAGCATTTCCGTGATCGTTTCAACATTCCGGTAGATGATAACGAGATTGAAAATATCCCGTACTTCCGTCCAGCAGAAGACAGCCCTGAAATGCAGTACCTGCGTCAGCGCCGTGAATCTCTTAGCGGTTATCTGCCACGCCGCCGGGTGAAGTTCTCTGAAGAGCTGGATATCCCGGGACTGAAAAGTTTTGATGCCTTACTAAAAGGCTCTAATGGTCGTGAAATCAGCTCAACCATGGCGTTAGGCCGTTTGTTGACTGCAGTGCTGAAAGATAAAAATATCGGTAAGCGCGTCGTGCCAATCATTCCTGATGAAGCACGTACCTTTGGTATGGAAGGCTTGTTCCGTCAAGTGGGTATCTATGCCCATGGTGGTCAGAAATATGTACCACAAGATGCAGATCAGGTGGCTTACTACCGCGAAGACAAAACCGGTGCGGTATTGCAGGAAGGGATCAACGAAGGCGGTGCGATGTCTTCATGGGTGGCTGCTGCAACTAGCTACTCGGTAAATGATACACCGATGATCCCGTTCTATATCTACTACTCCATGTTTGGTTTCCAGCGTATTGGTGACTTGGCTTGGTTGGCAGGTGACGCCCGTGCTCGTGGTTTCCTGATCGGTGGCACAGCAGGTCGTACTACATTGAACGGTGAAGGTCTGCAGCACGAAGATGGTCACAGTCATATCATGGCAAACACCATTCCAAACTGTATCAGCTACGACCCGACATTCGGTTACGAAATCGCTGTGATCGTACAAAACGGTATGGAACGTATGTACGGCCAGAAGCAGGAAGATGTGTTCTATTACATCACCACCATGAACGAAAACTACGTTCATCCTGCGATGCCAGAAGGTGCGGAAGAGGGCATCATCAAGGGTATCTACAAGTTGGATGCTGTGGCTGGCAAAGGTAAGACTAAGGTACAGCTACTCGGTGCCGGTACGATTTTGCTGGAAGTACAAAAAGCAGCAAAAGTGTTGGCTGAAGAGTACGGTGTCGATTCTGATGTTTACTCTGTGACTTCATTCAACGAGTTGGCCCGTGATGGTCTGGATGTTGACCGTTACAACCTGTTGCACCCGGAAGCAGAGCAGAAAGTGGCATACGTCACTAAGACACTTGAAGCTGACGTGCCAGTGGTTGTTGCGACTGACTACATGAAGGTGCATGCGGATCAACTGCGTAACTTCATTCCGGCATCATACCGTGTGTTAGGTACCGATGGTTTCGGTCGCTCTGACAGCCGTGAAAACTTGCGTGCACACTTCGAAGTCGACCATCGCTATGTGGTATTGGCTGCTTTAACTGAGTTGGCGCAAAAAGGTGATCTGGACAAGAAAGTGGTTGCGGAAGCAATTGCCAAGTTCGAGATCAATGCTGACAAAGTTAACCCACTGTTCGCTTGATAGAGGATAGAGACTGATGGCCGACATCAAAGAGATTCTGGTACCGGATATTGGTGCCGATTCCGCCGACGTCACCGAGATCCTGGTGGCTGTGGGTGACACTATCGAACCTGAACAGGGTTTGATCTCCATTGAAGGCGATAAGGCCGCGATGGATGTACCTGCACCGTTTGCCGGTGTGGTGAAAGAGATAAAGATCGCTGTGGACGACAAAGTGTCTGAAGGCACTTTGATTTTGATAGTGGAAGCTGTAGGTGCCGATGCGCCAGTGGCAGAAGCACCGGCTGCGGCAGCGCCCGCGGCGGCTCCTGCACCAGTAGCAGCACCTGCTCCTGCCCCCGTTGCGGCACCCGCGCCTGCTGGCGGTGGTGCGGTGCAGGAAGTGACCGTGCCTGATATTGGCGCAGACAGCGCCGATGTTACCGATCTGTTAGTTGCCGTAGGCGACAGCATTGAAGCGGATCAAGGCTTAATTACCATTGAAGGCGATAAAGCGGCGATGGATGTACCTGCGCCGTTTGCTGGTGTGGTAAAAGAGATCAAGATTGCCGTGGGTGACAAAGTGTCGGAAGGCACTTTGATCCTGCTGGTTGAATCGGGTGCGGCCCCCGCTGCCGAGGCGCCAGTCGCTGCGGCTGCGCCGGTTGCTGCTCCTGCACCTGCTGCTGCGGCAGAAGTAAAAGAAGTCACCGTGCCGGATATCGGTGCTGATAGCGCCGATGTCACCGACGTATTGATTGCGGTAGGAGACACCGTTGAAGCCGATCAAGGTCTGTTGACTATCGAAGGCGACAAAGCGGCGATGGATGTGCCTGCACCGTTTGCTGGTGTGGTGAAAGAGATCAAGATTGCTGCCGGCGATAAGGTGTCGCAAGGTACGCTCATTGCTTTGATTGAGACGGTAGCATCAGCTGCTGCCCCAGCACCCGCTGCAGCACCGGCATCTGCACCTGCACCTGCTCCGGCAGCTACGCCAGCGCCTGCTGCGAAAGCTGATCCTGTGCCACATCATCCCCATGCGGCGAAGACGCAGGGTAAAGGTGCGGCACATGCGACGCCTTCGGTGCGCCGTATTGCTCGCGAGTTCGGTGTTGACCTGAGTAAGGTGAAGGGCTCGGGCCGCAAAGGCCGGATCTTGAAAGAAGATATTCAGGCGTTTGTGAAGTTTGAACTGTCTCGTCCTAAAACCTCGGGCGCAGTGACAGGATCTGGACTGGCCGTTGCAGCACAACCAAAAGTAGATTTCTCCAAGTTTGGTGAGATTGAAGAGGTTGCACTGTCTCGGATCCAGAAAATTTCTGGCCCGGCACTGCATCGCAACTGGGTGAGTATTCCTCATGTTACCCAGTTTGATGAAGCGGATATCAGCTCTGTAGAAGCGTTCCGTAAAGAGCAGAATGTGATCGCAGAGAAGCAGAAGTTGGGCTTCAAGATCACGCCGCTGGTATTCATCATGAAAGCCGCTGCGAAGGCATTAGAAGCGCATCCTAAATTCTGCAGCTCACTGTCGGAAGATGGCGAGTCACTGGTGATGAAGAAATATATTCATATCGGTGTGGCAGTGGATACGCCTAACGGCCTGGTGGTTCCAGTGTTCCGCGACGTAAACAAAAAAGGCGTGTTTGAGCTGTCGAAAGAGCTGCTTGAAGTCAGCGCCAAGGCGCGCGAAGGCAAGCTGACGGCCAAAGATATGCAGGGTGGATGTTTTACTATCTCTAGCCTTGGTGGTATCGGTGGCACGCAGTTCACGCCAATTGTCAATGCACCAGAAGTGGCTATTCTTGGCGTATCTCGTTCTGAGATGAAGCCAAAGTGGAACGGCAAAGAGTTCGTCCCACAACTGACATTGCCATTAGCATTGTCGTATGACCACCGGGTGATTGATGGTGCTGACGGAGCACGCTTTATTACAACACTCAGCGGTGTCTTATCTGACATCCGCAGGTTAGTGCTGTAATCATAGGCTGACAAAGGGGCGTGCCACTAAGGTAACGCCCCTTTTCGTATCACTTGTTTTCGTCTTGCCGTAAGGCAGGTAGACTGACCGGACAAAAGATATAGCAGACACTTGTTGAAACAAGTGCAAATGTTCCGGCTAAAGAACACACAGGATTAAAGAGGACATAATGAGCAACGAGATCAAAACACAGGTAGTGGTACTCGGTGCCGGCCCTGCTGGCTACTCAGCAGCGTTTCGTGCAGCAGATATGGGCTTGGAAACGGTTCTGATTGAACGTTTTGATACCTTAGGCGGCGTTTGCTTGAACGTTGGCTGTATCCCATCAAAAGCCTTGTTGCACGTGGCGCAGGTGATCGAAGATGCGAAACATCTTGGCGCCCACGGTGTGGTATTCAACGAACCCACCACAGATATCGACAAGATCCGTATCTGGAAAGACAAAGTTATTACTAAGCTGACTGGCGGCCTGGCAGGTATGGCCAAGATGCGTAAAGTGAAGGTGGTCAATGGCTACGGTAAATTCACCGGTGCCAATACCCTGGCAGTAGAAGGTCCAGACGGTGTTACCACCGTTAACTTCGATAACGCTATTATTGCAGCAGGTTCACGTCCGGTGACGTTGCCATTTATTCCCCATGATGACCCTCGTGTTTGGGATTCAACTGATGCGCTGAAACTGGAAACTGTGCCAGAGAAGATGTTGATTTTGGGTGGCGGTATTATCGGCCTGGAGATGGGTACCGTTTATCACTCTTTAGGCTCGAAGATCGAAGTGGTCGAGTTTATGGACCAGTTGATCCCAGCAGCCGATAAAGATGTCGTGAAAGTCTACACCCGCGAAATCAAAGACAAGTTTACTTTGATGCTGGAAACCAAAGTGACAGCGGTTGAAGCCAAAGAAGACGGTGTTTATGTCTCTTTTGAAGGCAAGAATGCGCCAAATGCAGCCATTCGCTATGACGCAGTGCTGGTGGCCGTGGGTCGTGTGCCAAACGGTAAGCTGCTGGATGCTGAGAAAGCTGGTATCAATGTTGATGAGCGTGGCTTTATTACCACAGATACCCAGATGCGCACTAACGTGCCTCATATCCACGCTATCGGCGATATCGTCGGCCAGCCAATGTTGGCTCACAAAGGTGTGCATGAAGGCCATGTCGCTGCCGAAGTGATTGGTGGTAAGAAGCATTACTTCGAACCTAAGGTGATCCCATCAATTGCTTATACCCATCCAGAAGTCGCATGGGCGGGTCTGACCGAGAAAGAAGCAAAAGAGCAGGGCATTAACTACGAAACATCAGTATTCCCATGGGCGGCCAGCGGCCGTGCTATCGCTTCTGACGCCGATACCGGTATGACAAAGCTGATCTTTGATAAAGACAGCGGTCGTATTCTCGGTGGCGCTATCGTGGGTACCAATGGTGGTGAGTTGCTTGGCGAGATCTGTTTAGCAATTGAGATGGGCTGTGACGCAGAAGATATCGCGTTGACGGTTCACGCTCACCCAACTTTGCACGAATCGGTTGGCTTGGCGGCAGAGATCTTCGAAGGCTCAATCACCGATTTGCCAAACCCAAAGGCAAAGAAGCGCAAATAATGCGTCGGTAAGCTGATTTTATCATTACGAAGCCCCGCCAATGCGGGGCTTTTTATGTTCAGGACGAACGGTCGAAAAATGCTCCATGCATTTTCGACATTCCCGCCATCCATGGCGGTCGTACGCCCACAGTGCTTGCTGCAAAAACTAGGCAATATTTGGTTTCTTTGCTGTTGGCTCCCGCTAAGGCTTGCCTTTAGTCGCTGTTTTGTAACCAGAGGTTTCAGAACCCGCAACTTTCTACCTGCTGACTGGTCAGTTTTGTCTTAGCTGGGTAATATCGATGCGTTTAACGTTTTGATAACAGAGCACGACCACGTGCCAGTACACTCCAGAGGATAAATAGATGAACCGTCTGACAACCACCGCATTAGCCGTGGCGTTTGGCCTTGGCTTAACAGCCTGCCAAGATGCCCCAGAAGATAAAGCGGCTGCACCAGCAGCTGCTGCGACGAGCGAAGCGCCTGTAACCACCACGACCGAAGTGAAGCCTGTTGCGCCAAAAGTGCTGACTTCCGGTATCGATAAAGGCAATTTTGACGAACATATCCGTCATCAGGATGACTTTTTCCTGTCTGTTAACGGTAGCTGGTTAGCGCGCACCGAGATCCCTGCAGATCGCTCTAACTATGGCTCATTCACCGAGCTATTTGAGAAAAGCGAAACCATGTTGAAAACCATCATGGAAGACGCTGCGCTGCAGTCTTCAACGCCGGGCTCTGATGTGCAAAAGCTCGCTGATTTCTGGAAAGCTTACATGGACAGTGAGCGGGTTGAAAATGTGGGTATGGCAGCATTGCAGGCGCAGTTTGATGCCATTGAAAATGCTAAAACCCATGAGCAGATCGCTGCGTTGATGGGGCAATTGTTGGTTGACGGTGTGTCTGGGCCGTTTGGTTTTTACGTCAATAATGACGCTAAGCAATCAGATCAGTATGCCGTGTATTTGTATCAGGCGGGTATCAGCATGCCTGACCGTGACTACTACCTCAATGAAGATGAAAAGTTCGTCAAGCTGCGGGAAAGCTTACGCCTGTTAGCTGCGGATCTGCAGGCGCAAAGTGGGGTAGCGCAGCCAGAGGCCGCTGCTGATTCGGTGCTAGCCATTGAAACAGCCATTGCCAGTGCACAGTGGAGCCGGGTTGAAAGCCGTGACGCGAATAAGACCTACAACAAGATGAACTTGGCTGAATTAGCGGCACTCATGCCGGGCTTTGATTGGCCCGCGTACGCAAAAGCCGCTGGTTTAGGTGATGTGGACTCAGTGATTGTGCGTCAGCCGAGCTATATGACTGGCTTTGCCGAGCTGTTTGCTAAGACGCCTGTGGCTGCCTGGAAAGCTTATATGCGCCACCAGTTGGTGAGTGCCTACTCTGATTACTTGCCACAGTCGGTTTCTGATCGTGCATTTGCTTTCTACGGTACAGAACTGAAAGGTGTTACTGAGCAGAAGCCGCGTTGGAAGAAGGCTGTGATCGCTGCAGATGAACAGATTGGCGATCTGTTAGGTAAGGCTTATGTTGCCGAAGCCTTTAAGCCTGAGGCGAAAGCGCGGATGGAGCAGCTGATCACCAACCTGCTCGGTGCGTTTGAAGTCTCGATTAAAGATCTTGCATGGATGACGGAAGAGACCAAAGTTAAAGCGTTGGAAAAGCTTTCCAAGTTTTCACCAAAAATCGGTTATCCAGAAAAGTGGAAAGACTACGCCACATTAGAGGTGAAAGCCGATGATCTGTTGGGGAACTACCGTCGCGCTGCTAATTGGGAATACCAGCGTATGCTGGCGAAGCTCGGTCAGCCGATCGATGATACCGAATGGCACATGACGCCACAGACGGTTAATGCTTATTACAACCCTGTGATGAACGAGATTGTGTTCCCAGCGGCGATTTTACAGCCACCGTTTTTCGATATGGATGCCGATGATGCAGTGAACTACGCCTCGATTGGGGCAGTGATTGGGCATGAGATCAGCCATGGCTTTGATGACCAAGGTAGCAAGTATGATGGTGATGGCAATTTGTCTAACTGGTGGACAGATGCTGACCGTGCTGCGTTTGATAAGCTGGGTAAGCAATTGGTTGCGCAATACAGCCAATACGAACCGTTGCCAGGGCATTTTGTTAACGGTGAATTGACCTTGGGTGAGAATATCGGTGACTTAAGTGGTTTGCAGGTGGCCTACAAGGCATACCAGATGTCACTGGCGGGTGCTGATGCTGAGGTTATCGATGAGCTAACTGCCGATCAGCGCTTCTTTATGGGCTGGTCACAGATCTGGCGCCGGAAATATCGCGAAGAAGAGTTGTTGAGCCGCTTGAAGTCTGATCCACATTCACCTTCTCACTATCGGGTGATCGGTATCGTGTCGAACATGCCTCAGTACTATGAAGCGTTCAATGTTGCTGAAACTGATCAGATGTATATAGCCCCTGAGAAACGTGTGAAAATCTGGTAAGTTCAGGTTGTAGCGCTGTTAAAAAGCTTTATTTTTCAGTGAGAAAGGTCAATTGTTGATTGACTGGTCTAACCAAGGCCGCTATCGTTCGCGACAGCGGCTTTTGTATGTTTTTTATTCGATGGACGCTTCATATAGTTAAGCTTTATATAGGGAGTGGTATTTATGCGCGAGCATGGTGAGTTTAGTTTAACCCGGCAGGGCAGATTACTCAGGTTTAGGGTGAAAGGTGCCCTGAATCTGCAGACCGTTCAGCACAGCTTTGATGCTTTTAAACAATTGGTTGCGCAGTTAGGCGGGCAAACTTGGTGCTGTGTGTCGGATATTCGCGAATGGGAGCTGTTTACGCCAGAGTGTTTAGTATTGGCGCAGGAGATTAACCTGTGGTGCCATGCCAATGGCTTAACTCACGAAGCCGTCATCGTCTCTCATGCGTTAATGGAAAGTATTTCAAAGAAAGCCCGTCCTGAAGAACACCTTGTTGCGACGCGTTATTTTACTAATGAATTTGACGCAAATGCTTGGCTGGCCGAAGCAAACTGTGCTTGCTCCGACCAAACTGAGTGTTGTGCTGTAGGGGGCTAGCAGATCACCGAGCGGATTTCTGGATCTTTACGATCCAGGTAGTGCGTGGATTGGATCTTACGTACCGTCCGTGACTTACCGCGAATAACCAAGGTTTCTGTCGTCGCCAGATTTCCCTGACGGGTCACCCCTTCAAGCAGATCCCCTTTGGTAACGCCAGTGGCAGAAAATATCACATTGTCGTTATGAGCCAGTTGATCAAGATGCAGCACGGCATTGACCTCGATGTTCATCTCCTCACAACGCTGTATCTCTATCGCTGATAGTCGCCGATTTTCCTCATTGTCGCCTTTCACTTGGCAGCGTGGCAGTAGGCGGCCTTGCATATCACCGTCCAAAGCACGGATCACTGCTGCCGAGATAACGCCCTCTGGAGCGCCACCGATACAGTACATCATGTCCACTTCACTGCTGGGCATGCAGGTGAGGATAGACATGGCAACGTCACCATCCGGAATAGCAAACACCCGCACGCCCATCTTTTGCATCTCTGCAATGACTTCATCGTGGCGCGGCTTGGCTAAGGTGATCACGGTTAGATCAGCAATCTCTTTCCCTACCGCCTTGGCCACTGCTTGGATGTTTTCACTTAACGACTTCTCAAGATCGATATGCCCTTTGGCAGCGGGGCCAACAACCAGTTTTTCCATGTACATATCAGGCGCTTTGAGGAAGGTGTCTTTGTCGCCGACGGCCAATACTGCGATGGCGTTTGACTGGCCCATCGCGGTCATGCGGGTCCCTTCGATTGGATCTACTGCGATATCCACTTTATCGCCACCGCGACCTACTTTTTCGCCGATATAGAGCATAGGGGCTTCATCGATTTCACCTTCACCGATAACGATTTCGCCGGAGATCTCAACCTTGTTCAACATAGCGCGCATTACTTCAACGGCGGCACCGTCTGCAGCGTTCTTGTCACCGCGGCCAAGCCACTTATGGCCAGCCAGGGCTGCTGCTTCGGTTACGCGGGAAAACTCAATCGCCAATTCTCGTTTCATACTTGGGCTCGCAATCTTGAAAGGTTGGGCGCGCAGGGTACAGTTCCCTCGCACAGACACATAGGATCCTAGTCAAACTTAAGCTGGCTTGCGACCAATTTCATCTTTGCTTCACGATTTTATTGGGTTTGCGTGACGTAGCCGTTTTCCAGAATGATACGGTTGGGAAAACGTGGCGTCGCTGGGGTAAAGATCCACTCTTTGGTGACGTTATCCCCACCCGCAGGGTAGATGGTTTCACTGTGCTGCTTGTTACCAATGATGCGCTTGGCTTGTGCCTCCGTCATACAGGGCACTATCTCTAAAAAACGTAGGCTCTGCTTTATCTGCTGGCGCTGTTTTAATGAGAGGTCACGGCAGATCACTGGCACGCTGTGATCCACTTTTTTCACCTTGGTGGGGGCTTGCGGTTCGACGTTTGATTCGGGTCTGGGTTTCGCCGCCGGTGCTGTATTGGTGGGTGGCACATCAATAGCTTTTCCGCCGTGGCAGGGGCGATCACTAAATTGACCGTCTGCGCATTGATAAAGCGTGTCACTGTGGCTGGGGAGAGCCAGCAGCCCGAGCAAAACTGCGGTTGCAGATAACAAGTGCTGTAAGGGGATGAACAGCCGAAGGCGCACAGGGCTTGGGCAGATGTTGCTATTAGCGAAACACATACACTTAAGCTTATCTGTCGTGAAATTTTCTGCAATAGCCTTTGCTAAATCAGTGCCCCTAATCGCACGCTCCGAGCTTTTGCTTACTCAAAGTTTCCCGTGACCATAGCTTTGCCCTGCTCGACCATGCGCTGTCCCTGTGCCCAAACGTCACTTATCTGCAAGCTTTGCTTGTCCATCAGCACGAGATCGGCATCGAGATCGACAGCGATCCGCCCTTTATGCCACAAGTGGAGAATATCCGCAGGGTTTTGCGTCACACAGCTTAAGGCATCACCGATCGCGACTCCATGCTCATTGATTGCCTCACAAAAGCTCCGGTGCAGGCTGCAGACTTGTGCCTGTTGCAGGTCGACCAAGTGGCCTTTTTCGTCAAACAGCGGCAAACTGGCATTCCCGTCTGAGCTGAAGGTGATTTGGCGCAGTGGAACATCAGCTTGAAGCGCACGGGCCAAGGCTTGTGCTGCAGAGACTTCTCCTGCAGCAAGGATCTGAGCCGTGGTGCTGGTGGTAAAGTCGATAAAGCCCCCCTGCTTAGCCCACGCGAGCCCCTGCTGGAATAGGTGTTCACTGCGATTGATATGGGTGGGATAAAATTGGCTGGCGGGGATATTGGACTGACTGACCGCTTGTTGCAGTAGCTCAAGTCCCTCGAGCGCATCTCCCAGATGGATACTGACGATACCTGACTTGCCTGCGAGCATGCCGCCGACACGGGCTTCTGATGCGAGCCTGATTAATTCTTGGCAGGTGATATGGGAAGCGCGGTGGTCGGCAATGGCGACTTCACCCACACCGATCACGTTGGACAGCAGCAGGATATCTTCTTGTACCGTAGTTAACAGTGTTTTCACTGGAAACTGGTACGAGCCGGTATAGCAGTACGCCGATATGCCCAGTTGATTGAGCTCGTTAACTTTGGCGAGCAGGTTCGGCAAGGTGCGCGTGATCGCATCGGTGCCCAACGCCCCTACGATGGTTGTCACACCGGCCGTCGTCGCTTCGGTTAATGCCATCTCTTGGGTGCGCGTGGTAAAACCGCCTTCACCGCCGCCGCCCGTAATATGTACCAGCGAATCGACAAAACCGGGAGTGAGAATGAAGCCTGAGCCATCGATAATATTGACGGCCAGATTACTGCTGATTTTTATTTCATCTTCGATGGCAACTATTTTCCCGCCGCCCATTAGCAGGTCTTTTGTGCCGAGTGGGGTAGGGGTAAACAGTTCAGCTTGTTTAATCAGGGTTAGCATCTATTGATAATCCAAGAATACGGCAGTGATCATAGCCAGCACCGCCAGTCCGAGCAGCGCCAGTTGCAGCCGCCAGACAAATTTAAACCAAATACTCCAGTCCAATCGGGCGACACCAAGACAGCCAACCAGCGATGCAGACGTGGGAATAATTATATTGGTGAGACCATCACCTAGCTGGAACGCCAGCACCGCGACTTGCCGACTCACGCCCACCAGATCTGACAGTGGTGCCATTAGGGGCATGGTCAGTGCGGCTTGGCCAGAACCTGACGCAATAAAGAAATTAAATACCGACTGCAGCGTTAACATCAATACCGCGGCGACACTTTCCGCCATTCCTTCAATGCTTGAGGAGGCGTAAAACAGCAGCGAATTGAGTATGGATGGGGAGGCAGGGTCATCACCACCAAGCAGTAACACCACCCCTTTTGCCATCCCCACCACCAAGGCGGCGGGTAGCAATTCAGCTGCGCCTTGTTTGAAGCCTGCAGATGCATCGTTGGCGGTCAATTTGTTTTGCGGCGAAAACACGGCAATCAAAGCCGCCAACAGGCCAATGGCGAAAAACTGACTGGCGATCTGGGGAATATAGTACTGGTGCTTAATCACGCCCCAAATAACCCACACCATGCCGAGGGCTAAAACCAGCAGGATCAATTTGTCAGTGAGGTTAAAGCTATCCGTTTCCCGTTGTTCGTTTTGATTGAGAAAACAACGGTCGCTTTGATAACTCAGCGAGCTCTCGGGGCGCAGTTTGATTTTACGGGCGTAACGCAAGGTAAACACCAAACCAAACAGGGTTAAAACTAACCAGACCCCCATACGGAATGGTGCTCCTGACATCACTGGGAGGCCTGATATGCCCTGGGCGATGGCGACACTAAAAGGGTTCATCCAACTGGCCGCGAAACCAATCTGGGTTGCCACATAGGTCACCAGCACGGTCGTGATGCTGTCATAACCGAGCCGGATCAGCAGCGGCAACAGGATAATGCAGAAGGCGATCGCTTCCTCACCCATACCAAAAATGGCCCCGCCGAGAGAAAACAGCAGGAACAGCATAGGTAAAAGTGCTTGTTCGAAGCGGCCTCCCCGCTCGATCAACAGCATGATGCCACGATGGATCGCGCCCGTTTTCATGATCATGCCAAAGGCGCCGCCGATCACCAGAATGAAGGCGATCACGCCGATGGCACTGCCCCATTTGCTCCCTGCAACCAAGCCTTCAAACGGCACATTTAACAGGCCGATCTCACCTTGGTCATTGAACAGCGGCATGGCCGTTTGCTGCACCTCTACTGGGGTGTAGCTTCCCGGTACAATCATGGTGCGCTCACTGCCGTTGATCACCTGCTGATCGGTTGTAAACTGCCCCGCGGGTAACAGATAGTTCAATAGCAGTGCGAGTACGGCGACAAAAAACAGGATCACAAACGCATCAGGCATCGCTGGCAAGCGGCGGCTAGGCGGCAGATCTTTTGCTGCAGACATTAATACACCTCATTAATACGTGACCGGTACAAAGCTGTTCAGCACCGGTCACGGAAACCTGATTGCTCACAGGTTAACACGCCAGTTTGGTTAGAATCTTAGCGTGTAGCCGACGGTATAGTAACGTCCCATTGAGTCGTGATTCACCAGATCCACATTGGCGCCCGAGCCATAAGCCACTGGCGGCTCACGATCAAGCAGGTTATCGACATTAAAGCTGACGTAACTCTGCTCCGTGATGTCGTAGCTGAGATAGAGGTCAAATACCGTCCAAGATGGTACTTGGCGACCTTCAGGCACTCCCGATTTATCATGGTCATCGTCGTAGCTGTGGGTATAGTTGGCGCGAATGGAACCGAGGAACTTCTCATAGCTCCAACGGACACGGGCATTGGCTAACCAACGGGGGTGACGCCAGCCGCCAGCCAACTCCTCTTCCGGTGTGCCGCTGCTTAACTGCTGTTTAAAGCTGTTGAGGTAAGTCGCATCCAGCATAAAGGTGAAATCACCCCATTCTGTGGTGCTGAGGCGATAGTCAGACATAATGTCAAAGCCATCGGTTTCTTGGTAACCGAAGTTGACCAGTTCCAAGCGGATCTCTTCGATTTGTGAACCAATGGTACCATCGCGAGTGATAATGCCGATTTCGCCGTCTGCGAGTACCTGATCAGGGTCATCAGGGTTGGTGGGAACCTCAGGCACAACGCGGACTTCACCACGAAGTGCTTGACGGAATAATTCTTCATCGTCGGTACCGACCAGATCTTCATGTTTGTAGTACCAGTAATCGACTTTGAGTGTGAACTCTTCATTGGGACTCCAGATCACGCCCAGGTCATAGCTATCCGCGGTTTCTGCATCCAGATCGTCGTTGCCATAGATCTCACTCAAGTAGCTGTCATCTTGGTCAAAACCACCACAGAAGTTGTCTTGAAACTCGCCGGAGCAGGGCAGTTCCCCCGAGCTGAGGGTTGTTTCTGCTCCAACTTGCGCTAATGACGGAGCGCGGAACGATTGTGCCCACGAACCGCGAAGCACTAATGAATCCAGTGGTTGGTAACGGAAACCGACTTTTGGGCTCACGTCGCTGCCGAACGACTCATATTCATCAAAGCGCACAGCCAGTTGCAGGTCTAACTGCTCGGTCACCGGCACGCCAAATTCGCTGTAAACGGCATAGGCCCAGCGGTCGGCATGGGCTTCGGTGGAACCGAAACCAAATACCGGTACTTCGTTGTCGTTATCCGGATCGGCTTTAGCCAGTTCTGATGGATTATCGTCGACTTTTTCTTTGCGATACTCGGCACCAAAAGCGGCCACCACATCACCGGCCGGCAATTCAAACAGCTCGCCGCTAACTTTGGCATCAACCACGGTGAGTTCGGATTCACCGTCACGGGGTACGCTGGCGCGCATCAAATCAGCAATGGCCGGGTCGCCATTTTGTTGCCCGTCAAATACGTTGTACCACAGTCCATCGACATCGGGATCACAGCCTGTCGTGCCATCTGGGCAAAGCTCACCGCTGAGTGCTGCTTTGAATTTTTCTACCTCGTAGATCCCCGCAGTGGCTTTCTGTTCGTTGTCGTTTTTGCCCCATAGCACTGAGGTTTCCCAACTCCAGTCGGCAAACTCGCCCTGCAGGCCACTGACAAAACGATAGTTTTCAGATTTGACTTTCACTGTGCGGGCATCAGGGAAGCGGCCCCAAGCGAAGATCGGGTAGTCGGGGTCCACGCCGGCATTATCAAAGCGATCTCGCAGCTCCTGTGGCATATCGGGGTAGTCATAGGAGACCGGTGCGTCATCGCCGGAGAACGGCGCGGGTTCGCTGTTGCTTTTGCTGTCTTTGTGGCTGTACATAAACTCATTGAACCAGCGGACGCCGTTGTCGAAGTTGTAGTCCACTGTGGCAATGGCACTGATCGTTTCCATCTCTGGCAGCGTGACGGTATAGGCGTTGCGGTTCAGTTCACAGTATTCACCGAATGAACCTGTGCCTTGCTGACCTTCCGGGCAGGAGGCTTCGACGAAGTCTCCTATTTCCGGTACGTCCATCGCCCATAAATCGTTATAGCTGGGGTAGATCCCCTGTTGACTGGGGCGCGGTTCAACGGCCGTCGCGCTGCGGTCACGGTCATACAATGCGTTGCGTTTAAAGTAATCGACACTGCCCATCGCCTGCCAGCCACCTTCGGCCAAACCATAGGTCAGGTTCAGGTTCTTTTTGCTGTCATCGCTGTCATCTTCGGAGTCACCGTAGCTTGCGTTTAACTCCAGCCCTTCAAAATCTTTCTTCAGAATAAAGTTAACCACACCGGCGACCGCATCGGCACCGTAGATTGCCGATGCGCCCGAGGTGAGCACTTCAACACGCTCTACAGCGGCCAGTGGAATACCGTTAACGTCAACAAAGGATTCGCTGCCATTGGCAAATGAGCTGACGGAAACGCGGCGGCCGTTAATCAGTGTTAGTGTCGATGAGGTGCCGAGGCCGCGCAGCGATATTCCCGCGGCACCGGCGGGAGAATCGCCCTGTTTTGCCCCCGACAACGCGGTGGAGAAGGTGCCCGCGCCGCCGCCAAATTGCGGGATCTGTTTCAGCAGGTCGATCACAGTGTCGGCACCTGAGGTGCGGATATCCTCTTCGCTGATGGTGATGACGGGCAGCGCGCCCTCCATGTCGACACCTTTGAGATGCGAGCCTGTGACCTGAATACGCTCCACATCGGCTTCAGTATCGAGTGTGCTGGTGGCAGGCTCTTCTGCCATTGCTATAGGTGAAAGCAGCAGGCTAATGGCTGCAGAAATAACGGTCTTTTTCATGGTGAAACCCCTGGGATTACCCTGTTCGCCGCTGTCGAGCAACCCTATTGGCTGGGCTTTACGATGACCCCGGCGCATGGATAACAAGCGCAGCAGTGCCAAAGGCAAGACAGGTTCGATGATGTATTAAATGGTTTGGGCTGGAGGCGTCGCGTTACCCGAACACGCCCGAGGCTGCGAAGGGATCGCAGTCAGGAAGACGTGCTGTTTCTATTCGTCAAACCACTCACTGAGGTAAAAATTCTGATAGTGGTAGTTTGACAGTGATATCGCTTTTTTCAGCATGTCGCTGATATCTCCATCAAGGGTCAATCATCAAGCTCCGGTGAGCTTGTTATTAATCAGTAGCAGAAATATTGCGGTCGTGTCAATGGCGTGTTAATGCTGAAAAAGGGCTAAATAATGGAGATCGTCGATGAAGTCGTTATGGTTGCTGGTTTTTTTTGGTGGGCTGACCTGTTCATCTTTTTTGGCTCAAGGGACAACGTCTGTTGACCCACAACGGGTGCCTTATCGTTTGCTGCTGGCGGGTGGCGGATTGGCAACTTGCAGCTCTATGGCATTGAAAAATTGCACTGAAGAGGGCAAGCAGATACTGGCTACAGTGCCAGGTAAAACCACCCTGCTGTATCGTTTGTCACAAGCAAAATTGGCGCGTCTGTCGCAAGCCCCTTGGTGGCAGCCAGAGCGCGCGATATTGCGGGATGATTGGCTGGCGCTGCTGAAGCGGGTTTACGCTGTCCATGGAGAAAAAGATTGGCCGAAAACGGCATTTTTAGAATTATTAAAAAGCAGCGAAATAGAGGTTAATGGTCGTGAAATTGTTGGAAAGTCGTTGTTATCATCGCTAAATGATCAAGAGTGGTTTGGCAGTTTAGACCTGTTAGAGGAAGCGCAGTTCAGAGGGGGAGAACGCAGCAAAGAGATCGTTGCTCTGAGCTACAACAGAAATCCATTTTCGGTCGAAATCTATCAGCAATTTGTGCAGATGGCCGCCCAAGTCAGAGTCGCGAAACAATCATTGGCGATGCAGAAAGAGGCGCAGACTGAGCTAGTTCCCCCTAAGATTGGGGTGATTACGGCGTCATCACGGGATCCATTTGAGGCGGTTGATTTCTACACTGGAGTGTTCGCGGCTGCGGGAGCGGAAGCGGTATGGGTGCCGATTGATGCTGCGATGTTAGCTACCCGTCGCCATGCGGCAATTGTTGACGGTGTTTACGATTGCTCAGAGCTAGATAATAACCGCGAAGTACTACTCAAAAGCTTTGAACGAGAACGCATTTATCCACATTTAATAGAGCGCCAGAGGGTGATGTGCCAACAAGTTGATCGTGTCAGTCGCTTGTTAAAGAGTTTGGATGGGGTGTTCTTTAATGGCGGCGACCAAAGCCTCACCCGCGCCGCTTTGGTCGAGCCTGACGGCAGTGACAGCGAGTGGTTATCGATCATTCGTCAGCAGTATGAAGGTGGCTTGTTGACGGTGGGGGGCACCAGTGCAGGCACCGCCGTCATGAGCGGGAAGTTGGGCGAAAAAACACCGCCTATGATCAGTAACGGCAGCAGTTATCAGGGGCTTACTGGAGGGGCGATTGCCGTTTCCGCGCCATCTTCACGCTGTACACCGGAGCAAACCTGTGGTGATGAATTCGCAGGTGAGAAAATGTTGCTGGGGGACAGTCTTACCTATCATGCCAACGGCGGGTTACGCCTGTTTCCTTGGGGGGTGTTAGATACTCACTTCTCTGAGCGTGGGCGACAGGGGCGGTTAATGAAGTTGGCTGTAGATACTGATACCCGATTTGGTTTCGGTGTTGATGAAGCCACCGCCTTGCAGGTCGCGGGACCAGAATATTCTGCGGATAGAAGTACGGTTTTTCGGGTGATTGGTCAGGGCGGGGTCTATCTGATTGACACACACGATACGCAGATCATAGACACGCCGAAAGGGAAGAAGCTGAAGGGTGTGATTAGCCATTATTTGACGCGTGATGATACGGCGTCGCTATCAACAGTCCAGCAGTTGCAGATACAGTTTGCGTCGTGGAAAAAGCGGCCAGTGGAGCATCAGATGGTCGCGAAGCGGCTGACCAGTGAAGATCTCCTGGTTGCCGATCATTACAAGAAATTGGCCGAGGCGTTTTGTTATAGTCGCGCCAGTAAGGCTAATGGGCGCAGTTATCGTCGAGATCCCGAATGGTGGTTAACACTGAGTAAAACTGAGCAAACACAAATAGCTGTGGCTAAGGTCGATGTGAATGGTGAGCCGCGACATTGGTGTAGTTACCAACATATGTTGGTGACTTTTGAACCGGGTTAACCAATCGTTGAGGAGGGATTGCTGTCAAAGTCTTCGATGTAAGGGGCAGAACGACGTTTTTCATGCTGGAAGTCGAGTTTAAACGGCTGTTTGAAAGTTCACTCTTCAACCAAAACTCTATATACTGCCCGCACCCCATAAGAGGGAAAAATAACAAAACCGTCAGGGATTGTTGCTGCAACTAGCAACTTAAAGCTAACAAGAGGAACTCACCGTGTTAGAAGCCTACCGTAAACACGTTGAAGAGCGAGCTGCTCAAGGCGTTGTTCCCAAGCCACTGAATGCTGAACAAACAGCACAGTTGGTTGAATTACTAAAGAATCCACCTGCAGGTGAAGATGCAATTTTACTGGACCTGCTGGAAAACCGTATCCCCCCAGGTGTTGATGAAGCGGCGTATGTAAAAGCCGGTTTTCTAGCTGCCGTCGCTAAAGGCGAAGTTAGCTCTCCTATTGTTGATGCCGAGAAAGCAACCCACCTGCTAGGTACCATGCAGGGTGGTTATAACGTACAACCGTTAGTTGATCTGTTGGATGTCGATGCACTGGCTCCGCTGGCTGCCACGGCGTTGTCTCACACTTTATTGGTGTTTGATGCGTTCTACGACGTGGAAGAGAAAGCCAAAGCAGGCAATGCTTTCGCGAAGCAGGTGATGGAGTCTTGGGCAGATGCTGAGTGGTATTTGAGCAAGCCAGAAGTCCCTGAGTCTGCGAAGCTAACTGTATTTAAAGTTACCGGCGAAACTAATACCGATGACCTGTCTCCGGCCCCTGATGCATGGAGCCGTCCTGATATCCCTCTGCACGCGTTAGCTATGCTGAAAAACGCCCGTGAAGGGATCAACCCTGATGAGCCAGGTAGCATCGGCCCAATGAAGCAGATTGAAGCGCTTCAGGCTAAAGGTAATCCTTTAGTTTATGTGGGTGATGTTGTTGGTACAGGCTCAAGCCGTAAGTCAGCCACCAACTCAGTGTTGTGGTTGATGGGTGACGATATCCCATACGTGCCGAATAAGCGCGGTGGTGGCTTCTGTTTAGGCGGAAAGATTGCGCCTATCTTCTTCAATACCATGGAAGATGCAGGTGCATTACCTATCGAGCTGGACGTTTCCAAGTTGGAGATGGGTGACGAGATCGTTATCTATCCTCATGCTGGCAAGGTCGAAAAGAACGGTGAAGTGGTTTCTGAGTTTGAACTGAAAACCGACGTGCTGCTTGATGAAGTGCGTGCCGGTGGCCGTATTCCATTGATCATTGGCCGTGGTTTAACTGATCGTGCCCGTGAAGCCCTTGGTTTGCCAGCGTCAGAAGTCTTTAACCGCCCAGCGGTTGTGGCTGATACAGGCAAAGGCTACTCCTTAGCCCAGAAAATGGTGGGTAAGGCGTGTGGCGTAGACGGTATTCGTCCAGGCCAATACTGCGAACCTAAGATGACCACCGTGGGATCTCAGGACACAACCGGTCCTATGACTCGTGATGAGCTAAAAGATCTGGCGTGTTTAGGCTTCTCAGCCGATCTCACCATGCAGTCATTCTGTCACACCTCGGCATATCCTAAGCCGGTGGATGTCACGACTCATCATACCCTGCCTGATTTTATTATGAACCGTGGTGGTGTCGCACTGCGTCCAGGTGATGGCGTGATCCACAGTTGGCTGAACCGTATGTTGCTGCCTGATACCGTGGGTACCGGTGGTGACTCTCACACCCGTTTCCCTATCGGTATCTCGTTCCCTGCGGGCTCAGGTTTGGTGGCATTTGCCGCAGCCACTGGCGTTATGCCGTTGGATATGCCTGAATCAGTCTTGGTTCGTTTCAAAGGTGAGATGCAACCGGGCGTGACGTTGCGTGATTTGGTACATGCCATTCCACTACAGGCGATCAAAGAGGGTCACCTCACCGTAGAGAAAGCGGGCAAGAAGAATATCTTCTCAGGCCGTATCCTTGAAATTGAAGGCGTTGAATCGCTGACCGTGGAGCAGGCGTTTGAATTGTCAGATGCTTCTGCGGAGCGTTCTGCTGCGGGCTGTACGATCAAGCTGGGTGAAGATCCGATCATCGAATATCTCAACTCTAATATCGTGATGTTGAAGTGGATGATTGCCGAAGGCTACGGTGACCGCCGTACTATTGAGCGTCGTATTAAGGCGATGGAAGCATGGATCGCTGATCCACAGCTGATGGAAGCCGATGCCGATGCCGATTATGCTGCCGTGATCGAGATCGATCTCAATGAGATCAAAGAGCCTATTCTTTGCTGCCCGAACGACCCTGACGATGCGAAGACTTTGTCGGAAGTTGCTGGTGTTGGCATCGATGAAGTGTTTATCGGTTCTTGTATGACCAATATTGGTCACTTCCGTGCGGCTGGTAAGTTGCTAGAGAAGCATTCCGGTCAACTGCCTACTCGCTTGTGGGTGGCTCCGCCAACCAAGATGGATGCAAGCCAGTTAACAGCTGAAGGTTATTACAGCATTTACGGTAAAGTTGGTGCGCGTACTGAGTCTCCAGGTTGTTCACTGTGTATGGGTAACCAGGCGCGAGTGGCTGATAATGCCACGGTTGTGTCTACGTCTACCCGTAACTTCCCTAACCGTTTAGGTACGGGAGCCAATGTGTATCTGGCGTCAGCTGAGTTAGCCGCCGTGGCTTCTATTATTGGTAAAATCCCAACAGCAGAAGAGTACGGCGTATACGCGAAATCTATCGATGCGACAGCTGAGGACACTTATCGTTACCTCAACTTCCATCAGATGGAAGAGTACACCAAGAAAGCGGACGAGGTGATTTTCCAGACCGCTGAAGTGTAGTGCTCCACTGCTATTAAAAACCCGCTGCGGCGGGTTTTTTTGTTTGTCACTACTCGCTTCGTGAGCTATCTAAAGCTACTCAGGTGGGCGCTTGTTATACGGGGTGTTTGATTCAGTTAATTGATTAACTGCCATATTGACATCCACCTGATGGCTACGACAAACATCGAACGCTAGATTGAACATCGCTTTGCGATCACGATCCAGCGGCTCCTTAAATGCTTTGTTTAGTGCTTGGGTGCAAGCAGCTAAGGCATACTCAGCTTCTAGTGCAGGTAAGGTGGCATTTGCCGCACTGGAAATTGACCACGCCAATAAAACCAGTCCGACAGTGGGTAACGACAGTTTATTCACGATATCACGCTCTAATTATTTTCTTTGGTCACTTTTCGGTTGATACAACAGCGGCAATCATGGTCCTGAGCCGTTTGTCATGGTGTAGCAGCTATGGTGCGCGGTTGATATCTTTACGGTTTATCACCATCGCACACCATCGATCCTTAGAGGGCGTGATGTTGCAAAAGGTTCCAGTGTCGGATGACGTTTTACTATCTGTTGATAGCGTATTGGCGTGACATATTTAAGTGCAGCCATACGGTTTAGGTGACTGGGACGGACCTGAATTTGGCGTAAAAGCAGTGGCATCTGCGCAACCCACCTTGGATCAGTATCGCCCTCGGCTAATCGCTCCAATAATGCATCTAGGGGATCGCTGGCTCTGGGCTCCTGGTTATCAATCACAGACTGCTCTACCAGCCAATAGGCTAACTCTGGGTAGCCGTTTTGAATGGCTAGAAAGCCTAAGGGGCGTCCGGCGTCATCATGATAACTATTGAGATCTAATCCAGCGATCTGCAGAGCTTTCAGAGTGGCTATGCGGTTGAATGACACCATGGAAAGAACGGCTTCGCCGGTCGGTTGATAGCCTTGGCTGATTAATGCTGAAAGTTCTGTATTTTCGAGTCCCTGTGTCATTCTCGAGTAGGCCAGCTGGTAGAGGCTCTCTATTTGGTCATTGCTTAACGGCTGTTTTTCTAGATGTGCCGCGAGTTGTTCTGACCAATCGCTACCTTCTTGCTGTAATGCTTCGAGTAGGGTAATAAAGTTCGCTTCTAGTAGCTGGGCTTCACTCGCTTGAGCGTTGGGTTCAGCTTCTTCATAGGCATTGAGAGCGGTATTACTGCCTTGAGAGATCAGCCGCGCATCGACCAGACTTGGATCTTGAACATACAGCTTATCTAACAGGGCTTCTTCGGCAATTGGCTGTTTTTCCGCGGCCGAGAGAATTTCAAAGCTATCAATTTTTTGCCAGTTGGCATCCGAGTGTTGTAACAGCTCGGCTAAATTTTTCTCACAAGCCTGTTGCGCACCCAGGGCATCTTCGTTTTTTTGCCACAATGCCAGCATCGGAGCTAGCTCATTGCGCAGTAACTGTAACCGTTGCAGTTGTTCGCCACTTAGTTGGCGAACAAGATCTCGCTGAGGTATCGAAATAGCTTCCAGTTGCTGCCGCATCTCTGCAGAGAGGTCGTGGCCCCAGCCCCAAAGGTGCCAGTGGTCATACTGCTCATCAGGTAGGCGATAAGCGGCACTGTCTCCCTGCTCAATAAGCAGTTCAATCATAGGCTTGAACTGCTGCTCAAAGCTTGCTTTATCTTCAATGCTGGAGCGAGCATAGCCTGCCAACGCATGCTCTAACGGTGTGGCTTCATCTGGTGTGCTTTGGATGGTGGCGCCAAGTTCAAATGCTTGTTGCGCCAGTTCCATATTGCCTTGCTGAGCTGCGGCCTTAAGTAATAGATCTGGATCGTAATCGCCTTGCGTCACCCCTGCTTGGTAACGGATGAGCCAGCGATTGTTAGCCGAGAGGCCATCATTATTAGCATCCATGATCAGTAGGCTGATTAGCTCGCGCTCATTCGGACGATAGCGTTCGGCGATAGCTTCTAGGAGAGGTGAGGGAAAGCGATTGCCGCGATCTAACATTAGCATCACACCCAAGGTGCGTTGGATATCAATCTCTGGGTAGTCTATTTCCAATCCCGGTAACCCAACCCAGTTACTGATGGAATATGAGAGATCGATAGTGCCATTTTCAATATCAGTAAGAAACTTATCCCAATCTTCCGCTTCCACATGGGACTTTAAACGACTGACCAAGACTAACCGCTCTATGTCGGGGGGCTCTACATGGATATCTTCAGGGGTTGCTGTTGCACGTGATATTTGCCATAGCTGATACGGCTGCAACTCTTGTTTTAATGCCTGCAGAGTGCCCAAAGATAAACCGTTGTTGATAGCGTTCTGCAGCGTTTGCTGAGCCTGAACATGGACGGATAGTTGTTGTGTTGCTAGCTCTAGCTTCTCTTGTTCGCAGCTGGCTTGCGTTGCTACGATATTTTCAAGTGGTGGCAAGCGTGTTTGGGTTTGTGGCTCGGTAGCAATTTGCGTTAGCGGCTCTGGCTTTAATGCTGGATTTAATGTCGGTGGCGAAGGTAGCTGGCTCGGCCACAGCATCAATACGCCCAGCAAGCCGAGGATAACAATTCCGAAGATAATCAGGCCACGCAGTAAAGGCATACGCCAATTCCGTTTGATTTTTAACCGATACTAGCATGGCTGAGAATTGCAAAAAGATCAGCTGTCACATAACCGGCGAATCTCACCTTTTAGCTGAGAGATTAACGCGCGTCAAAACCTAGGGGTTATTTTTTCATTAGCTGTTTAGTGGCGGTGATAAGCGCCACGTCATTGGGGTCCGAGGTGTTGGTGACGTACACCAGATAACCTTGGCTATCAATGAGCAGGGTAGTGGGTGTGCCTCGGACGCCATAAAGCGCGGCGACTTGTTCACCCTGAACGGCCGTCTTAAAGCTGATCCCCCGTTGTTTCAATACTGCCCCTGGGGTGGCGTCGTCATCTTCACGGAAGCTAATCGCTACCGCAGCAAGTCCCTGCTCTTGATATTGCTGATAGAGGGCATCTAACCCTGGTTGGACTTTCTTACAATACGGGCACCATGTCGCCCAGAAATGCAGGATAAGTGGCTGACCATGAAAGTCGGCTAATCTGATCGTCTCACCGGTTTCAGTTTGCAATGCCCAGTCCGGCGCTTTTACCTTTGCTTCGGCAGCTTGCACTGTGCTGATTGCCAGTCCCATCAGCAGCACGACGGTGTTCATGCTGAAGAGAAAATAGCGTTGAAACAGGTGGCTGACGGAACGACGATGGGACATTGCATACCTCGATTTTTAATGAATTTCTGCTCTCGCTTAACTAGACAGAGGAAAGCGAGGTTTTATTTCATCGATGAAGATAAGCGCTGCCGCCACATACGTTTGAACTTGTCCCGGCGCAGCCACAGCAGAATAAAGACGATAGCAAAGTATATCAGTGGCTCGCCGATATACGCTTTTACTGACCAGTAGTAGTGCACCACGATGGCGGGAAGCCCTAGATAGACCCAGTTATGCAGCTGTTGCCAGCGTTTACCCAAACGCCGCTGCATACTTTTGGTTGAGGTGATGGTGAGCGCCAGTAGTACCAGATAAGCCGCCATCCCCAAGGTGATATAGGGACGTTGAATCACCTCTGAAATAAATAGCGCAAACGCCAGTTGCAGATCAAACCAGAGAAAACTGAGGATATGTAACGAAGCAAAGAAAAAAGCATACAACCCCAGTAGTCGACGCAGGCGGAGCCAGAGGGGCTCGCGGCGCCACCGGCTCAGTGGGGTGACACAGAGAGTCAGGAGCAGCAAGTTAAGCGATGCTTTGCCGTAAAAATGAATGATCGCCTTAACCGGATCGCCGCCGAGCTGGTCAGTGATGCCGAGATAGAAAGCACCCACGGCGGTCAGTAGGCAGGCAAGATGAGTAAAGCTCTTTAGTGCCAACAAGCGTGGCTGAGTAGAGAGTATCCGCATCAGTAATCTTTGCTTAGGTCCATATTGTTATACAGCGCAGCGACTTCGCCAGCGTAGCCATTAAACAGTTGTGTTGGTACCCGCTGTTGGTCGAATAGACCACCGCTGGTCAGTAGGCGCTCACTGGCTTGAGACCAGCGTGGATGACTGACTTTGGGATTGACGTTGGCATAGAAGCCATATTCATGGGGGGCTAATATGTTCCAGGTTGTCGGTGGTTGATAGCTGGTAAAACTGATCCGTACAATTGATTTAATGCTCTTAAAGCCGTACTTCCATGGTACCACCAGGCGCATAGGAGCGCCGTTTTGTGGTGGTAGCGTTTTGCCATACATACCGACAGCCATCAATGTCAGAGGGTGCATCGCTTCATCAATGCGCAAGCCTTCCACGTAGGGGTAGTCGATCCCTCCGCCTTGCCAGGCATTACGCTGCCCAGGCATCTGCTCGGGATCAACCAGCGTTTCGAAGGCGACATAGCGCGCTTTGGACGTGGGCTTAAACTGTTTCAGCAGCTCTCCTAAGGGAAAACCTACCCAGGGGATCACCATGGACCAGGCTTCGACGCAACGCAGACGATAGATACGCTCCTGTAACGACACTTTCTTCAGGATATCTTCATAGTCGAAGCGACCAGTGATCTCCGCTTCACCATCAATAGTTACTTGCCAAGGGCTGGTGCGGAATTTTTGTGCGTTGTTGACCGGGTCGTCTTTGCTCGTGCCAAATTCGTAGAAATTGTTGTAACTGATCGCTTTCTTTTCCGCGGTTATCACCATATTTTCCGCGCGCGCTTGTGGCTTGAATTTGAGAGTTTGACGCGGGGCTGCAACATCGTCATCGTCGCTGCCAAACCAACCCGCTGCATGTGCGCTGTTGGGTAGGGCAGCGGCGATCGATACGCCTCCCGCCGCCCCTGCCAGCTGTTTGATGAACTTACGCCGTTGCTGGTAAACCGCCTCATCCGTAATATCTGCCTCGGTGAGCTCACTGGCTTTTGGTGATCGGATCAGCATCTCTTTACTCCATCGTTGGCCGTTGGCCAATTGGTTATGATGATTTTGGCGCTTATTCGTTGGTTGAGTAGACCGTATCAGAGCGAGAACTATTTCAAGACTTTGAGTATAACGGTCTCATACTATTTAGGTCGTCACCCAGGGGATACTGATTCTGTGATCCGAGTCATGACCTCATGGTGAGGTTTACGGCAGGCTAGCCGACCCAGATCGCAACAGGTGGGCGAAAGCGCGAGAAGCGTGCGCGCCTCCCTGTTATTCTTCATCTATTGATGAATGCCATCGAGCCTTAATCTGTAAGGAGCTGTTCATGGATTTCGCCACACTCAAGCAACTGCCCAAGGCAGAATTGCATCTGCACATCGAAGGCACCTTAGAGCCGGAAATGTTGTTTCAACTGGCGGACAAAAATCAGGTGGTGCTGCCCTATGCAGATATCGACGCTGTGCGCGCCGCTTACCAGTTCAACTCATTGCAGGATTTTCTCGATCTCTATTATCAGGGCATGTCTGTGTTGCAGACGGCCAGTGATTTTTACGATCTGACATGGGCGTATCTGGAGCGTTGTCAGGCTGATGGCGTGGTACATACAGAGATCTTTTTTGATCCCCAGGGGCATACGGTTCGTGGTATCGCGATTGATGTGGTGATCGATGGTATCAGCCGGGCGATCGCTCAAGCTCACACCCAGCTCGGTTTATCTGCCAGCTTGATCCCCTGTTTTTTGCGCCATTTAAGTGAACAGGATGCCCTTGATACCTGGCAGGAACTGCAACCTCACCTAGCGCATTTTGTTGCTGTGGGTTTAGATTCATCAGAGTTAGGGCATCCGCCTGAAAAGTTCGAACGGGTATTTGCTTTGGTGCGAGATGCGGGGTTGAAAGTGGTTGCTCATGCGGGTGAAGAGGGGCCAGCCGCATATATCCTTGGCGCGTTGGATAGCCTGAAAGCCGATCGCATCGACCATGGGGTACGTTGCTTGGAAGATAAAGCACTCGTTGATCGTCTAGTGGCAGAGCAGATCCCGCTGACGGTGTGTCCGTTTTCCAATATCAAGCTTAAAGTGTTTGCAGATCTGGCGAGCAGCAATCTGCAAGCGCTGTTGGATGCGGGACTCTGCGTCACCATTAACTCTGATGACCCGGCCTATTTTGGTGGTTATATCAATGACAATATTCTGCAGGCTGCCGCAGCGCAACAACTGAACGATGAACAGATCCGAGTGTTGCTAGGGAATAGCTTCAAGGCGAGTTTTTTACCCGAGGAGCAAAAGCAGGCGTTCTTACAACAGTTAGCTGAATGCTGATACGCGTGTCTCTACTTGCTTATAACTCGTTGACTTATTAGCGACTTGCTTAAATAATTAGTCACGAATGTTCATGGAGGGACTAGGGATGGCAAGTCTGAAATATAAAGCGAGTTGGGGTCTGTTTTGGCTGATTAATCTCTCTTCGCTGGGGGCCGGCTTATACCTTTCCCAGTTCGCCCAAAGCCTGACCGAAGGGCGGTTTGGTGCTCTTTCTGCTGTATTGCTCTCTATTCCCATTATTGGATGTTTTACTCTGCTTAGCCGCTGGTCGAAAAGCGATCAGCCGGATCCTGATGGTTCTAAACCCTACCATAAAACTACCGCAGCGATGATGGCCAACGCCCATGCCGAGAATGGCAGCAAATGGTCATGGCGCGACGATAAGCCGCTGCAAGTGATTGTCGTCGTCTCTTGTGCTTGGTTTGTATTGAGTTTTATTTTTTAGTTTTGGTGCGCGTTTTTGTTCGCGCCTTCTTTAAGACTCATCTGCTACCTCCGTTGAGGCCGTGATCTTTTTAGACTGATGAGTCGCGATCACTACGGTGGTAGAGATCTTATCTTGTATGGCCTGCCGATTCGGATCCCAGAATATTTGTATAAACCCCAGTAAGCCGGTGGCTAAGCCTGCACCGTAGCCGCCATAGCGACCGAAAGCATCCCATAGGGAGATCGGTGTATTATCCAGTTGCAGAACGCGGATCCTGAGTGCGCGTTTGCCTGGTGTTTGACCGTTCCACCAAGCGGTGAATAGGGTGAAGTAACAGGCGGCCCAGCCAAAGCCTAAACCAAGCTCCTCGAGCAGGGCGCGCAACCAAGCTAGGGGGCCTTGTGCTGTGGGAGTTGCCTCTTCAGCGAAGGGCGCAATAACAATAGGATCTTCAGATTCGAGCTGTTCTTCCTTTATGCCGCCCGTCTTTGTTGCTACCGCACTCTTTTCTTTCTCGGTGACGTCGGGTTGATTTGTCATACTGCCTTGCAAGGGTAAAGCTAAGGTAAGTAGTTGTTGTGATATGATTTTCTGTTCATCGGTGGAGAGCGGGGAATCTTCAAGTAACTGACTGATCAACTTTTTTGCTGCCGCCTTATTGGTTGTTTGTGATGCGATAAAGTGTGCGGTTTCTTGCAGGTGAGGTTGCCAACAAGCGCCGGTATCACAGCTCACGACACGGGCAAGTGTGACCACGCTGCTAATATTTTGCAGTGATGTTGTGACTTCGTTGACCTGTCCGTTTTCTTTATCGAAAAAGCTGATGATGCCAGCGATGGACGAGACCAGTATAACCAACGTAGCCAGTGTTTTTAGCAGCTTTCTCGTCACGCTTGAGAAAGGAGAGTCACTGAGCATACGCCAGAATATCCAGCCGAGAATAACCCCCATCAAATAGCCATTAAGCGTACTTAATAGCGCAATAACGATCAGATCTATCGTGAGGGCGAGGGCCCGTCGCCATGGTGCTGCCAGCGGCATACCTAACACTTCAAAGGGGATATGAAATGCGTAGGGCGTGATAATACGACGATCTTCCGCCCGCTGTTTTGCTTCTTGTGTGACGTCTGTAGCGGCTTCATTCACGCTCAGCTCCCTGACTCAATCCTGTGCTAGCGCTGAGAAAACGCACTGTTTTAATATTCTTTCATATCTTTTTTTCTACGCGGATTTAAAAAGGTTATCAAACTTCACGCAATCAAAATGCGTCCTGTCTCGTCTTTATCTGTGACATCAATACTATTGTTACTGACGGAGCAACCCTATGAGCAACTTGAATAAACTCAATACCACCCTGGCTGGCGTGATGGCCGCGACTTTCACTTTGGCGTCGGGTCAGGCGCTGGCAGTACCTGATCAGCCGAAGAATTGGGAGAAGTGTGCCGGTGTGGCGAAAAAAGGGATGAATGATTGTGGCGCACTGGATGGTAGTCATGGCTGTGCGGCGCAGGCCCCAGTGGATAACAGCCCAAATGAGTGGGTTTACGTGCCAGAAGGCACCTGTAAGAAAATTGGTGGCAGCGTGGCAAAAATTAAGCCGGCAAAAAGCTAATGTCTGGGCAAAAGGTTGGCGGCATTCCAGCCGCCTCTGCATCAATTAGCGTGCGAGAAGCGCATCTACTTGAGCTACTTGCCAGCGAGCCTTCATTGCCGTTTGTTGAAGTGCTTGCTGATAATTTTCTGGCGATGCGGGGAAGGCATTATCAATTGATTAGGCAGGTCGCCGAGCGTTATCCCGTGGTTTTGCACTGTGTCGGTATGTCCGTTGGTTCGACGCATGCGCCAGCTTCTGGTTATGTCCAACGCATTGCCGCGCTGGCACGGGATCTGAACGCCTGCGCAGTGTCTGATCATCTCAGCGTGAGTGCTGTGGCAGATGAATTTGTTCATGATCTTCTGCCAATTCAGTACCGTGAAGCATGCATACCAAGGCTGGTTAATCATATTCGACAGGTCCAGGAGCATCTGCCGGTGCCATTGCTACTGGAAAATATCTCCCGCTACCTGGCTTACCGCAGTGATGAAATATCTGAGGGGCAGTTGTTTGCCGAGCTCCACCGACAGACGGGCGTAGGTTTGCTGTTTGACGTCAATAACCTCTATGTCACTGCTCATAATTTACAGTGCGATGTGCGCCAGATGTTGAATGAGTACCCGATAGGTGCGGTGCAGCAGTATCATTTGGCGGGATATCAGGAGCGTCCCCCCTTGTTAGTGGATACCCATGGCTGCCCAGTGTCCCCGCCAGTGTGGGAACTGTATGCCCTTGCCTTAGCGCGGTTTGGAGCAAAGCCAACCATTATCGAATGGGATAACGATCTGCCACCGTTGGCAGAACTTTTGTCTACGGTAGCCAGAGCGCAGCGCCTAATGATGCCACTAGCGGGAGTGGCCTGATGCATCGAACTCATGATCAGAGTGAGCCACCGACGTCGCCGCAATGCTGTTATCAACAACGAGGGGCGGACGGCTTTGCTAGGCCACTGCTTGACGGTTTGAGCGCCGCAGACCCTAAGGCTGTTTCCGCTGCAGATGATTACCTGCAGGCGGCACTGCAGGTGTATCAGCAAAATCGCCTGGGGATCCTGCTGCGCACACTGTCTGCGACATATCCTCATACGCGCACTTTGTTGGGCAACACGCTGTTTACCCACATTTGTCACGCTTACCTGAAAGCCGTTGCCGTGACTTCGGTATTGACCGGCATTGGTGAAAGCTTTCCCCGCTGGTTACGGCAGCAACGGCAGGCGGACGCTCTGTTTGCTGATTACCCTTTTTTATTAGCTTTGCTGCGCTTTGAATGGGGATGTCATCAGGCGTATCACGCTTGGCAGCCTGAGGCGGTGGATCTGATTCAGTGTGACCGTTGGCTAGCGCTTAGCGCCGAGCAGTTAATGGCGGGGCAGACCAATTGCGAGCCGCCACCGCCCTGGCGTTTGCAACCCGCGCTGCAACTGGTGAGTTCACGTTACCCGATTGTTGATATATGTGAATGCTTGCAGTTGATAGCAGATGGTCAGGATGCCGAGCTAAAGATCGCACCGGGACAGCGTACCACTTGGCTGATATGGGCCGCACCAGATCAGACCGGCATTACGACGATAGACCGCTCTATGCTGCAGCTGCTGCGCTGGCTACAAGCGCCATGGCGTTGCAAACGCTGTGTCGCCCAGTTAACCGCGCAGTTCGCTTTGTTGCCGCAAGTGCTGCAATCAGGCTGGCTGGTAGCGAATTCGACTGATTCGGCGGCTAATGCGACTGATAGCAAACGGGATAAGGGGGCTCACCATGCAATTTCCTGCTGAGCTACTCAATCGTCTGTTCCGTTACGGTTATGCATTTACGCTGCAGCGCGACGGTGCTTTGGACTTGGTGCAACAGGCGTGTGAAAAGGTTCTGCGCAATCCGCCAGCTGATCCGCTGAAATTGGAAACCTACCTGAAAGTGACGTTACGAAATTTGTACTTAGATGGTTGGCGTAAACAGCAGCAGTACCCGCTTGAACTCTTCGCTGAGTCTGAACATGTGGTGGACTCAGAGCAAAGTGTGGAGCAAAGCTTTATCAATCAGCAACAGCTTGAGTTGCTGTTACCTCGCTTGTCGCCGCAGCAGCGTGAGGTGCTCTATTTATGGGCAGTAGAAGGGTACAGTACGTCAGAAATTGCCGCGCATCTTGATGAGCCCCGCGGCACGGTGTTGGCTCGGCTTAGCCGGATCCGCAGTCTATTGTCGGATCTGCCCCGCGATGCCTATGGAGTTCGTCCATGACAGATTCTCAATCTCGCCCATTTAAACAAGCTTGCCAAGACTATTTTGCTGCGGTGCAGCTTGATGAGCAGGAGCTAAAGCAGCTGCATAAGCGTTTTCAAAGTGTGCCTGAAGCTGTGTCCAACGCAACAGAGGCGCCTCAGCGACATCGCCAGGATAACAAAGAGCAGACGATCCAGTGGCGAATGTGGTTGGGCTTGGCAGCGACCCTTTGTGCGTTTGCTCTGGTGTTATGGCACAACTTGCCGATGCAAAGTACCACAGCACTCCATCTGGCACAGCTGATTGCCGATGAGGTGGTGGCAAATCACCGTAAGTTGAAACCATTGGAGGTTCAGGGGCAAGAGCTGAAGCTGGTTCGTGGCTATTTTCGCCAATTAACTTTTCAACCAATCGACAGCGCACAGTTGCAGCAGTGGCAACTGACCGGTGGACGCTACTGCTCTATTCAGGGAGTGGATGCTGCGCAGTTACGTTACACCGACAGCGAAGGAGGGTTAAGTACCTTGTATCAAATTGCGTTGCCGGCAGGGTGGGGGAAGGAACTGTTTGCAGAACGAGCTGCGCCTGTGGTTATGTTATACAGCGCGGGCTATCGTGTGCGTATCTGGCAGGAAAAAGGCCTCTTGTTAGCCCAAGTGACTGCCGACTAAGCGATGGCAGATCGGCATCGTCTATCCGGTTGTTTCGGGCTAAACTGAACAGGTGTTCTGCCAATAGATATATTAGACGTCATTATGGATTTTCAGTTTAGTCGTGATCCGATCACGCAACTCCCGATCGCTCGTTTGTCGATGGAACAGGAAGCGTTAGGGCAATGGCTCTCGGAAGAGGTAAGCACCGATCAGGTGCTCTTGGTTGAGATCATGCGCTATGCCGAACAGGTGAGAAGCCGAGCAATACCTCAATGGCAGTATGTCGGTCGTGAAGCGACCCTGTTATTGGAAGATGGAGCGGCTGAGCTCTTTCCAAATCGCAATGATGATGAACTTGAAGCAATCGAAGATCCGAGCTTAGAACTGTCCGACTGGAATGCTGTAACTAGTTGTGGTGTCGAGGATTTTATTCATTTATTACGCTCATGGCAGAGTTACTTGCTTGCTTAGGGTGCACCAATTCGGTGCTTTGCTGCTGGTGAAAATGTGATCACCTGTCGATATGCACGATTTTGGTGATCTCCTTGCACCTGTTTTGTTCTTTCTGTGAATTTTGTTTTTTCAATATTCCCCGTAAATTTATCTAATCCCTTGATGTGTCGTGCTTTTTTAAAGTTGGCACAGCCTTTGATAACACTCCTGTTACAAATAGCTTTAGCTAATTAAAACTTATCGTTCCTAGGGAGTGCAGCAATGAAACTAGTCAGTGCAATCATCAAGCCTTTTAAGCTAGATGATGTCCGGGAAGCCATCTCGGAGATCGGTGTAGAAGGTTTGACCGTGACTGAAGTAAAAGGCTTTGGTCGCCAAAAAGGTCACACCGAACTTTATCGGGGTGCCGAGTATCAGGTGGATTTTCTGCCGAAAGTTAAGTTAGAGATCGCCACCAGCGACGAGCAGGTAGAGCGTCTGGTTGAAGCCATCAGCAAAGCTGCTTACACCGGTAAGATCGGTGATGGCAAAATTTTTGTTTATGAGTTGCAACATGCCGTACGTATTCGTACCGGCGAAGCAGATGCTGACGCGCTATAACGTCCGGCAGACACTGAATTAAATGACTCGGGGGAGTTAATAATGCAAGACCAAATTTTTCAGTTGCAGTATGCAATGGACACCTTCTACTTCTTAGTGTGTGGTGCCCTGGTAATGTGGATGGCAGCGGGCTTCTCAATGTTAGAGGCTGGCTTGGTACGTTCTAAGAACACTACCGAAATTTTGACCAAGAACGTCGCACTGTTTGCGATCTCTTGTGTGATGTATCTCATTGTTGGTTACAGCATCATGTACGATGGCGGGATCTTCCTGTCTGGTATCGAAACTGTTGATGTAGCAGGTGTATTAGCAGAATCTGCAGAAGCCGGTTTTGACGGTGATTCCGTGTACTCTGGTGCTTCAGACTTCTTCTTCCAGGTGGTATTCGTAGCTACGGCAATGTCGATTGTCTCTGGTGCGGTTGCTGAGCGCATGAAGCTCTGGTCTTTCCTGGCTTTCTGTGTCGTGATGACTGGTTTCATCTACCCAATGGAAGGTGCTTGGACTTGGAACGGTGCTGACGTATTTGGCCTGTACAACCTAGGTGACCTTGGTTTCTCTGACTTCGCTGGTTCAGGTATCGTTCATATGGCCGGTGCTGCTGCTGCTTTGGCTGGTGTATTGCTGCTGGGTGCTCGTAAAGGTAAGTACGGTGCTAACGGTGAAATCAACGCTATCCCTGGTGCAAACCTGCCTTTGGCAACCTTAGGTACGTTCATCCTGTGGATGGGTTGGTTCGGCTTCAACGGCGGTTCTGTCCTTAAGCTTGGTGATGTTGCTAGCTCACACTCTGTTGCCATGGTATTCCTGAACACTAACGCAGCTGCGGCTGCAGGTGCTATCTCTGCACTGGTTCTGGCACGTATCTGGTTTAAGAAAGCTGATTTGACCATGTGTTTGAACGGTGCTTTGGCTGGTCTGGTCGCTATCACTGCTGAGCCATCTACACCGACTGCGCTGGAAGCGTCTATCTTCGGTGCGATTGCTGGTCTGATTGTGGTTGCTTCAATCATCACGCTTGACCGCTTGAAGATTGATGATCCAGTAGGTGCTATCTCTGTACACGGTGTAGTTGGTTTCTTCGGTCTGATTATCGTTCCAATCACTAACGGCGATGTGACTTTTTCTGGCCAGTTGATTGGTGCCCTGACTATCTTCACTTGGGTATTCGTATGTAGCTTGATTGTTTGGGGTGTGATTAAAGCAGTCATCGGTGTACGTGTTACCGAAGAAGAAGAGTTCGAAGGTGTTGATATGGCGGAGTGTGGTATGGAAGCATACCCAGAGTTCGGTACTATCAAGAAGTAACCTGCTAACAAATATAGCTAGTCCCTTATTTAACCCGGCCAATTGGCCGGGTTTTTTTGTTAGGTATTGGAGGCAATGATAACGGTGTTGTTGCTAGGTCTATCTCATTCTGTATATCTCAAGAATAAGTTAGCACACCTTAACAGTCGGTTCGTTGCCGACGGATGGGGTATTAAGCGAGGTATCTGATTACTTCGTCTTTAAATATGATCCCTTTGTAATGCTCGAAATCATCGATGACCACCCATGGAAAAGGCTTCTGTTTTTGAATGTTTTCTCGCAACGTGGACTCTTGAAAGTTAGACATCACTGTTTCAAACTTCACCCGCATCGCTTGGTGAGCGTGTTTATTTAAGTCATGAAGGTCTGCGGCTGTTTCTGCATCCGTGCCGACACGTGCTGAGATATGGAGGTTGAGTGTAGCGAGATCCACTATGCCCACACAGCGCTTTTCGTTAACAATAGGAACAGCCTCAACCTTGTCTTGTGCCATCAGTGCCATGATTTGAGCTAATGTAGCTTCAGGAGGAAGACTGGCAACGTGAGAGATCAAACTATGGAGTTCGTTTTTACTTGTGAGTTGGGAGAGTGTTTCGTCGCTACCTATGCGTTGCGCTACGGTATGTAGTTCCGACAGCGGCACTGGAGGGGAAAAGTAATAACCTTGCAAGTATTCTACTCCTAGCTCTTTAAGCAGTTTTACTTGCGCAAGTGTTTCTACTCCTTCTGCAATGACTTTAATTCTTAGCAATTGAGCAAGTTTCACTGACATGTGAACGATTTCGTAGTCTGAAGCACTACTAGTAATGTTCTCAACAAAGGACTTATCGATTTTAATAAAGCTAAAGTGGCTTTCCCGCAAATAAGAAAGTGATGAGTAGCCTGTACCAAAATCGTCAATGGCCACTTTAATCCCTTTTTCACGAAGCCGTTGAACATTCACGATGTGAGCTGTAGACGCACCAAAACAGGCGTTTTCTGTCAGCTCTACCGTGACTTGGGGGAAACTGACCTTCGCGTCAGTCACAGTCTTTATTAGATACTTTGTTATTACGTCTAGTGATGTTGTGGTGTTAAGCGATAGGTTAATGCCAATCGCAACATGCGCGCCAAATAGCTTTTGTAGTGCGGGCAGTGTTCTGATCGCCTTGTGCGCAACCTGTTGGTCTATATCGCTGATCTTATCCATCTCTTCTAGCAGGAAGATCATCTCTTGCGTGTCGAGCAGTTTTCCTTCGTCCCGAAACCGAGCCAAGGCTTCAAATTTTACCACTTGCCAGTCGCTTGTTGACACAATCGGTTGATAGAACACGTCAACAGTCTTGTCTGCGATCATTCTGATTAGCAGCTCCTTGTTATGTAGCTGCTGTAGTAATTTTTCGTGCAGCATTTCATCGTAGTAGCAGAGCTTCTTCCCTAGTTGCCCCGCTGGTTGATTCAAAGCGAGTTCTGCATGTTCCAATAGCTCTTGTTCGCTTTTTGCGTCGACGCCATACACTGAAATGCCAATATTGGTGTTGAAAAGCTTTATAAAAAGTTCTAGATCCAGCCTTTTTTTGACTGCGCTTAAATAGCCTCGGATGGTTTGAGCAATGTTGTGATCTTCTTTGAATATATCAAGCTGAAATAGCATGATGACGGCAAATCGATTATCTCCGATGTAACCCGCTTTCGCATAATTTGTCGCCTTAGATAAGGCGTCTGCGAGCAGTTTCTTTTCTTCGTTGAAGTTCTCTTCATCAAGATAAGGCTCAAAGACTAACAGCATGGTATTCCGGCCATCGGCGAGCGCATTTAATATCTTATGGATGTTGGCGAGAAAAGGTTCTTTGGTTGGTAGTTGAGTAACCAGGTCGATACCGCCTTGTTCAATGTCAACTTTTCCGAGTACTTGTTGCTGCAGAGGCTTCACTAACCCCAAATAGTAAGTTTGCTCGTTTAGTTCCAATCGCTGAATGGTGAGTTCTTGAGGATCCGTATCGCCATCTTTGCGTCGCGACAGTATTATCCCATGCCAGCTACCTGTGTCCGCAATTGATTGCCACATCTGTTGATAGAGCGTTTTGTCATGGCGTTTTGCATTAAATATATTGGTATTTTTTCCTATTAACTCCTCTTCTGAATAGCCGGAAAGAGATTGGAAAAAGTTGTTGCATATTAGAATGTTGCTGCGCGAATCGGTAATAATCACGCCGAAATGCGTATTCTCAAAGATGTGATGTAGTAGATCTGTCGCCTTGTGTTGGTTATCCAGATGTAGCAAGGGCGTTATCAGGCCAGAATAAAGACCTTTTTTTCGTTTGGTAATGGTGATTTGGACGAACGTGAACCCCATTGTTGGCAGGCGTATCGTTACATGGGCGGTATCGTTTTTCAGTGCTTTAAAATCAAGATCGAAAGCTTTGGTTAAGCGCTTTTTATCTAATAGCGTGAGCTTATCGAGTAGATCGTGAATACTATTAAACGCATACTCACGGCCAAAAATTTGTTTGGTTATTACAGGATCAACGAAGAAGGTGTCCTTGTTGAGATCCCAGGCCCAAGGAACACCTTGATTGTTGGTCGCTGTAATTGGGTTGCTCTTCGAGCCTGAGACTGTCGTTTCTGTCATTTGAACTTCCTGTCATGCTAGCCGCCCTTATGGGTTTGTTGCGTCTATTTGGCTGCTGAACTTTCCCTTTAGTCTTTAGTCTTTAGTCTAGACTAAAGACTATATTTGAAAATTAGAGCAATCTTACTTTAACGTTGATCTCTGTGATACCAAACGATTTTTCTCAGTGGCTTAGATTCTGCTAGCAGGTAGAAACCTACATTTTTCAACCGTGCTAGATACTTGCAAATCCTCACTTGGTTTAAGCCAAGCTCCTAGACGGCTCTCGTTGGGCTGCTAGACTTGGTTTGTCTGGCTGTTGTTGCATACCGCCTCTGAATCATCTGCTTGCGAGGGAAATAATGTCTGACTCTTCGAGTCCCTTTAAACTAAAAGCCAAGATCAACCCCCCTGTTTTTTATAGCGCAACCCTATTGGTTTTTCTTATCGTGGTTAGCGCTGTGTTGATGCCGGAAAAATTCAACAAACTCTCCACTGACATGCAAGCGTCCATTGTGACTAATGTCAGTTGGTTTTATGTTGCGGCGGTGGCGATCATCCTTATGACGGTTGCGTATCTAGGGATAAGTCGGCTCGGCGATATCAAGTTGGGGCCGGATCACTCGGCACCGGATTTCAGCAATGGTTCTTGGTTTGCCATGCTTTTTTCTGCCGGTATGGGTATCGGCTTGATGTTTTTTGGCGTTGCTGAACCGGTAATGCATTACTTGTCCCCCCCTACGGGTGACCCTGGTAGCGTGGAAGCGGCACGGGAAGCGATGAAGCTGACCTTTTTCCATTGGGGGCTTCACGCTTGGGGGATCTACGCCATGGTAGCGTTGATCCTCGCGTATTTTGGTTATCGTCATGGTTTGCCGCTTACCTTGCGCTCCGCTTTGTATCCGCTGATTGGCGATAAAATTTATGGCCCGATCGGTCATGCCGTGGATGTGTTTGCCATTCTGGGCACCGTGTTTGGTGTGGCAACGTCATTAGGTTATGGCGTGTTGCAGGTTAATTCTGGTTTGAACTACCTGTTTGCTCTGCCAGTGAACGAAACGGTACAAGTGGTGCTTATCGTCGTTATTTCTGGGTTGGCGGCGATCTCAGTGGCGACCGGACTGGATAAAGGGATCCGCATTTTGTCGGAGATTAACCTGCTATTGGCCGTTGCCTTAGTTGGGTTGGTGTTGCTGTTGGGGCCGACGGTGCTGCTACTACAGATGTTTCTACAAAATACCGGCGGTTACCTCTCTGATATCGTCAATAAGACCTTCAATCTGTTTGCCTATCAACCCACCGATTGGCTGGGCGGATGGACACTGCTGTATTGGGGCTGGTGGCTTTCCTGGTCGCCATTTGTGGGGATGTTTATCGCCCGCATCTCCCGTGGTCGCACCATCCGTGAATTTGTGATTGGCGTACTTTTTGTACCGACCGGTTTCACCTTTTTATGGATGACGGTGTTCGGGAATACCTCCATCGATATGATGTTGCAAGGCACCGGTGATGAGCTGGCAGCCGTGGTCAATCAGGATGTGTCATTGGCGTTGTTCAAGTTTCTTGAAGCATTTCCTATGTCATCGTTCTTATCAGTGATCGCTATCATCATGGTGGTGGTGTTTTTTGTTACCTCCTCTGATTCTGGCTCCATGGTGGTTGATATGTTGGCGTCAGGCGGTACGGACAAAACCCCAGTTTGGCAGCGGGTTTTTTGGGCTTCGATGGAGGGGGTAGTGGCGATCGCCTTGCTGCTAGCTGGCGGACTCGGTGCTTTGCAAACGGCGACGATTGCCAGTGCCTTACCATTTTGTATTGTGCTTTTGATCTCTGCTTATGGCTTGTTGAAGGCGTTGCGTATTGATGCGACGAAGCGGGTCAGTTTAGATCAAGTGATCCATCCACCAAGGGTCGACAGCAGCCTGGTAGGTTGGGAGCGCAGGTTGAAGAATTTAGTGCTGTTGCCGCGGCGAAAAAATGTCGGTCAGTTTATTGCCGATGTGGTGATCCCTGCGATGGAGTCGGTAGCCACTGAACTGGAAAAGCATAGTGTGGATACGCGATTTGCGGTTGATGAAGACAGCCTGAGTGCTCGCTTTGAGGTGTTCCATGGTGATGAACAGGATTTTCTTTATCGGGTGCGGCCTAAAGCGTATCTGCAGCCCAGTTTCTTGGTCGAAGAAGATGATGATGAAGCGCGTAAGTACTTCCGTGCCGAGGTTTTTCTGTTGGAAGGTGGGCAGGACTACGACATCATGGGGTGGAGTAAAGAGCAGGTGATCAGCGACATGATTGATCAGTATGAAAAACATATGCACTTTTTGCATCAGGTGCGCTGATCTCATGAGCATCTTGAAGGCCGCTTTTTGCGGCCTTTTTTATGTCTACTATCTAAGGTGGCGTATGGCTGTTTTTTTAATGAGGTTCTATGGAAGTCACGATTAGAAGTGCTGAAAAGTCTGATGTTGCAGGGATCAAAGGGATCTATGCTCAACCCCATGCATACTCGGGCACACTGCAGCTTCCTTATCCCTCAGAGGCACTGTGGCAATCACGTTTCGATAACGCTTCTGCGGATTACCATAACTTGGTGGCGATCACTAACGGCAAGGTGATCGGTCAACTTGGTTTGATGGTATCAACGCGGCCTCGGCGTAAGCATGTCGCTGGTTTTGGTATGGCGGTGTGTGCCTCCGTCTTAGGTCAAGGCGTTGCGACGCGATTGTTGGAAAGCGCGCTGCATATGTGTGATAACTGGCTCAATATCGAACGTGTTGAATTAGAAGTGTTTACTGATAACAAAGCAGCAATCGCTTTATACCGAAAGTTTGGTTTTGTTATCGAAGGAGAGCACGTTAGTTCGGCATTTAAAAATGGCGTCTATGCTGATGTGTATAGCATGGCTAGGCTACGTGCAGCCGTTGTCGTTAAGCCTTAACATCGATAGGTAGCTGGTTATATGCATCGATTGCTAGCTTACCTAGGTGATTTGCACCTGACTTCCTGCTAAGTGATACTGGCGGTTAATCAATCGCTTATGGAGTCGTTTCGATGCGCTGCTGGCTACTGTCTCTGATCCTATTAACTGCTTTTCCCACGATAGCTTACGACCGTATCACCGGTGCACACTTCGCCAGTCGCTCTGAAGTGATCGCGCAACATGGTATGGCGGCAACCAGTCAACCATTGGCTACTCAGGTGGCGTTGGACATACTTAAAAAGGGGGGCAGTGCGGTTGATGCTGCCATTGCCGCCAATGCGATGCTTGGTCTGGTTGAGCCGACGGGTAGCGGTATTGGCGGCGATCTGTTCGCTATTGTCTGGGATGCAAAAACGCAGCAGTTATATGGTCTAAACGCATCAGGGCGTTCGCCTAAGTCTCTTACTTTGGCACACCTGCACTCCTTGGGGCTCGACTATTTACCACCTTATGGGCCGTTACCTGTATCCGTACCGGGGGCGGTGGATGGTTGGTTTGAATTACACGGCAAGTTCGGCAAGTTGCCGATGACCAAGTTGCTGCAACCCGCGATTGATTATGCTGAACAAGGATTTCCTGTGAGTGAGTTGGTGGCTTACTACATGCAGCGTAGTGCGCCACGTTTGTCTGAGTATCCCGGCTTTGCTCAAGTTTTTATGCCGAATGGCAAAATGCCAGCCAAGGGGGAACTGTTTAAAAACCCGGCGCTGGCAAGTACTTATCGCCAAGTTGCCCAAGGTGGACGCGACGCTTTTTATAAAGGGGATATTGCGGTCAGTATTGCCGCTTTTATGAAACAACATGGTGGTTTTCTGAGTTATGAAGATCTCGCCTCCCATACCTCTGAGTGGATTAAGCCTGTCTCCACTAATTATCGAGGTTACGATGTGTGGGAGTTACCCCCGAATGGCCAAGGGATAGCGGCACTGCAAATTCTCAATATTTTGGAGCCATACGATATAGCCGCCATGGGGTTGGATAGTCCGGAGTATGTGCATCTGTTTGTTGAAGCAAAGAAGCTCGCATTTGAAGATCGCGCCAAGTATTACGCCGATCCCGCGTTTAATCAGATCCCCGTGGCCGGTCTGATCGCAAAATCTTATGCCAATGAACGAGCAAAACTGATTAATCCGCGACGCGCCAGTCAGCGCTTGGATGCTGGCAACCCAGCGCTGTACCACGGCGATACTATCTACCTGACCACCGCAGACAAAGATGGCAACATGGTGTCGTTGATCCAAAGTAACTACCGCGGCATGGGCTCGGGGATGACAACGCCTGAGCTCGGCTTTGTACTGCAAGATCGCGGTCAGTTGTTTAGTCTGCAGGAAGGGCATTTTAATAGTTACGCGCCTGGCAAACGCCCGTTTCATACTATTATTCCTGCCTTTGTGACCAAAGAGGGCAAGCCTTGGCTCAGTTATGGTGTGATGGGCGGCGCAACTCAGCCACAGATGCATGCGCAGATCCTGGTCAATATGATCGATTTTGGTATGAATCTACAGGAGGCGGGGGATGCGCCACGTATTTTGCATACCGGCTCCAGTCAGCCCACAGGCGAACAGATGACAGATGGCGGGCATGTTAGTTTGGAGAACGGTTTTTCTGCTGGTACTCGCCGTACACTGCTGCAGATGGGGCATACCTTAAAAGAGGAGTCAGGTCCTTACGGTGGCTATCAGGCGATCATGCGCGATCTTGCAACCGGCGTTTACTACGGTGCTTCCGAAAGTCGCAAGGATGGGCAGGCAGCAGGCTACTGATCTCGGTTGATGATTTAGCCTGTAGGTTTGATCCTAAACAGTACAACTTCCTTGGCGGCGCCTACAATGGCGCCGCTATGCAGCATACTCCTCAACTTTTTCACAGCTTTGGTTACTATCTAAAGCAGCAGTTTGGTCGCAAGATCCGCAAGCTGTCACTGCACGGTGATTTTAGCTGCCCCAATCGCGATGGCACCCTTGGCCGAGGGGGCTGTACTTTCTGTAATGTCGCTTCTTTTGTCGATGAAACAGCCCGTGCAGCACCTATCTCTCAACAGTTACAGCTGCGCGAGCAAGAATTAAAGCGTAAAGCGGATGCTTATTTGGCGTATTTTCAGGCGTACACCAGTACCTATGGTGAGCAGGTTCAACTGCAAAAGCTGTATGATCAGGCGCTGGCGGCGAAAGATATTGTTGGATTGTGTGTCGGTACCCGTCCTGATTGTGTGCCCGATGGTGTGCTCAGGATGTTGGCGGAGTATCAGGCTCAAGGTCAAGAGATCTGGCTGGAGCTGGGGTTGCAAACGGCGAATGATCAAACCCTGAAGCGAATTAATCGTGGCCACGACTTTGCTGCCTACCAAGATGCTGTCACACGAGCCAAACATTATGGACTAAAAGTATGCACTCACCTTATTGTCGGTTTGCCAGGTGAAGATCAGCAAGATGCTTTGCAGACCTTGGATAAAGTGCTGACGGTAGGAGTGGATGGTCTAAAGCTGCATCCATTGCACATTGTTGAGGGGAGCGTGATGGCGAAAGCGTGGCGTGCTGACCGCTTGGCAACGATTAGTCTAGAAAGCTATGCAGAAACAGCAGCGAAGATGATCCAAGCGACCCCTGCGCAGGTGGTCTTCCATCGGGTGTCGGCTCACGCCCGTCCGCCCACTTTACTGGCGCCTGATTGGTGTGCGGATCGTTGGCTAGGGCCGCAAGCTATTGAAGCAATATTGGCAGCGGAAGGGGGGCAGGGAAGCGCAACGGCAGCCCCTTTTCGTGCTGCCTGAGTCGATTTAATGCACTGAGTTAGCTGGAAAAAGCGAACAGAGATTTGACGGCGCTGACCGTTTTGCTTATCTCTTTCACGTTGGTTGGCGTAATGAAAATAGTGTCATCGCCGGCGATGGTGCCGAGTATCCCTTCCGCTTTGCCTAATGAATCTAATAGTCGGGCAATCAGCTGAGCAGCCCCAGGACTGGTACGGATAACGATAGCGACTTCGTTGTTGTCGATATCTAAAACCAGGTTTTTAAGCTGACTAGAAGTGGTTGGAACGCCGAGTTCGATAGGTAGGCAGTACACCATCTCTTGTTTGGCATTACGTGTTCTTACTGCGCCAAACTTGCTTAACATGCGGGAAACTTTCGACTGGTTGATATTGATAAAGCCTTGCGTTTGCAGCGCTTTAACTATCTCCCCTTGAGAGCCGAAACACTCTTCCTTCAACAGGTTCTTGAACGAGCGGACCAAGTCTTCCTGCTTACCGTAATTCATGTCGTCGAAAGGTTATCTTCTGAAAAAGTTATGCAGTCATTCTGCATAAAATTGCAATATCCTGCAAGCTGCCCGTATCACAGCGGGGCAATTATTTTGGCACTAATGGTTTACGCTTGTCGCGCACTATCTGTTACGGGTTCAATCCGTGATCTGAGTTGTGTGACATTGATTGTATTTATCCCCTCCTTGGATTAATGTTTTTGCAGCCCTGTACTGGGTTGGAAAGCTATGTCTCCTAAGATTCTCCACAAGAAGGGAACCCCACATGAAAGTCGCTGTATTAGGTGCTGCTGGTGGAATCGGCCAAGCACTGTCGCTGTTATTAAAAACTCAATTACCTGCAGGCTCTGAATTAGCGTTGTTTGATATTGCACCAGTAACGCCAGGTGTTGCTAAAGATCTCAGCCATATCCCAACACAGGTAGCGATTGAAGGTTACGGTCAGGATGGCCTCAATGATGCTCTGAAAGGTGCAGATATTGTGATGATCCCTGCCGGTGTGCCGCGCAAGCCGGGCATGGATCGCGCCGATCTGTTTAACTTCAATGCCGGTATCGTTAAGAACCTGGTTGAAGCGATTGCCGAGCAGTGCCCTAAGGCTTGCATCGGTATTATCACTAACCCAGTGAATACCACGGTTGCTATTGCTGCCGAAGTACTAAAGAAAGCTGGTGTTTACGATCCGAAGAAACTGTTTGGTGTAACAACGCTGGATGTTATTCGCGCCGAAGCTTTTATTGCTGAAGCCAAAGGGTTAAACCCGGAAGAAGTGAACATCAATGTTATTGGCGGTCACAGCGGTGTCACCATTCTGCCTCTGTTGTCGCAGTTGGGCTTGGATTTCTCAGACGAAGAGATTGCCGCCTTGACTGATCGAATTCAGAACGCTGGTACTGAAGTCGTTGAAGCCAAAGCTGGTGGTGGCTCTGCTACCTTGTCTATGGGACAAGCAGCAGCACGCTTCTGCCTGTCTCTGGTGAAAGCGATGCAGGGTGAACCTGTGATTGAATGTGCTTATGTTGAAGGCCCTGGTGAACATACCAAGTTCTTTGCTCAGCCGGTTAAACTGGGTGCCGAAGGCATTGAAACTGTATTGCCATACGGTGACGTTAGCCCGTTTGAACAAGCGGCGCTGGAAGGCATGATGGATACGCTGCAAGGTGATATCCAGAAAGGCATTGAGTTTGCTGGCTAAGCCAGACGACAATAAGTAAAAAGGCGCCTGAAGGCGCCTTTTTTAATACTTGTTTGTTGAGCAGATTAGTGATCCCGTTGTACGGCAATACGTGCCAGCGCGATCAGTGCGCTTTTGTATTCGCTATCGGCGAGGAAATCCAGTGCCTTTACCGCTTTCATCGCTTCCTCGTCGGCCCGTAGACGGGTATAAGCAAAGGCATCGGTTGATTCAATGGCTGCGACAATATTCGGTAATTGCTCTACTTCGGCACCATGTTCGATGGCATGACGAATGATCTTCTGTTGTGCTTCAGTACCGACTTGCATGGCGCGGATCAGCGGCAGGGTCGGTTTACCTTCTGCTAGGTCATCTCCTAGATTTTTACCTAGGGCATCGGCGTCAGCGGTGTAATCGAGGAGATCATCAATCAGTTGGAACGCAGTGCCTAAATAACGGCCATAGTCCGCCATTGCCTGCTTATTGCTCTCCGATTCGCCAGCCAGCTCTGCCGCCAAGTGAGTCGCGGCTTCAAATAATTTAGCGGTTTTGCAGTAGATCACTTCCATGTAGCGCGCTTCATCGGTATCGGGATCGTTGCAGTTCATCAACTGCATCACTTCACCTTCTGCGATCACATTGGTGGCATCAGCGAGAACCTGCATAACGCGCATTGAGTCCAGCGTCACCATCATTTGAAATGCCCGGGTATAGAGAAAGTCACCGACTAGCACACTCGCCTGATCGCCGAACATGGCGTTAGCGGTCTTACGGCCACGGCGCATGGTTGATTCGTCAACCACATCATCGTGGAGCAGGGTGGCAGTATGGATGAACTCTATGATTGCAGCGAGGGTTTGGTGTTGTGTGCCATCATAGCCAACCGCGCGTGCGGCAAGGGTGGTTAGCAAAGGACGTAGCCGCTTGCCGCCACTATTGACGATGTAAAAGCCAAGTTGATTGATCAACGCCACGTCAGAGCTGAGCTGCTCCATAATTGCATGGTTTACTTGCTGCATATCGTCTTCGGCAAGTAACCGAATTTGCTCGAGATTCATGTCGCTCCTGAGAGGGTTGTTATTTTTATTGGCGGCAATTTTGCTACGGACTATAGAAAGGCCAGATTCTAGCGCTAAATGTTGCACTACAACAGCCTGATGTCGCGCCTTATCTGGCTTGAATGAGATATGGCTCAGTAAACTGAAATTAGCCTTGATCGTTGGTTATCTTTTAAGTAGAATGCGCGCCCTATTGTGATTAGTAAATCGTGTCCAGCCGACCAACAATGAAATGTCGATGCTAGGGCGCGTATACCAGCGGAGTTATAACCATGTACGCTGTTTTCCAAAGTGGCGGTAAGCAACACCGTGTAGCCGAGGGGCAAACCGTTCGCTTAGAAAAGCTGGACGCGGAGACCGGAGCTACTATCGAATTCGATAAAGTGCTGATGGTAGCAAACGGTGAAGATATTAAGGTGGGAGCACCTTACGTTGATGGCAGCAAAATTACTGCTGAAATCGTAACTCACGGTCGTGGCGCTAAGGTCAAGATCGTTAAGTTCCGTCGTCGTAAGCACTCTCGTAAGCAGATGGGCCACCGTCAGTGGTTCACTGAAGTCAAAATCACTGGCATCAGTGCTTAAGTTTCAGGAGTAGAGTCAGATGGCACATAAAAAAGCAGGCGGTAGTACCCGAAATGGACGCGATTCAGAAAGTAAGCGTCTGGGTGTTAAGCGTTTCGGCGGTGAATCAGTATTAGCCGGTAACATCATCGTTCGTCAGCGCGGAACTAAGTTCCATGCTGGTAACAACGTTGGTATCGGTAAAGACCACACTTTGTTTGCAACTGCCAATGGCAAGGTGCTTTTCGAAGTTAAAGGTCCTAAGAGCCGTAAGTATATTAGCATCGTTGCTGAATAAGCATTGATGTGGTGAAAAGGCCTCGCTTTGTGCGAGGCTTTTTTGTTTCTGCAGCCTGCCCAAGGGTTATGCTAAGGTTACCTTTGTCAGCCGAGCTCCAATATCGGCGCTGGATATTCCGAGAATAAGTCCATGAAGTTTGTAGATGAAGCAGTCATTCGCGTTGAAGCGGGAGATGGCGGCAACGGTATTGTCAGTTTCCGTCGTGAAAAGTATGTACCTAAGGGTGGCCCAGACGGTGGTGATGGTGGTGATGGTGGTGATGTTTATTTAGTCGCCGATGAGAACTACAACACCCTGATCGATTTTCGTTTTGAACGTTTTCATCGCGCAGAGCGCGGTACCAATGGTCAAAGTGCTAACTGTACCGGTAAGCGGGGTGAAGATTTAGAGCTGCGAGTCCCCGTAGGTACCCGTGCCACTGATCAGGACACCGGTGAAGTGATCGGTGATCTGACAAAACATGAACAGAAGTTGATGGTGGCCAAGGGCGGCTATCATGGTTTGGGTAATGCACGCTTTAAAAGCAGTACCAACCGAGCGCCACGCCAAAAAACCATGGGTACGCCTGGTGAAGTGCGAAGCTTGAAGATGGAGCTGATGTTGCTGGCCGATGTGGGGTTGTTAGGTTTCCCTAATGCCGGTAAGTCGACTTTTATCCGTTCTGTCTCAGCGGCCAAGCCAAAAGTGGCGGATTATCCGTTTACCACTTTGGTACCTAATCTGGGGGTGGTTCGTCCCGAATCCCATCGCAGCTTTGTTGTTGCTGATATCCCCGGACTGATCGAAGGCGCTGCAGATGGTGCTGGTCTGGGTATTCGCTTTCTTAAGCACTTAGAGCGTTGCCGCTTATTGTTGCATGTGGTTGATATCTGCCCTGTCGATGGCACTGATCCCGCAGAAACAGCCGTTGCCATCCTCGATGAATTAGCACAGTACAGCCCCAAGCTGGCGAGCAAGCCGCGCTGGTTAGTCTTTAATAAGACCGATTTGCTACTGGAGGATGAGGCTGACGAGGTGGTTGATCGCGTAGTCGCAGCTCTGGATTGGCAGGGCGATGTGTATCGCATGTCGGCGTTCAACAAAGAGGGCACGGATCCACTTTGTTGGAAGATCTTAGAATATCTGGAATCGCTACCTGCAGATCGTTTAGCGGAAGTGGAAGAAGCGGAGAAGGTCGAGTTCCAATGGGATCATTATCATAAAGAGCAGATCGAAAAATTTGTCGATGATGATGACGATGATTGGGATGATGATGACGATGATCATGATATGGAGATCATCTACAAACCATAGTTGTTTATCGGTTGTGCAAGGGTCGTTAGATGTCTGCCTCGAATAACAAACCTCAGCTTTCGCTGGAACAGCATGAAGAAGCTACCCGCCTCTCTCTATGGGGCGGGCAGTTATTACTGCAGTATGGTGCGGAAAGCCAGCTGGTAGAAACGCTCACTCACCGCCTGGGGACCGCCCTTGGTTGTGACTGGATGGATCTGGCCGTCTCTCACAATGCCATCGTACTCACGTCTGTATCCGGCCCCCGTTATCTCACCAAAACACGGCGTATTGTCGACCGAGGCATTAATATGACCACGGTAAGTCAGATCTGCCGTTTGGTGGTGATGGTCGAAAAGGGACTGAAAGACGCCCGTGATGTGCGCCAGAAACTTCGAGAGTTGAGCGACAAGCAGTTTCATTATAATCGCTGGTTAATGGTGGTGATGGTGGGGTTGTCCTGCGCCTGCTTTGCCCGTTTGCAAGGTGGTGACTGGCCGGTTTTTGGCGTTACCTTTATGGCGTCAGCCGTAGCGATGTTTGTGCGGCAGGAGTTACATCACCGTGGCTATCATCTGTTGATGAACTGGGTATTATCCGCTGCTGCTGCGACTGCCGTCGCGAGTTTAGGGCCAGCATTTAGTTTGGGTAATAAGCCTGAGTTGGCGATGGCGGCCAGTGTGTTGCTGCTGGTGCCAGGCTTCCCGTTGATGAATGCGATCTCTGATATGGTCAAAGGCCATGTGAATGTCGGTATTGCTCGGTGGACCTGGGCTTCTATGATGACGCTGAGTGTTGCCCTCGGGATCTTGCTGGCGATGAACCTGACAGGTGTTTGGGGGTGGCTGTAATGGAGTTGCTGATTAACCTGCTGGACGACGCTTTCTTCAGTGCTATTCCCGCCGTTGGTTTCGCTATGCTCTTCAATGTGCCGAAAAAAGCACTGATTTACTGTGCCTTGGCCGCAGCTATTGCCCATAGTTTGCGTACCCTGCTGATCAGTTTGGGGATCTCTGTGGAGCTGGGATCATTTTTGGTCTCTGTTTTGGTCGGTGTTTTAGCTTTCCACTGGGCAAAAAAGAAGTTGGTGCCAGAACAAGTTTTTACGGTCGCGGCGATCATTCCGATGATCCCCGGCAAGTTTGCCTTTGCTACCATGGTTGGCCTGGTACAGCTTAATATTGATGGTGCTGTGTCTCCTTGGTTGCTGGGGGATGTTATCGACAATGGTTTGAAGACGCTGTTTATTCTCGGCGCGTTGAGTGTCGGTCTCGCCATGCCGCAGCTTTTCCTGCAACGTAGTAAACCCGTGGTGTAATGCTTCGGAGATAGGATTTTAACGATGATGATTTCACTGGTTGCCGCCATGGCAAACGGACGAGTGATAGGTAGAGATAATAAGATGCCTTGGCATCTTCCTGCTGATTTAAAGCACTTTAAAGCCACTACGTTAGGTAAGCCGGTGGTGATGGGGCGCAAGACCTTCGAATCGATAGGGCGGCCGCTACCGGGACGTCAAAACATAGTGATCACCCGTGATGCGCGGTGGCAAGCCGACGGCGTTACTGTGGTTCATGGGGTTGAGCAAGCGCTGGTTGCCGCAGGCCCTGTCGAAGAACTAATGGTGATAGGTGGTGGCAATATCTATCAACAGCTGTTGCCCCGTGCCGAGCGTCTCTATCTGACTTTTATCGAGCTTGATACCCAAGGAGATGCCTGGTTTCCGGACTATCAGCCGGAGCTTTGGCGTGAAATCGACTCCGTGGCCCACCAACCAGATGAAAAAAATCCCTATCACTATCGTTTCGTGACTCTTGTACGCAAGTGATACTAACGATAGTTGCTTGTTACAAAGAGCCAAGGGGCATAACGGCCCGTGGTTACTCAGTGAGCTCGCTGAAACAAAGAGGAGCTGCGGCTTACGATATCAGTTCAGCTAGCTGACGTTATTTATCCGGTTGCGTACCATTTCTATGAAGTAACCGAGGTAGGTAAATGCTAATGCTATGAAGTGTATCTACTTTGCTTGCAGAGGGCAGGGTTGGCTGATCAGTGTCTCTGTTTCCCAACAGTAGAGAGAGAGGCTATTTCCCCATACACAACCTGTATCCAGGGCGATAACGTTTGCTTGGTTGGTTACCCCTTCCAGTGATGCCCAGTGGCCAAAGAAAATCACCGGATCATCATGTTGCGCCCGGCACTGAAACCAGGGGACAAGTTGTTTGTCATCAACGGTTGCAGTCTTATGAGCCATATCCAGAGCGTGGTCGTTTTTATCAACAAAGCGCATTCGGGTAAGAGCATTGATGGTAAATCGATCGTGCTCTACTTCAGACAAGTCCTTATGCCATAAATTAGGGCCGTTACCATACATCTGTTTGAGCAGTGTCGGGAAGGCTTCGCTTCTGAGTTTATTCTCAATCACTCTGGCAGCTTTTTTTGCTTGTTTGACGCTCCACTGTGGTGGAATGCCCGCATGGGTCATAACGAAGTTATACTGCTCATGTTTTGCCAGTAAAGGTTGATGCCGGAGCCAATCCAGTAGTTCGTCACGATCGGTGGCTTGCATCAAATCGTCGAGTAGATCCTTGGCTTTAACTTTGGCAAATCCTTTGGCACAGGCGAGCAGGTGCAGATCATGATTACCGAGCACGGTGACCGCGGAATCTCCCAGAGACTTAACAAAACGCAGTGTTTCTAGCGACTTTGGCCCTCGGGCAACTAGATCTCCGGTTAGCCAAAGCTGGTCATTAGTCGGATTAAACTCAACTTGTGCCAACAGCTGCTGCAGTTCGTCAAAACAGCCTTGAATATCCCCTGTGAGATAGGTTGCCATAGTTAGTTAACCGAGCAGGGAAGAGCCAGCCGGAAAGCGGGGATCGGCGCATCAAACTGGGCACCAGAGGCGGTTTGCATCAGGTAGTGCCCCTCCATAAAGCCAATTGGTGTGGCAAAGGCGGCACTTGATGTGTACTGATATGATTCGTTTGGTTCGATTACCGGTTGTTCGCCAACCACGCCAGGGCCATGCACCTCATTACTCTCACCGTTGCCATCTGTGATGATCCAGTTGCGTTCCAGCAGCTGAAATGCTTCATCACCTAGGTTTTCGATAGTGATGGTGTAGGAAAACAGGTAATGCTGTTTTTCTGGTGCAGAGTGTTCTTCCATAAATGCCGGCTCAATGGTGATGCTGACGGAAGGACGGCTCATGCTGTTTCCTCTTGTTTGGTGACGGCGTTGGCGATAGCGACAAACTGAGCCACGGTGAGCTCCTGCGGGCGCAAATTATTATCGATACCCAGTTGCGCTAAGGTTTCCAGTGGTAAAAGTTGCTTGAAACAGTTGCGTATTGTTTTGCGGCGCTGGTTAAAGGCCTCTAAACAAACCCGATTCAACGTTTTCACCGACTTGACCGGATGTGGTGGCGTCAAGTGAGGGATCAATCTAACCACCGCTGATTCAACCTTGGGTGGTGGCTGAAAGGCACCGGGAGGCACATGCACTACAGGCATCACCTGACAGTAATATTGGGTCATGACGGTTAAACGGCCAAATTGTTTTGTTCCTGGGCCTGCAGCCATACGTTCGACCACTTCTTTTTGCAGCATGAAGTGCATGTCTTTGACATGGGGAAACTGATTAAACAGGTGGAACATCAGTGGGGTCGAAATATTGTAAGGCAGATTACCGAAAATACGCAGCGGCCCGCCGAGTTCTGCAGCAAGCGCAGCGAAATCAAATTTCATCGCATCGATTTCATGAATGGTCAATTTACTGGCCATAAATGGGTGATGACGCAGCCGCTCGGCCAGATCTCTGTCTAGTTCGACAACGTGCAGGTGGTCAATTTCATCGACTACCGGCTCGGTAAGAGCGCCAAGGCCCGGACCGATCTCTACCAGGGGTTCACCTGGTTGCGGATTAATGGCAGCGACAATCTGCTCAATAACGTAGTCGTCATGGAGAAAGTTTTGACCAAAACGTTTACGAGCCGTATGGCCCAAGTGCTTTTTACCGTGTGCCATTTCGTGTTGCCTGTCTGTTGACCATATCGATTGCTTGACTGAGTGCCACTAGCATACTGCCGGGATCTGCGTCGCCCTGAGCGGCAAGCTCAAGTGCGGTGCCGTGATCGACAGAGGTACGAATAAAAGGTAAGCCAAGGGTGATATTTACTGAGCTACCAAAGCCTTTATATTTAAGTACCGGCAAGCCTTGGTCGTGATACATGGCCAAAACAACATCGGCCTCATCGAGATATTTAGGCTGGAATACGGTATCAGCAGGGAAGGGACCACGTAGATCCAACCCTTCTGTGTTAAGGCGTTCCATCACCGGTTGAATGACGTCTATCTCTTCACGCCCGAGGTGGCCATCTTCACCGGCATGGGGGTTTAGGCCGCAAACAAATATTTTCGGTGTTTCAATCGCAAATTTTGTTACCAAGTCATGGTGCAAAATACGGATGATATTTTCCAGTCGCTCATCGGTAATTGCTTTTGACACATAGGCGAGGGGAATATGCGTGGTGACAAGCGCCACACGTAAGCCCTCTGTTGCCAGCATCATTACCACATCGTTGACGCCAGCTTCTTGGGCGAAATATTCAGTATGGCCACTGAATGGAACGCCAGCGCGGTTGATGACACCTTTATGCACGGGGCCGGTCACTATCGCGGCGAATTGACCATCCATGTTGCCATGGCAGGCGATACGCAGCGTTTCGACAACGTATTGACCATTCTGCTCGTCGAGCTGTCCTGGGATGCTCGTGGTATTAAGTTTCACCGGTATCACGTTAAGTGTGCCTGCTGCCTGCGGCGTTGGCTCTGTGCTTGCGTCGTAATCGATTAGGGTGATCGGTAAACCCAGCTGCTTCGCGCGTTGACGCAATAGCTCAGGATCGGCGATCACGACGAGTTCGGCGGCCCATGGCTGTTGTGCTATCTGCAGCACTAAGTCTGGGCCAATACCTGCAGGTTCACCTGGGGTTATGGCAATTCTATGGGTAAGGCTATTAGTCATTGATTACCCTTGAATATCTTCATCAAGAATCTCGATGTAGGCTTCGGCGCGAATTTCACCGAGCCAGATACCTTGTTGTTCGATAAACTTACGATTAAAGATCAGCTGATATGCTTTTTCTTTTGCTCTTTCTTCTGTCGCATCACTAACCCTACGGTCAACTAATTGCACGATGTGCCAGCCGTGTTGGGTACGAAATGCGTCGGATATCTGCCCCGGTTGCAGTTCGCTGAGTGCGCGTTGAAATGCGGGTACATAGACGTTTGGATCGCTCCATCCAAGTTCGCCACCGTTTGCAGCTGAACCCGGGTCATCAGAATACTTGCTGGCGAGCTCTGCAAATTTACTGTCATCGGCTCGTAACTCTTTAGCAAATTTGTCGAGCATCTCTTCCGCTTTTTCGTCGCTCAAGATGATAGAAGGTTTGATCAGGATGTGACGGGAGTTTATCTCTTCGACTTCAACCACTTCGACGCCACGCATATCGAAAATCTTCACTAAGTGAAAGCCTCGGCTGGTACGAATAGGGCCGATAATTTCACCTTTTGCAGCTTCACTGACGATTTCTGAAAACAGCGTCGGCATCTCGTTGATATTCATCCAACCCCAATCTCCCCCTTCAAGGGCTTTTGGACCAGCAGAACTGGCGATTGCTGTACGTTTAAAATCTGCGCCGTCATCAAGCAGTTTTAGCACCTTGTTCGCTTTTTCCTCCGCAGCGGTCATCTCTTTTGAATCCGCCTCATTGGAAACGCCGATCATAATATGCCCGACATGGTATTCAACGTCCTTAGCACCCTCTTGGTTCATTTGGCGAACCAGGCTGTCGATCTCTTGTGGTGAGACGTTGATCCGACGACGGACATTGATCCGTCTTACATCACCAGTGATCAGTTCTTCCCGAACTTGGTTACGAAACTGTTCGTAGCTTTTACCCGAGCTTTCTAATTTGGCGCGAAACTCTGTTAGCGTTAGGCCATCGTCTTTGGCGATATTTTCTAGCGTCTGTTGCAGCTGTGAATCAGCGATCTGCAAGCCCATTTTTTCAGCGATCTGCAGTTGTAGGCTAGTCATGATTAACCGATCCAGCACCTGGATTTTTAGTGCGTTATCGGAAGGTAGCTCCTGACCCGCTGCGGCCGCACCCTGTTTAATATTGGCCACCATATCGTCCATCTCACTTTGTAAGACGACGCCTTCGTTAACGATGGCTATCACTTTATCCAGCAGCTGGGGTTCTGCGCTGGCTTGGGTTAGCCAGCACAACGATGTGATTAGCAGGACTATCTGTTTCAGGCTGAGCAATTTCATACAGACTTCTTTATTAAATTATGGGCTGCAAAAAGAGGTAACCCGCCATAGATGGCGGGTCGGTTAGTCTATCATAAGCCGCTTTAGTTGTTGATATACTCGTTGCGGACGTCACCAAAGATGCTGTCGGCTTCCATCTCTTGATATCCAGGCGTTGATGCGCCACCAAAGCCCTTGATAACAAAATTAATCCAGACGCCACTATCAAATGCATCACGTGACGATGCTGGTGCATCGTCGTCTGGGAAGTTGGTGTTCAGGTGGCGGTGGTAACCCACACGAATAGCATAACAGCAAGATTCAAACTGCAGACCGACGTATGTTTCAATGGTGCGATTATCCACTAAGTCTTTGTACCAGGTGCTAACCAACTGAATGTTGGGTTGGATCGGCCAAGTCGCCAGTACGCCTAATTGATTAATCTCATCAGACTCTGTTATCTCTGGTAGGTATCTGTGATTGAGCTGCAATCTTTTGTTCGGTTCAGGCTGATAATTGATCATCGAAGCATTTTTAATGGTACGGCCATTGTTGGTATCAAATTGTAACTCGTTATGGAAATACCAATTTTGGTCTAAGAATATGTCGAGTTCGCTGGCGATGGCTGAGTGATTTTCTGTGACTTGGGTGTCGTCATCGGCTAAGCGCACATCACTGTCGGAAAGATAAAATATCTGCCCCAGACTGAATCTCAGCCGTTCGCGATTCTTGGTGTCGATATAGCGCGTCGTCGCACCGACAGTAAGCTGGTTAGCGTCAGCAATTCGATCTAGACCGATAAAACGACGCGCACGAAATAGTGCGTCATAGTCGTATTGCAATAGGTTTGTGTCGTAGATGCCAATTTCATCTTGATTTTCATAGGGCACGTATACGTATTGGACCTGGGGCTCTAAGGTCTGTAGGTATTGATCTCCAAACAGGCTTGTGTCTCGTTCAAAGTTCAGCGAGCCTAGCAGACGCACAGAGGGAAGCGTTCGGCTGACAGAACTGTCCAGTACCTCGTTAAAGGGCGCATCCTTGGTGTTTTGCTCATAAAATGTTTGATACAGCTTGGTTTCCGCCAACAGGTTGTAGCTCGGCCCACCAAAAGGGATGCTCAGCGTTGGCTCAAGGTGTAATCGTGAGGTGGTAGGGATTTCGTTTTTACTGTGGTCGAAGTAAACGGCTTCGCTATACCAGTCAAAATTTACGTAAGGGAAAACCTCAGGTTTGTGGTAGATCGCTTCAACGGCAGGCAACATACGGTGCGAACTGAATGAATCACCAAGTTCTTCATAGTCTAAAAGGCGGATGTTGACCTGATAGCTCTTTTCAAAATAGCCAATATTGGCTGTCCGCTCGAGACGATTATCAGTGCTTGATGCGACATCTGAGCCTAAGTCATTCAGATAGTTATCATCACTGATGGTGGTGTAATCAAAATAGCCGCGCCAATGTTTGTTCCAGCGTGTTTCTTGTTCCCAATGGAAGAGGTAGCGCTCATCCTTATTGATGAGTAACTTATCTTCATTCATATATTCAAGATTGAACTGGCCGTAATGCCTTTCTGTTAGGTAACGATACTCGGTTAGGAGTTGAGGCCCGCGTTTATCCATGTACCTGGGGGTTATCGTCGCATCCATGTTGGGCGCGATATTCCAATACCAGGGGGTTTCCATTTCAAAACCGTTGTCAGAACTGCTACCGACGCTAGGGAAGAGAAAGCCGCTCTTACGTTTGCTACTCACAGGAAAGGAGAAATAGGGGACGTATATTACCGGCGTATCCTTCACATACAGCCAGCTTCCCCAGGCCTCGCCCCACTCTTCATCACCGTTAATCAATATTTCATCGGCTTGCAGGTCCCAGCTGTTATCTCCTTCCGGGCAGGTGGTGAATGAGGCGTTCTCCATTACTACCCTGTTACCGTCTTCTAAAGCGATACGTTCGGCCTTGCCGCGACCCAACTGCTCGGTAAATTGATAATCAGCGTCGGTTAGCTCAGCTGTGCCCGAGGAGATTTCAGCGCTGAGCGTTTCGCTTTCGATATCTAACCAGCCATCTTCAAAGCGAATGCCACCCTCAGCATTCACCCGTTGTTGTTCGCGGTCGATCGATATCTTATCTGCGACTAAATGCCGATCGCCGTGGGAAAGCTCGACATTTCCTTGGAAGTCAGCTTGGAGATCACTGCCCGCTGCTTTACCCGCAGAGACTTCTACGGGAAGGTTTTTTAGCGTTCGTCGCGAGCTAGGAGGCTTGGCGGCCGTGGTATAGCATTTTGCCATTGGTAATTCTGCCAACTCTTGCTCCGACGGCAGTGGTGCTTGTGGCTCTGCATAGGCGTTAGCCGATAGCAGTAGCGGGGGGAGTAACAACAAAAAACGCATCCGTTTACTCTTTTTTATTCTTCCAACAGGATATCGAACCGATCACGTTTCCGGATCAAGACATGTTTGCTTAATAAGATATGATACTTGACAGCTTTTGACTCTGGTAACCTTGTTAGCAATTTATTGCTATTTATTTTCCAAAATGACTGATCTACGTCGAAATTTGCTTACAAAGTGGGCGAGGGAGCAACTTAACAACCCTCAATTGGAATTGACGTCGGTATCTGGTGATGCCAGTTTCCGTCGTTATTTTCGTCTGATTCATGATGACATTCCGTATATTGCGGTCGACGCACCGCCTCCCCATGAGGATTGCCGCCCCTTTGTCGCTATTGCTCAAGCTTACCTGGCTGCAGAGCTCAAAGTTCCAGAGATTAAGGCGTTGGATCTTGAGCAAGGGATGATGCTACTGAGTGACTTTGGCGATACCTTGCTGCTCGCTGAATTAACGGAGCAATCGGCGGGTTTTCTTTATGGTCATGCCTTGCAGCAGTTACCTGCGATTTACTCTGTTACAGCCACAGAAGCGGGAAATCTACCCGCATTCGATGAAGCGATGTTAAGTCGTGAGATGGCGCTGTTCACTGATTGGCTTATCGCCAAGCACTTACAACTAACGCTTTCTGATGATGAAGCGCAGCTCGTCAACGAGGCATTTGAGTTTCTGATTGAAAATGCACAAATGCAGCCACAAGGTGGCGTGCATCGTGACTACCACAGTCGTAATTTGATGGTATGTGATGACGGCTTGGGGATTATCGACTTTCAGGATGCGGTGATTGGCCCTATTACTTACGATGCTGTTTCACTTTTGAGAGATTGTTACATCCGTTGGCCTGATGCTTTGGTTTACGAACTGTTAGCACGGTGGCAGGCGTTGTTGGTTGAATCTGAGCTGTTAGCCCCTGAGATAGATGAAGCGCAGTTTCGGCTGTGGTTTGATTTGATGGGGATACAACGTCATCTCAAGGCGGCTGGTATCTTTGCGCGACTTTACCATCGTGATGGTAAAGAGGGTTATCTTGCTGATATCCCCCGTACCGTTGGCTATATTGTCGATGTCGCCGCAACCTACCCGCAACTGGCTAAATTTGCTAAGTTCGTTGAATCTAAAGTGTTAGCGGAGTTAACACCTTCATGAAGGCGATGATCCTAGCTGCGGGGCGTGGAGAACGGATGCGTCCGTTAACAGATCGCGTGCCGAAACCACTGCTGGAAGTTGCCGGGAAGGCGTTGATCGAGCACCACCTGTTGCGTTTAGCCGCCGCAGGTTTTACTGAAGTGGTGATCAATCATGCACACCTTGGGCGACAGATCGAGGATCGTTTGGGTTTTGGTGATGCCTATGGCGTTGCCATCAGCTATTCCCGGGAAACCACCGGTGGTTTAGAGACCGCAGGGGGCATAATACAAGCTTTGCCTCTGCTGGGGGATAAGCCGTTCGCAGTGATTAATGGCGATATCTATACCGATTACGACTTTTCGCGCCTACAGAAGTTGGAGTTGCAACAGGACACTGCCCATTTGGTGTTAGTGGACAATCCGTCGCATAACAGTTCCGGTGATTTTTGCTTGATGCCTACAGGGAAAGTTGTTGCTGATAAGGCGCCGAAGCTGACCTTCTCAGGGATCGGTGTATATCACCCCCGCCTATTTGCCCATTGCCTGCCAGGTAAGTCACCTTTGGCGCCCTTGTTGCGTCAGGCGATGATGGAGAGCAGTGTGTCTGGTGAACATTTCGCCGGGCAATGGACCGATGTGGGCACCCCAGAACGTCTAGCCGAACTTAATCGGATAGCTGACAGCATGGGGAGAGCGCCGCTTTGAAAATACGGATCTGGGGTAAGGTGTTTGGGGCGGCGATAGGCTTTGTTCTGGGGCGTTTTCCTGGATTGATATTTGGCATCGCGCTTGGGCATATGTTTGACCGCTCTCTCGCTCGCCAATTTGATCGTGCTGGTGGCTTTTCGGCCATCTTTGGCCAACCTCAGGTTTCAGACCAAGCCTTTTATTTTTATGCGCTTTTTAGCGTGATGGGGCATATCGCTAAGGCGCGAGGCCGTGTGTCGCCACGTCAGATCCAGGCGGCCGCAGCATTGATGAATCAGATGCAGTTAGGCAGTGAGGCACGGCATGAAGCACAGGCTGCTTTTCGTGAAGGTAAAGATCCTGCATTTCCTTTAAAGCGCACGTTGGCTGAGTTCCATCATGCCTGTGCTGGTCGTCATGATGTACTGCAAGTGTATCTGGAAGTGCAGATCCAAGTGGCGTTTGCTGAGGGGCCATTGGATGCCGCGCAACGCACGCTGTTAACGGATGTGGCGCTGCAGTTAGGTTTTGATGCGCAGTCTTTGGCTCAGCTTTTGACCATGATTGAGGCTGAAATGGCATTTCGTCGCCATCAGTCGAAAAGTGAGCAAACCCATGCGGCAAGCTCACACCATGGTGCATTGCGAGAAGCTTATCGCTTGCTCGGAGTGACAAAGGCCGCAGATGATACCGCAGTGAAAAAAGCTTATCGTAAGCTGATGTCGCAGCACCACCCTGATAAGTTGGTGGCTAAGGGCGTACCGGAAGAGGTGATGCATTTAGCCAAGCAGAAAACTCAGGATATACAGGCGGCTTATGAATTAATCCGCAGTCATCGTAAGTCACATAGCTAGTTACCGTTTACCAGCCAAGGTAAGTTAACCAACCGTAAATCTCTTTCCACAAACGTTCGTCGCTGCGGCTAAAAGCAACATCACCAAACAGCTCTCGCTGGCGATAGTGAAGCTTAAAGTACTTATTCGCGAGTTGTGGGCGCAGGGTAACAGTGTCTTGCACCCAACGATTGTCGTAGCGACTGTAAAGATCTAAAACCGGAATGCTGGTTTTGGCCATTGCCGTTGCCAGCGTGCGATTCAGCTGATGTTCAGGTAAGTAAGCACCTATGGTAACGAAGGCATCGGCAGGCGCTAGTTTCTCTTCGGCGTAGAGCTGAGCTAACCAGCCAGCACTGCTACCTTGAGCGATCACCAGATAGAACCCAGGGTATTGTGAACTCACTTTAACCGTGGCTTCCATCCGCTGTAGTAGTGCGGTTTTATATGCTTCGATCTGTTGTTGGCGACTCTCTTCGCTGAGCCACTCGTCGGCTTGATAAGGCTTAAGTGGATCTGGAGCGCTGCGGCTAGGGTCTATCTCATCTGTTTTATCCAAAGGTGAGACATGATTTTCACTATCAACAACAGGTGGCGGTGTGATCGCCAGGGTGACCCAACCGTGGGAAGGTAGCATCCGCCTCAGATAACCCACACCAAACTGTTCATCGGGCTGCGATCCCCAGTCGGGAACGAGAATGACGACCCCTTTGGTTTGTGGGGTCAACGCCTCCAGCTTAAGCGCACTAAATGGGTTGTCCGGCTCCCCAAGTGGTACCAGCTCGCTATCTCTATCGTAACGGGCTAACGTCGCCTCATCTGCCGGTGGGGCTGCGAACGTGTTTAGGCTGAACGCAATGAGTGGCAGTGTGACGATGAACCGTTTAAGTCGGTGGAACGCGCTATTGTCCATGGCACCCGAACTAGTTATTTGCAATAAACCCTATCTGTTTATCGACCACTTTTGCTAAAGGTTTACCTAAAAACGGGCAAGGCGCTGAAAATGTGAGCCATTCGTTGGTTAGTGGGTGATACAAAGAGAGTGTCGATGCATGGAGTTGTAACCGTGAAGCCATGGCTAATGCTTGGTCATGGGCATAGAGGCGATCTCCGAGTATTGGGTGACCCTGGCTTAACATATGTACTCGCAGCTGATGACTGCGGCCAGTAATGGGCGTTAATTCGATCTCGCTGTAGTTGCCATGTTTGGCCAGTACGCGCCAATCGGTTTGGGACGGCTTGCCTGCTTCGACATCGACCATCTGTTTCGGCCGATTAGGCCAATCGCAACGTAGAGGCAGGTCAACGGTGCCTTGCTCCGTGTTGGGCTCCCCCCAGATCAAGGCATGATAGGTTTTCGCCGTGGCGCGGGTTTCAAATTGCCGATTGAGCTTACGTTGCGCATCTGCACCAATCGCCATGACGATTAGCCCCGAGGTGGCCATATCCAAGCGATGAACGATCCGCGCTTCAGGCCAAATTCGTTGTACCCGCAGTGCCAGGCTATCTCTGTGCTCGATTGCCCTGCCGGGAACAGTCAGCAGGCCACTTGGCTTGTTAAATACCAGTAGTTGATCATCTCCATATAGCAGGTCAAAAGCTGGCATAGTGGGCGGGTGATAGGCGATAAGACTCATGAAAACCCCTACATTGTGAAGTCGCGGATGATACTGGCACTGGAATCGGTTTGCCACTCTACGTGGCTGGGCTATAGTGTGCGGCTGCAAAATGTTATCGGTAAGCTGAGGGAGTGAAGGGATGAGTGAAGTGATCACGGCGCTGGCTAATTGCGCACAACTGGCGGAGTGTCCGCGTTGGGATCCGGAGCAGCAGCGCTTGTTTTGGGTTGATATCGATGCGGGGCGCCTGCACGCCTTTGATCCGAAAACCGGACAAGACAGTTACCTTCAGTTGGACGAAGAGATCGGTTGCTTCGCGGTTAGAGAAAAGGGTGGCTTTGTCGCTGGTCTAAGATCTGGCTTTGTGACTATCGACTCTCTGGCGGGTGGCATTACTCCGATTGCCGATCCCGAACAAGATAAGCCGCATCAGCGTTTTAATGATGGCCGCTGTGATCCTGCTGGACGCTTTTTAGCTGGTACATTAAATCCGAACAAAGATGCTTATAGTGGTCATTACTATACCTTGGATCTGGATCTGTCGGTGCGCAAGCTGGTGGGTAACAACTGGACCTCTAACGGCCTGGCTTTCAGTCCTGATGGCAAGACACTGTATTACTCCGATACGCCAAGGCATGTGGTATTCGCCTGTGATTATGATGTGGTGACCGGGGCGGTGACTAATCAACGCGAGTTTATTCGATTCCCCCATGGCTTTGGCCGCCCTGATGGTGCCGCGGTTGACAGCGAGGGCTACTATTGGAGTGCTTTATATGGTGGCGGCCGGGTGGTTCGCATCAGTCCTGCGGGAAAAATCGTCAATACCATCACAGTGCCAGCGAAAAACCCAACGATGGTGGCGTTTGGTGGTGAGTCAATGAACACCCTGTTTATTACCACTGCGGACACAGACTATGCGCCAGAAAAAGCGCAGTATCCGCTGTCGGGTAGCCTGTTTTCGGTTAACTTACCGGTGACAGGGCTAATCGAGCCGAAATTTAAAGGCTGATAGATTTTGTGCGGCCAGAGAGTAGGCTACTGGCCGCCGAGCTTTAGATGGGGGATATCTGCAAACCTTCATCGGTCATTTTTATTATCGATGGGCCATAGTCACGCTCGCTGGTGACCCGCTGTTTACCAAATTGCACGGTTAGCCGAGAGTGTAGTTTACTGGCTGCTGACACTTGGCAGCTTTTTTGTAATCGCAGGACCTCTTTCCGATAGTGCTCGACCTCCTGCTGCAGCTCCGCATTCTCCTTTTTACTTGACTTGTACCGCGCTACGGCGTTTTTCAACTCAGGTAACAGCTCAGGCTTTTCTGCCTTTTTTAATTGTTTAATCTGACTGGCGGCCTCGATGACATTCTCGGCTGAACGTTTCAGCGCGCGGGATGATTCCTGCATCTGTTGTTTCATGACCACAAACAGTATCGACATATCGATCTCTGTTTTTGCCCCAGCGGCGGTACCTATTTCCCCTGCTTTTACCTGTTCACCGACTTTGGCGACCCCCCCAAGCAGGCGTCCTCGTGGATTGTCTTCGCTGCCAAGCGTTAAGGTGTGTAAGCATCTAATGTCGCAATGACTGGCTTGTCTGGTGAGAGTGATATTTCTACCGGTATTAATTGCGGCGTACTGGGCAAAGTTTGCCGCAACATCTAACTTCGCAGTGATGTGGCAGTTCATGCTATCGGCATGGTTACTGCCACTGTCTATCTCATCATGATCGATGGGGCGCCCAATAATCCCTTTGCTGATGGTGATGCTACCAGCAGCGTCCAGTGTGGCAGAGCTGACGCCGCCGCCAACCGTAATGTCACCGCCACTTTCGACGACCATGCCTTCACCTACATCACCTTCGATGATCACAGAGCCTTTAAATCTGACATGGCCAGTGGTGACATTGACTTGGTTGACGACAAGGACATCGTCCACCATCATGCCGTTTTCTATTTCTACAGGGACGCCTTCTCGTGACGATTCTAATAGGTGGGGGTTGGCTGGATTAAAGCGCGTACCGCTACCTGATGATAATGCAGGCTGTTTACCTGGCTCGGGCGGTATAGGTTTGCCACAGACGTCGGTGCCGCTTGCCCCTTCTGTTGCTGGAACACGCTCCATCAGAGGTGTTCCTTCGGCAACCGTGACCAGATCACCAAGATCCCGCATGTCTACGGTACCGTCTTCTTTCTCTTTTGGGCGGAGTATTCGATCTTTTGCTGTTCTGGCTAATTGCTTGATAACGCCATCACTGCCCGCTTTTGGCGGCGTGCCATTAGCGACCACTCCCTGGAAAACATCTCCGGGCGCTAATGATTGTAAATGGGTGGCGATCTTTGCTAGCTTCTTCTCGTGGATACCAAAGGTCACACTGTTGGCTGCAAGCGCATATTGCAGCGCTTCAAGATCCAGTTGCTTCCCACCAAATGCACCAATGACCTCAATGCCTGCCATCATCTGATCGTCGCTAACAACGACGCGGATCTGTGCGTCTTTACGTTCAGCGATGATAAAAACGAGAGCTTCTGTTGTGGCGGTGCTGGCGGTAGCGGCAACGGCGAGTTGGGTTAACGCTTCTTCAAATACGCCTTCAAGAAAGCAATAGCTGGCATAAGGCGATTCTGAAAATGCCTTTTTGAGTTGTTCAAGCGAAGGAAGAGGGGCACTTGCTGGATCATCAACAACCCACTCAACCTGACTATTATCTTGCGTTGCTCTAAACATCATCTTACCGCACTGCTTTCCTCAAGTATAAGCTACTGATGTCAATGCGCTTGATCCAGTTCGGAGTGACTAAATCGCGACCAAGCTGGCAAAAATACCGCTTAATTGATGGTGCCGCTAACTTTACGCTGCCTTTTTACTTGCGAAAGTCAGCAAAGGCACTGAATTGCCAGCGTCTTAACGCTAGCACCAAGGTGGTACCGTGGCGGTCAGCAATTGGCAGTTTCCTCTGAACGTGATTGAGCTCGTTAAACTGTTCTGACAGTTTTTCCAGTGCTTGCATTAACTGCGCTAAAGCGTCGTCAGTCATCATGCCATTGAGGCACACCATCGCACTGCTGTCATCATTAAAATCATGGTGAAAAAATTCTTGTTCTACTCGTGATCGGAAGTATGTTTGGATCGGGCCTCTGGCTTGCCATTTGAAGTTGTTACCCACAATCAATTTGATCCGGTTACCCGGCAGTAGCTCTAATATTCCCATACGATCAAGTGTCGCCAGTTTTTGGATCAAGACAGTGGCCGAGAGCTCATAGTGGCGAAGGATCTCATCAAACTGCCAATAATTTAAGGCGCTTATTGCCACCAGAAGGAGCATTGAGTCGTCGATTAACTGCTGTTCCTGAGCATGACTGAGTTCATTCAGTTTTGGTTGCTGCTGCTCCATTAATTCAACTAAGCCGACGAAATCTATTCCCAGCCATTCGCAAATTTTATCGATTCGCTTTAGGGTAAAGCCTGCTGTTGCAAACAGGCGCTTCACTGATGCTTCGGAAAGGTTTAAGCACTCAGCCACATCACGATAGGTTTTTGTTTTTTGTTTCAGTGCTAGTTTCAGCGCCTGATGGAGCTTTTTTGCTTGGCTCATAAGTGATATTCGCTATTTGGTATTAATTAATAATACCTTGGGTTGACTATTATGCGAATAATCAGTTTTTGGTATCGAATGATTTCTGTTTTCAATAGTCTTAGCCGCAATTAAGACTACATGGAGTAGACAATGTTGAAGGTGAAAGGGTACCTACCCTATCTGGTGATGGTGTTTTTAAACGCGTTTGTCGATCTCGGGCATAAGATAGTGATCCAAAATACTATCTTTAAAACCTACGACGGCAGTTCACAAGTGATCCTCACTGCAATCATTAATGCCCTGATATTACTACCATTCATTTTACTATTTTCGCCATCTGGATTTATCTCAGACAAGTATCCGAAACAGCGGGTGATGCAGATGAGTGCCTGGGCCGCAGTCGGGATCACCTTGGCGATCACCGCTTGCTATTACCTTGGCTGGTTTTGGGTGGCATTCGCCATGACTTTTCTATTGGCCTTGCAAAGCGCGATCTATTCGCCAGCGAAGTATGGCTATATCAAAGAGCTACTAGGGAAAGATAGGTTGGCTCGAGGCAATGGTGTGGTGCAAGCGATCACGACGATCAGTATTTTGGGCGGAATTTTCGCTTACTCAATTCTGTTTGAGGGCTACCTTGTTGATCAGCCCGTGGATGATACCAGTCATATCTTAATGACTATTGCGCCGTTAGGTTGGAGTTTAGTTGCCTTGTCGGTGATCGAGTTGCTGATGGCCTACCGTTTGCCACAAACTCAGCCTGTCGACAGCAAGATGTCTTTTGATATCAAAGCGTATCGCCGTGGTACCTACCTGAAAGAGAATCTGACCACCGTTTCCCGCAACTCAGTGATTTGGCTCTCGATCATCGGCTTAACTGTATTCTGGGCGGTATCACAGGTGATGTTGGCAGCGTTTCCAGCGTTTGCAAAATCGGTGCTGTCGGAAGATAACACCGTGGTGATCCAAGGCTTATTAGCGTGCACCGGTATCGGGATCATGTTGGGATCGTTATTGGCTGGTCGCGTGTCTAAGCACCATATTGAAACGGGGATCATTCCTTTAGGTGCAGTTGGTGTGGCGCTCGGACTATTTTTAATCCCTCTTATCAGCTCTACGGTTAGCTTTGCATTGGTTTTTATCTTGATTGGTGTGGCTGGTGGCCTGTTCATTATCCCGCTCAATGCCCTGATCCAGTTTCATGCCCCAGAGCATGAGAGTGGTCGTATTTTGGCTGGAAACAACTTTGTGCAAAACGTGGGGATGTTGAGCTTCCTGGTGATGACCGTGTTACTGGCGATGGTCGGGATCGATGGTGCAGCATTGATCTGGCTGCTATGTGCTGTCGCCAGTTTGGGTGCGTTGTACACCATGTGGAAGCTACCGCAGTCTTTAGTGCGGTACCTGTTAGCGATTATCGCAACTCGGGGATATCGCTTGCGCGTCGATGGTTTTAAGCATATCCCAGAACAAGGTGGCGTCCTGATGCTGGGTAACCACATTAGTTGGATTGATTGGGCAATCGTGCAGATAGCTTCGCCACGCCCGGTGCGTTTTGTGATGGAAAAGAGCATATATCAGCGTTGGTATCTGAATTGGTTTTTCCGCTTGTTTGACGTCGTGCCGATCGCTTCTGGTGATTATCGGAAATCGGTTGCCCGGATCGCCGAACTGCTTAATCAAGGGGAGGTGGTGTGCTTGTTTCCCGAAGGAACCATTAGTCGCAATGGTCAGTTGGCCGAGTTTAAGCATGGTTATACCAAAGCTGCTGCGCTTGCCAATGCCGATGTTAAGATCTTGCCATTTTATCTGCGCGGGTTATGGGGGAGTCGTTTTAGTCGTGCCAGTGCCAAGTTAAGAAGTAACCGAGAGCAGGGACGTCGCCGTGATGTGGTGGTAAGTTTTGGCTTGCCAATGGCGATCACTACAACACCGGATGAGCTTAAGCGCAGGGTATCTGAACTGTCGGTACAAGCTTGGCAACATTACACCAAGGCGTTGCCGTCGGTGCCTGCTGCTTGGGTAAGAACGGCAAGCCGTGTCGGCGGCAACACGTTACTCACCGACAGTGATGGTAAGTCATTATCAGGTAGACGTGCGTTGGCTGTTACCCACTTATTGGCTAACCGCCTGGCATCTCAGAGCAAAAAACGTCGGGTGGGAGTTTTGCTGCCGGCCAGCAATGGTGGCGCTTTGGCTAATATGGCTCTGCTGATGCGTGCCAAGGCTGTCGTCAATTTGAATTATACCGCATCGCTTTGCGCCCTCGAGGGCGCGATAACCAATGCCGACCTAGATCTGGTGGTGACCTCTAAACGCTTCGTTAAAAAGCTAGAAAAGCGCGGCTTTGCCGTCGAAGCGCTGTTCTCTTCGTTGCATGTTATATATCTGGAAGATCTGTTTGCTAAGGTATCGCCGTGGTCGGTGATCTGGCGCCAGTTGTTGGTCACCGCATTGCCGATTAACTTGTTGCAGTGGTTGTCTGTGTCGAAGATTGATGTGGAGCGTACCGCAGCAATAATGTTCTCATCAGGGAGTGAAGGTTCGCCGAAAGGGGTGAAGCTGAGCCACCGTAATTTGATGGCAAACATTAAGCAGGTATCTGATCTGCTTAACACGCAGGACTCGGATGTGATGATGGGCTCCTTGCCGTTATTTCATGCCTTTGGCCTGACTGTGACCACGCTGATGCCAATGGTTGAAGGGATCCCGTTGGTGTCTCATCCTGACCCCACGGATGTGAGCAGGATAAGCAAGGCGATAGCCCGTTATGACGCAACATTGTACTGCGCTACTTCGAGCATATTGCGTTTGATGACCAACAGTCGCCAATCCCACCCGTTGATGCTGAGTTCACTGCGTCTGGTGGTGTCCGGGGCAGAGCGCTTAGACTCAGCGGTACGAGATGGTTTTCAGAACAAGTATGGGCAGCAGGTGGTCGAAGGCTATGGCACCACTGAAACAACCCCGGTTGCCAGTGTGAATGTTCCAGATCAACTGGATACCCGCTACTGGACAGTGCAGAAGGGCAATAAGCCGGGCACTGTCGGCATGGCGTTACCGGGTAGCAGCTTCCGCATTGTCGACCCAGATTCACTGGCGCTGTTGCCACAAGGAGAAGCGGGTCTGATCTTGATTGGGGGAGCGCAGGTGATGAAAGGGTATCTGAATGATCCAGAGCGCACCGCCGATGCAGTGGTCGAGATCGATGGGATCCGTTGGTATAAGACTGGTGATAAGGGGTGGTTAGATGAAGACGGTTTTCTCACCGTGGTTGATCGTTACTCTCGCTTTGCCAAAATCGCCGGTGAAATGGTGAGTTTAAGTGCTGTCGAAAAGAGCCTAAGCGAGTTGTTATTGCCGCAGTTCCCTGAGCTTTCTCTAGCGGTCGTCGCGATTGCTGATGAACGCAAAGGGGAACGCTTGGTGGTGTTAGTTGATCAGGATATTTCGCTTACCGAGTTGCGACAACAATGCAAAATCGGTGAGCTGAATAATCTGTTTTTACCCGCTGCGGTGATCAAGGTTGATGGGCTTCCTACCCTTGGTAGCGGCAAGATCGATTATCAACAGGTGAAAGCGCTCGCTGTCGCCATGTGATCTGGTGCAACTCCTGCGCAATCTAAACGTAAGTGTGCAGCGCAATGCTGCGCACTTTTCCCTTTCTTTGATTACACTTAGCTACAAATTCATGGCCGCTGTGGTGTTTGATGATACGTCTCCTGCGACTTTTGTTGATCTTTGCCGTGATCGGTTGGTTACCTTGTGCCACCGCCACCGCCACCGCCACCGCCACCGCCCCGCTCAAACTATACAACTGGGAATACTATAGCTCTGAGCGTCTGTTTAACCATTATCGACAGGTCAGCGGGCGCGAGATCCATGAACTCTATTTTGAAAGTGACGAGGAACGAGATCGTGTGTTGTTTGGCGGGCGGCGAAAAGAGTTCGATATAGCGGTGATCGACAATCAATCGATAGAAAGCTATGCCGCCGCAAGGATTATTGCGCCGTTGAGTCAGCGCATTGCAGCCTTGGTGGAGAAACAAGTGCCAGCGGTGTTTGCCGATGCTTGCCACAACTATGGTGTGCCCTACCTTTGGGGTAGTTTGGGCATTGCTTATCGCCGTTCAAAAGTGTCGTCTGCGATAGATAGTTGGTTAGATCTGTTACGACCGGAGCAATCTCTCACAGGTGGCATTGTGATGTTGCCCGATGCGACAGAGCTATTAATCCCAGCATTAAAGGCTGCTGGGTATTCGATCAATAGCAATGATCCTGAGCAGTTGCGGCAAGCCTATCTTCTGCTGCAACAGCAAAAGCAAGATGTGCTGGCGTACGCCAACCCATTGGATGTGGTGGAACAGGAGGAGGGCAAAGAGAAGCTGGTGGCGACAATGCTATATAACGGTGACCTCGATACCTTGATAGAACTTACCGGGCATGAAGATTGGCAATATGTAGTACCTAAGGAGGGGAGTGCTGTTTGGACCGATTGCTTAGCCACGTTGAGTGGCTCAGAGCAAGAACCAGCGATCAACCAGTTTTTTGAGTTGTTGCTAACGCCTCAATATGCCGCTTGGTTGAGTGAAGACTCTGGCTATGCCACGCCCGTTGAGAGCGCAAAATCATTACTGCCGAAAACTCTGCTCGATAACACCGATATTTATCTTCCCGCTGATGTGCGGGAACAAAGTGAATATTATGGTGATGTGTCAGCATCGAGTGATCTGCGCTCGCGCATACTGCTGTCGGTTATACGATGAAGTTAGAGTCAAAATTTCTACTGATTATTCTGCCCAGCCTGTTTCTGACAGTCTCGGTGTTGTCTGTCGTTGAGTATTGGTTTTTGCTGCAAGATGACAGGCAGGCGGTACGGCAACAGGTGGAGCTGCAGCATCGAAATTGGGTTCGGCAGGGCAACCAGCGGTTAGAGCTTGAGATCGCCCAGTTAAGAGCCATCTCCAAAATTGGTGAGATGGATGATTATCTCTTTACCAGTAATGCAAAGTTGCGTGAAGTGAGCCTAAAGCCGCGGTTGATGTTTGCTTTGGATGAGCTGACCAGGGAGCTCAGTAGTTTTAAGCGTATCTCTCTTTATGACATTGAGCATCAGCAGCTCATTATGGTGGGGGAGAATGTTGACCCGTTTGCTGATGTCGATAATGCTAATCTTGCCCTGTTGCAACGGCTGCAGGCATACCCACATAGTCATGTTGATTCCGAACTGAGAAATAATCATGGCGCGTTGACTTTCAGATTAGCTGAGCGTTTTTCCCCTTCATTAATCAGAACCAGCCAGTCGCCAGCGGCTAGCCACGAGCTCTATACTTTAGTTGCTGAAGTGGATCGCCTCGATGTCGCTGATGCAATTGAAGAGCTTTATCTAAAGCAAGGGATCGCCCTGCTAGTTTTTGATCGTGAACGGCGTTTTATCTTTGGTCCCACCTCGATGCCATGGCAGGTGGGAAATGCTGATCTTTTCCAACAACTCGAACAGAAATTGATCCGTGGTCAGTCATTGGTTCTGGATGATATTGGTGAATTTCAACTGGTCTCGCAGTTAACCTCAGGGAACACCATCTCTATCGCCATGGTGTCAGAGAGCATCGAAAATCAAGATGCCAACGCGTATTTATGGCGCGTTATCTTGCTGTTATTAGTTACTTTCCTGTTGCTGTTTATTCTGTTGCGCTGGGCGATCAAGCGTACGGTGGTAAAGCCGTTGATGATGATCAGACAGCGTATCCGTGGCGTAGAGGAGGGCATCGATGAAGATGTTCCCCTCTCCAAGGGGGTTGATGAGCTTGCAGAGCTCAATAATAGCTTTGCTGATATGGTGACATCAGTGCGGCAAGCGAAGACAGCACTGGAAAAAGTCGCTTACTCTGATCGTCTTACGGGCCTCAACAATCGCCTAGTATTGCAACGCTCCTTGGGGGAAGGGTTAGAAAGCAAGATGGCTCTGTTGATCCTCGATATTGATAGGTTCAAGCATTTGAACGAGACCCATGGGGACAAAGGGGGCGATCAAATACTGAAGCGCCTAAGTGAACTTGTGCAATCGATGATGGCTAAGCCACCATTTGACGAACTGATCGATCATCGGAGTTATGTTGCGCGTACCGCTGGTAATGAATTTGCGATTTTGTTGTTCCATGCCAATCTTGAGCTGGCTGAATCGTTGGCTGAGCAATTGGTCACGGCGTTAGCGGATCCTGTGGTTGTGGGTGCCGGACAGGTGTATCTACAAGTCTCTATCGGTATTGCTGCAAGTCCGCAACACACAGAGACGGTGGCGGATTTACAGAAATTGGCTGAAGCTGCAAAACAGCAGGCGAAGCTAAAAGGTGGTGCTCAGTATCAGGTGTTTAGCCAGCAGATCGCTGAATACCTGTTAGAAAAAGAGGTGATTGAAAGAGCGTTGACGACGGCGTTAGAGCAGGATGAATTTGAACTGTTTTTTCAACCCTATGTGTGTAGCAAAACTGGACTCATTGCCGGTGCAGAGGCATTGTTGAGATGGCAAAGCGACAGTTTAGGCCGTGTCGGGCCAGACAAGTTCATTCCAGTGGCAGAACAGTCGGGGTTGATCTATGCGATTGATCGTTGGGTGATTGAGCATGCTTGCCGGTCATTGGCTGAGATCCTAAAAACTCAGCAAAATTCTACGTTTTCCATGTCCGTTAATGTATCAAACACCCATCTGCAGCAACCCGGATTGGCAGATTTTATCTCCGGTGTTGTTTCGGCGATGGCGTTACCACCCAAGCAGGTTGAGATTGAGATCACGGAAACCGCGACCGCTGATTTGGACGACCGCTTTTTGGCGAATGCCAATGCATTGAAGAAACTTGGGGTTGGCTTAGTACTGGATGATTTTGGTACCGGCTATACATCCCTTGCGCATTTAGGCCAACTGCCTGTGACAAAGCTCAAGCTTGATCGGACTCATACTGCTGAGATTGGTTTGAAGCAGCCCGCAGATACCCCTGGGGTAGCCAAAATAGTGCTGGAGTTTGCCCATGCCTACAATCTCTCAGTTACCGCCGAGGGCGTAGAAAATCAGCAACAGCTAGACTTTTTGAACAGCGAAAAATGTGATTTTATTCAAGGGTACTACCTTTATAAACCGATGAGTTTTAAACAGCTTTTAGAGTTGCTAAGCGGCAAAGGTTAACGTCGTCAAAAGCCGTTGCTTGGATCTTCCTCTATTTGATCTGTTTGGCGCTTAATGTGAGTGCTGTTGAGTTAAATGTATACTCATTTTCCGTATGATTTTTGGCCGCCGAGGTTCTATGAAACTGTCCAGATACGTCTATACCGAACAGGAATTTCATCAGCAGGAGGAAACCCCTGTTTATCATCGCGAGATAGGGCCTGTGGTATTTAAACAGGGTGACGAGGTGGCGACCGTGAAGTATGAGCCTTGCCATAGTAACGCCGAGTATAGCGATTATCGGCAGGGCCAAGGGCGGGTTTGGACTAAATGGTTGTTAAGTGAAGATGGCAACAAAGCGGAAGGGATATCCGAGTCGGGTATCAACATGTTTGCTGATTTCTATATGGAACCGGGGGCAAGTATTGGACAGCATCAGCATAGCGATAAGGAAGAGATCTACTATCTGCTGGAAGGTACATTGAAGATTTCCGTGGAAGATGCTGAGGGCGGTTGTACGGAGCGGACCCTAATGCCAGGCGATATGCACTTCATTCGGTTAGGTCAGTCCCATGCGGCGTTAGCTGGAAGTGAAGGAGCGCGGGTGGTAAGTGTTTGTGTTAAAGGGTAAGCGGGCTAGCGAATTAGTACTTTCTTAGCGCTCACCTCTTTCGTAAACGTATTGCTAATGCTGGCAATCTGACTTATCTCAAGTAGGCTAGGTAGCAAATTTGTTAAAGTCGCTCGGTTTTGTTAACTAGGAATGCGTTATGAACTTCACTTTGCCTCTGCTCGGGGCACAAATATTACTGACCGCGTTTGGTGCGCTGGTATTGGTGCCTATCCTTACGGGTTTATCACCGAATATCGCCTTATTAGGAGCGGGTGTAGGTACGCTGATTTTCCAGTTATGCACCAAGCGTCAGATCCCGATTTTTCTTGGTAGTTCGTTCGCGTTTATTGTTCCTATTCAACTGGGCATTTCCCAATTTGGTTTGTCCGCGACATTGGGCGGTTTGATGGCGGCCGGTTTGGTGTTTGTCCTTGCCAGTGCGCTTGTTCGATTACGTGGGATCCAGATCATTGAAAAGCTGCTGCCGCCAGTGGTCGTCGGTCCGGTGATCATGGTGATAGGTTTGGCGCTTGCGCCTGTTGCTGTGAACATGGCTTTGGGTAAAACCGGCGATGGCGCAGTGCAATTGATTGAACTCGATACAGCGCTGATTATCTCATCGGTGGCCTTGCTAACGACGGTTGGTGTGGCGGTTTATGCCAAAGGCTTGTTAAAGCTGATGCCGATTATCGCGGGCGCAGTGGTGGGCTATCTGCTGTCGTTGGCGCTGGGCGTCGTTGATTTTACTCCTGTTGGTGCAGCGCCTTGGATCGCGGCCCCTGATTTTGCCACGCCGTCTTTCGACTGGCGGGCCATCTTGTTGATTGCGCCAGTGGGACTGATTGTCGTGGTCGAACATTTTGGTGACATTTTGGCGATAAGCAACGTGACCGGAAAGAACTTTGTCGAAAAACCGGGGATTGACCGTTCTTTGTTGGGCGATGGTTTGGCTACTATGGCTGCAGCCAGTTTTGGTGGGCCGCCAGTGGTTAGTTATGGCGAGTGTACCGGTGCGGTGGCACTGACTAAATCTTATAATCCCGTCATTATGACCTGGGCGGCTTGTTTTGCTATTGGTTTGGCTTTTGTCGGCAAAACCGGTGCCTTGTTGCAGACCATCCCAGTACCTGTCATGGGCGGTATTCTTTGTCTGTTATTCGGGTCTATTGCAGCCATTGGGATGAATACCCTGGTGCGTAGTCAGGTGGATCTAGCGAAAGCGCGTAACTTAGCTATCGTGTCGATAACGCTCGTCTTTGGCATTGGTGGAATGAGCATCAGCGCGGGCGACTTTACGCTTAAAGGGGTAGGGCTTTGCGGTATTGTGGCTATCCTTCTTAACCTCGTGTTGCCGCAAGAGAAATCTGCAGCGAAATAATCTGTCGCTTGCAGGAATAAAAAAACCGCCCTCAGGCGGTTTTTTTATTGTTCAGAAAACTTATTTGGTGCCGAATATCTTATCTCCGGCATCGCCTAAGCCAGGCATAATATAGCCCTTATCGTTGAGGTACTCGTCGACCGACGCGACATAGATATCTACATCTGGATGGGCAGCTTCAAGCTTGGCAATCCCCTCTGGCGACGCAACCAAGAACAGTCCCATGATCTGGGTGCAGCCTTTCTGCTTTAGCAGGTCAATTGTGGCGATCAGCGTACCGCCTGTTGCCAACATAGGGTCTAGGATCAGTGCTGTGCGCTCAGGTACATCGGCGACAATTTTGTCGAAGTAAGCCACAGGCTCAAGGGTTTCTTCATCTCGGTATAGACCGACGACACTCACTTTGGCATTGGGGAGCAGGCTAATGACCCCATCTAACATGCCGAGTCCGGCGCGCAGAATAGGTACCAAGGTGATCTTTTTGCCCTTGATATTTGTCACTGGCACGCTCTCGCCGCTCCAGCTTTCAACATCAATGGTTTCTGTTTCTAAGTGTCGGGTGGCTTCATAGGTGAGTAAAGTGCCGATCTCACCACAAAGTTCGCGGAAGTGTTTGGTGCTGATGTCACGCACCCGCATCAGACCCAATTTATGTTTTACCAAAGGATGTTGGATTTCATAGACTGCCATTGCAGCATCTCCGGAGAATAATGATTACCAGTACAGTTAATAGCATAGTTGCTTTGCTGTCATTTTGATTTTACCCAAGACAATCATCTCATTGGCTATGTATCCTGCGTCAGCCGTCTACACTTTGGAAGCGGTCACGGCGTTGCCGTGTTTTGATTTTGTTAGCACACGGAGATTGAAATGAAACAACTACTGGCTATGTTGATGATGGTTGGCATGTTAGCGGCTTGCGCAAGTTCAGAGCCTGAAGCAGCGGCTGAGCCTGCTCCTGCGGCTAAGCAGGAAAAACAGCGTTGTGCAGTCGACACTGATTGTACGACGGGATATGGCATGTGCGTGAAGCCTGAAGCGGCTGATTACGGCTTCTGCCTGTAATCTACATTTGGGGGCGTTACTGCCCCCAATTACCATGTAATGAATAGACTGCCGGACTGGTCTAGTTTGATTGCAGAGGCGTGGGCGTTAGAGTGCGCTGTAATAAATTTTCAGAAAATGCTGTTTTTTAGCGTTTTCTAGTAAAAATGGTAGGAAAATTTCCTTCCTGAGTGTATAAATATTCAGATTTTTTGCATATAAACTAAAAAATGCGAATAAACAGTGACCAAATGGTCGGTTTATATCGCGTCTTTCTACGGGATTGTAACGATTGTTCAGGAGGTTTTCATGGCTATGAAAATCGGTGTGCCACGAGAAGTGATGTCAGGTGAACAGCGCGTAGCGTTGACGCCAGATACTGCTGAGAAGCTGCAGAAACTGGGTTTTGAACTCGCTATTGAAGCGGGTGCCGGTGCGGCGGCAAGTTTTACCGATGACGCATACAGTGCGGCAGGTGTTGAAGTAATCACCGACACAGCGGCGCTGTGGCGTGGTGCGGATATTATATTTAAAGTCAATCCGCCTATGGTTGATCCGGCAACCGGCAACGACGAAGCCGAGTTGTTAAAACCAGAGCAGACTCTGATTAGCTTCTTCTGGCCAGCTCAGAACGAAGATCGCCTGAAAGTGTTAGCAGAGAAAAATATCAATCTGTTAGCGATGGACAGTGTGCCTCGTATCTCCCGTGCTCAGTCATTGGATGCTTTGAGCTCCATGGCGAATATCTCAGGCTATCGTGCTGTGGTTGAGGCGGCCCATGAGTTTGGCCGTTTCTTTACTGGTCAGATAACGGCAGCAGGTAAAGTTCCTCCGGCCAAAGTGTTGGTGATTGGTGCTGGTGTTGCTGGATTGGCAGCGATTGGTGCTGCGGGCAGTTTGGGGGCTGAAGTACGTGCATTTGATACTCGCCCTGAAGTAGCTGAGCAGATCGAATCGATGGGCGGTACATTCTTACGCCTCGATTATGAAGAAGAAGATACTGGTGCCGGTGATGGCTACGCCAAAGAGATGTCTAAGGCGTTTATTGAAGCGGAAATGAAACTGTTCGCTGAGCAGGCCGCCGAAGTCGACATTATCATCACCACTGCCGCTATTCCTGGTCGTCCGGCACCTAAATTGATTTTGGCTGAGATGGTCGAATCAATGAAGCCAGGCTCAGTCATCGTTGATTTGGCTGCACTGACCGGTGGTAACTGTGAATTAACTGAGCCTGGTGAAGCGGTCGTCAAGCATGACGTCACTATCATCGGGTATACCGATATTCCATCGCGCCTACCGGCACAATCCAGTCAGCTTTATGGCACCAACCTGGTGAACTTGATGAAGCTGCTGTGCTTGGAAAAAGACGGCAATATCGACATTAACTTCGACGATGAAGTCCTGCGTGGCGTCACCGTTGCCAAAGCGGGTGAAGTTACCTGGCCTGCGCCACCCATTAAGGTCAGTGCTCAGCCACAACAGCCTGCAGCAGAAGTGGCTGCGCCTGAGCCTGTGGAAGAGGCAAAACCTAAGCCTTGGCTTAAGCCTGCCATGCTTGCAGTGGGTGCCGGACTGTTTGGTTGGGTTGCTCAGAATGCACCGAGCGATTTTCTGGCACACTTTACCGTGTTTGTTCTTGCCTGTGTGGTGGGATACTACGTGGTTTGGGGCGTCGCCCATGCCTTACACACGCCGTTGATGAGTGTGACGAATGCTATTTCCGGCATCATCATTGTTGGTGGCTTGGTCCAGATGAATTCCGATAGTCCGCTGATCCTAGCGCTATCGGGCTTTGCCATTTTAATCGCGACGATCAACATTGTTGGTGGCTTCACCGTCACGCAACGCATGTTGAAAATGTTCCAGCGCGACTGAGGAGATAACGCATGTCACAAGGTTTGTTAGTTGCTGCGTATCTGTTTGCAGCCGTTCTGTTCATTATGGCACTTGCGGGCTTAAGTAAGCACGAAACTGCCAAGGCCGGTAACCTTTATGGTATTGCCGGTATGTTGATTGCTATCGTGGCTACCTTTGCTAGTGTCGAGATCAGCGGGATCACCTGGCTGACAGGTGCGATGCTGGTTGGTGCGGCTATCGGCGTTGTTTTAGCGTTGAAAGTTGAGATGACCGAGATGCCACAGTTAGTGGCGATCTTACATAGTTTCGTTGGTTTAGCTGCGGTATTAGTCGGCTTTTCTAGTGCTATTGCATCTCACCCTGAGCCAGGCAGTGCTGCTGCGGTTGCTCAAGCATTGACCCAGACCAGTGTTGAAAAGACGATCCATGATGTCGAAGTCTTCCTTGGTATCTTTATTGGTGCAGTGACCTTCACCGGTTCGATTGTTGCCTTTGGTAAGTTGCATGGTGTGATGAGCAGCAAGCCACTTTCTTTACCTGGTAAGCACTTTATCAATCTGGCGATGGTGATCGCCTCTATCGGTTTGGGTGCATGGTACATGGACAGTGGCAATATCATCGCCTTACTGATCATGACCTTTATTGCGTTTGTATTTGGTTACCACTTGGTTGCAGCCATTGGTGGCGCAGATATGCCAGTTGTTGTGTCTATGCTGAACTCTTATTCAGGTTGGGCGGCAGCAGCAGCCGGATTTATGCTCTCTAACGATCTGTTGATTATCACCGGCGCCTTGGTGGGTAGCTCTGGTGCGATCCTCTCTTACATTATGTGTAAAGGGATGAACCGCTCCTTTATCAGCGTGATATTGGGCGGCTTTGGTACCGATGGTGGCACTGTCGTTGGCGATGAGGAAGTGGGCGAATACCATGAAACCAATGCCGAGGATGTGGCCGACATGCTGAAGAGTGCCAAGAGCGTGATCATTACTCCTGGTTACGGTATGGCGGTAGCACAAGCTCAGTATCCTATTGCTGATATCACCAAGAAGTTGCGTGAAAAAGGCATCCAGGTGCGGTTTGGTATTCACCCTGTGGCAGGGCGCTTGCCAGGACACATGAACGTGTTGTTGGCAGAAGCCAAAGTGCCTTATGACATCGTGATGGAGATGGATGAGATCAACGATGATTTCTCCGATACAGATGTGGTGTTGGTGATTGGTGCGAACGACACCGTGAACCCTGCGGCGCGTGAGCCAGGCAGCCCAATTGCTGGTATGCCGGTGCTACACGTATGGGAAGCGGAGAATGTTGTGGTATTCAAGCGTTCTATGGCCACAGGCTATGCTGGCGTACAGAACCCACTGTTCTTTAACGACAACAGTAAGATGTTGTTTGGCGATGCCAAAGCCAGTGTGGATAACATTCTGAAAGCACTATAAAACATAGTGTGTAGATGAATGAATAAGAAAAGGAGCTATCGGCTCCTTTTCTGCTTTTTGGCCGTAGCGATACGTCGAGCTCTGTCCTATTGTCGCAATGCTTAATTGCCTTTGGTTACTTGTTGTTGGGCTATATCGCTATTTTTTGTCCTGACGCAATCTTTTAAGCTGCTACTCTTTGCTAAAGTCCGCCGGTTTGTTTTCTCACCAGAGGTTTTAGTATGCGCATTGAATCTGATATCAAGTTGGGGTTTAAGGATGTCCTTATCCGCCCTAAGCGTTCAACACTCAAAAGTCGTTCCGAAGTCGAATTAGTGCGTACCTACCGTTTTCACAATAGCGGTCGTACCTGGACAGGTGTGCCTGTAGTGGCTGCCAATATGGACACGGTCGGCACTTTTGAGATGGCGCGAGCGTTAGCAGAGCATCAGATGCTGACTGCGATCCACAAGCACTACACGGTGGAAGAGTGGGCTGCATTTATCGCTGAGAACGATGCCTCTATCTTTAACTACATCATGGTGAGCACTGGAACTTCTAAGGCTGACTTTGAAAAGCTTGGACAACTGTTAAAGCAGCATCCAGAGTTTCAATTTGTCTGTATTGATGTGGCAAATGGCTATGCTGAGGCGTTTGTTGATTTCGTTCGCCGCGTGAGAGAAAGCTACCCAGACATCACCATTATGGCGGGTAATGTGGTGACCGGCGAAATGGTTGAAGAGCTTATCCTAGTAGGAGCCGATATCATTAAGGTTGGTATTGGTCCTGGTTCTGTGTGCACCACCCGAGTGAAGACAGGTGTTGGCTATCCGCAACTGTCCGCCGTGATTGAGTGCGCCGATGCGGCTCATGGCATGGGCGGGCAAATCGTGTCAGATGGCGGTTGTTCATGTGCCGGCGATGTGGCCAAGGCATTTGGCGGCGGTGCCGATTTTGTCATGATTGGGGGTATGTTTGCTGGGCATGATGAGTCAGGTGGTGATCTCATTGAGCGTGACGGTAAGCAGTACAAGCAGTTTTATGGCATGAGCAGTGCAACGGCGATGCAGCGTCATGCGGGCGGTGTTGCCGAGTATCGAGCCTCAGAGGGTAAAGCGGTTAGCGTGCCTTATCGTGGCCCAGTAGATGCCACGGTGAAGGATATTCTGGGTGGCGTGCGGAGTGCCTGTACTTATGTTGGTGCCCGGCAGTTAAAAGAGCTGACCAAACGTATGACCTTTATTCGTGTGCAAGAGCAAGAAAATCAGGTATTTGGTAAAGAATAGACCGATTGCCTCAGAAAAAAACCGGACGACAATGTCCGGTTTTTTTGTTTTTTGGGGTGAATATTATGTCCGCCCTTTTAGGTAATTGGCGTAATCAGGGATGCTGGTTTCATAAGCTTGATTCATATGTTTAGAATCAAGCAGAAAGTCGGCGGTGACTCTGTTGGTGGCAACAGGGATGTTCCATACCGCAGCGAGTCTTAGCAGGGCTTTGACATCGGGATCGTGAGGAACTGCATCCAAGGGATCCCAGAAGAATACCAGCATATCTATCTTGCCTTCAGCGATCAGCGCGCCGAGCTGCTGATCTCCACCCATGGGACCGCTCAGCAGGCACTGGATGGGGAGGTCTAGTTGCTGCGCGAGCAGTGCGCCAGTGGTACCTGTAGCGAACAAACGATGTTGACTGAGTTGCTCACGTCGAGCTTCAGACCAAGCAATTAACTGCTGCTTCATATGATCATGAGCAACAAGTGCTAAGCGTTTTTTCGCCGGTAATGTACGTTGCGTGGTTTGCATAGTGCTCCGTAAGCAATGTTTGCTAGTTAACCCAACCCAGATAGTCGCGGATGACTGACCATCTAGGCCTATCTTCCTTGGCACCTTTGCCTAAAATCCAGAATTCGTATTCTTGCTCGATTAGTCCTTCGGTCTTTTTCAAGGTTATCCAGCTATTGAGATAGACCAGCATACTGTAGTTACCCCTAGCGGTCGCGAATGCCATAGGGAATTCGTAATCCGTGCCTTGAGGCAAGATGACGCCATAGTCAGGGTAGAGCATGCTCCAGGCATAACCTGCTTCCGCTGATATCAATAAGGCATCGTATATCTCTTTCGGTTGTTCAAAATAGGCTTGGTAATTAGTCAGTTGGAACAAGGTTACATCTGGGCGCGCCGCTTGGATCCGCTCGGCCAGTTTCTCTTGACCAACCATGGCTATTTTCAGTTCTCCTGCTTCTCGGAGCTTCTGTACGGTAGAAAAATCTTTCAAGCGATAGTCTTTCGCGACTAAAGCTAAATGCAGCTGCAGTATGGGGTCGGTGAAGTTCATCTTGCCCATTAAGGCGGCATCCATGGCGATACCGGATATCGCAATATCGATATGCCCTTGGTTTAGGGTGATATCTAGGCGCTTTGGATCGTAAGGGATCAGCTCAATCTCTACGCCTAATTCTTGCGCAAAGGTATTGATCAGTGAAATGTCCAACCCGACCAATTTATGTTGCTGATTGAAGTAAGTAAATGGCGCGTTGTTGGGCAGGTAACCCACACGGAGGACACCACGTTGGATGATGCTTTGCAGATTAGCCGCTGGCGCGGATGCCGTGGACAGATCAGGGTACTGCTCTTGAATTTCTGTCGAAACTTCATTGACCACTCGCATATTTCCCAATAGCTCAGCGGTGTTGCCTGACTCGGAGATAATAACGCTTGAGATAATCCTGGCGCTGACAATCATTAGCACCAAGCCTGCGAGCACCATGCCGCCCGCTTTGAGTAGATCTCTTGTGGTAACCAGCCACTGTTTTTGGATTAATGCCGTGGTCAGTAGGCCAAAGATCAGCAAATGCATCACCGCCACTAAAGAGTTAAATTTGCCGGTAATAAAGGAGGAGACCAAAAACAGCTGATAAAGATCGGAGGGCAGTTGCAGGCTGTTAAGCATAAATGGGATCGCTGCATGAACAGAGCCAAACAGGCTTAATAAGCCACTCATCGCTAACATAGGATAAGCGGTGATGGAGACATCTTTACCGGTAAACCAACCGCAAAATAGTACGAAAAAGATAACGGTTAGTTTGCCTGCGTTAGGGAAGGTGAATGCGATGGGAAGCAGTACATCGAGGTTCCCATCGGTATCGGCACGAGTTAGATTTTTTTCCGCAAACAGTTTTTTTGAACCTTCGATAAGTACCGGCAATACGATGAAAATGTTGCCGGTGGCAAAGGCCGTGATTAATGAATCCCGCGATAACGACATGACTTCGCGATAACTAAAAGGTGTAATGGCCGCCACCATGGCAGGAAAGAGCCACAAACTCAGCGCCAGGCAAAGCAGGGCGTAGGCAACGAGAAACACTTGAAGGGAGGCAAATTCATCGACGGTCAGTGTGCCTGCCGCTCCCGCTGCCGAAGCAAATACGCCGACAGGCAGTGTTTTCACCATAAAATTGGTGACACGAGAAAGGCCTTTGCCCACCACATCCATAAAGGCGATAACGGGCTCTCGCCCCTCCATGTTGATAAAAGAGATACCCAGAGCAATGGAGAAGATGACCACCGCAGGAATAGCGCCAATCGCTAGCGACTTAAACGGGTTGGCAGGAATATATAGATCGTAGTAATTCACCGGTGGTGGCGAGGTGATCACTGAGGTGCTAAAAAATGATGCGGTGGTGACCTCTGGAAACGCCAGCGGTAATACGAGGATGCCAACCAAAGCCATACCCCAGATAATCAGCATCACGATCCCAGCTTGGGAAAAGAGTAGTTTGGCGGCTTTGCCTTCCAGCCTGCCAATGCCACTGATCAAAGAAACGGTGACATAGGGCAGGATGGTCATCTGCATCAGTAGGATCACACCCGTTCCTACCCACTCCATCCAGCCAACCATTTCGCCAAAGAATAGGCCCACGCCAATACCCGCAAACATCGCCAGTAAAATAAGGCTGGATAGGGATAATTTGAACTTCATTGCCTCTCCTTTGACATAAAATTACTTGCTCTGTATTGGCCAAAGCTGATGGTGGTTAGTTGCCTGTGTTGATGCCGAAATAATGGCTTTGCCTAGGGTATAACTTAGACCAACGAATCCATTTCTGGCTGCATTTCATGCAGCATATCGAGCATAGGTACCATGGTTTGTGGTGGGTAAACACGGATAATGGCATCAACCATTTTTAGCCGTGCTTCTTGGTCGCTGTCATCAATACTATGGGCTGCTTGCCAATGATCTTCACTCGGCCAGACGGAATAGGAAATCCAACTGCCGTCGTGGGCACGATGAAGCCTGGAACCTTGCGCACCATAATGCAGCATATTACGTTGGATGATTTCGCCCCACCCTTGCTCAAACTGCTGTTCTTTGCCTTCTTTTAACTGCCAGCGATTTATGACAATAAACATGGGTTCTTCCTTCTCAATGGCTGGTGACTAGTTAACCATAGCATTTTCAGCGAATTCGTCATGTGATCAACGCATTACAAAGCTATTTGAGCGTAAGGGAGAGAGCGAAGGCTAGGGAGCTGTGAACTCTATTGGTAGGCGACGGTGTTGAGAGAGATCGCAACGATCCTGACCGAAGCTGTTTCTAAAGTTATCTTCCAAGCGTCTGGCATCCCCTTTGGCAGGATCAAAATAGCGAATAAAACTATCAACGGTGAGTTGCCGTCCGGCGCGGAGTAACGTGACACGAAAATATTCATCTTCGGGTAAACTGTGCACAAATTGGATCAGTGCATCGGTATCTTGAAAAGGTTGCTCATTGATATGGGTGATCTCATCACATGGATGAATACGAGACAGTTCTGCAGGGCTATTGTGTGACACCCCGTTGACTAACACCCCCTGAAAACTGAAGTCGTACTTTTGCCTGAATTTTTCCGTGTAGTGCCCCTGCAGAATGACGCCCCAAAAGGCGTAAGGCGCAGCCTCTTGTTTTCTGACTTCGCTATCTGCTGATGAGGAGGTATGGGTAAGCAGGCCGAGTACGGCAAGGCTAATCGCAATAATTTTGTATCTGTTAAGCACGTTAGGCCTCAGCGCTTAGCGGGACATATAGCCGTTGGTGATATCACTCAGCGTGACTTCTTGGCAACCCTCGGCATGGTAGAGGGAGTTGCACTCTTGAATGACATTGCGAACATCGTCGGGACTCATGGTATTACGTAAAGGCCATGGGTCAGATGGACTCACTTTAGAAAAGGTTTCTCTCAGCAGAGAGATGGTCTCGTCAACTAAATAAAGACTCATAATAACTAACTCCTTGTGTTATGAGTGTTACCGCTATCCGTGCTCTTTATTTATAGCTTTTCATGTCGAATATAGCTAGAAAATAACGGTAGATCATTAGAGTTTCAGAGATCTCTCACACAGGCCGCGGCGAAAATCCGCAATCGTAGCGGATAAATTACTAATTTATGTCAGAATATATTGCAGATAGGGCGTTTCGTTTTGACTCGATCATGCTTTGTCTTCGTTTAACGGTTTTCTAGCAACCATGCTCTACTGAGCGTGCGTTGTTTTCATATTGCATCGAGGGAGTGGTATCAATGATGTGCAAAAGGTTGTTTTTGGTGCTGGCGTTTTTGCTGGTACCTATGTCGCAAGTAAGCGCTGCGCCAAGTAAAACCCAGGTTAATGCTGCGCTAGAAGTGTTGCAAGAAGCGGTGAAATCAATGGGACCAACATTGGTGTCTCGATTCTCTTTGGCCGAGCTTGAGCAGCTGTTAAAGCAGCAAGGCTACAAGGAGGTTAAAGTCCGTGAAAGTGGCAGCATCGTGTTTAACCATGATGGTACTAATTATGTATTGCAGCTCTATGATGATGGTGATCTGCAGCTCTACTTTGGTGTCTCAGGTATCCGCTTGACCGCATCAGCGATGAACGAATGGAATCGCACAAAGCGTTTGTCTCGTGCTTATTTGGATAGTGATGATGATCCAGGCCTAGAAGCAGACCTGATGGCTAATGGCGGTATCAACGAAGAGATTGTCTCTGAGTTCATTAAGGTGTTTGTTAATACATCTGCCCCAGCATTTGAGAACTTTCTGCGTGAAAATGGTGTTTAGCACTCCAGTTTCTTAATGCCTTCCGTATTGAGAGCGTAAATGCGCTATCGCCGACTCAGTTGCGATAGCGCATCTCCCATACTGCCACACCCTTTTTGCGACCATCCGCCATCTACTGGGATAACTGCCCCCGTGATATAGCTCGCCATGGGCGAAGCAAGAAAACAGCAGGCATGGCCAATATCTTCCACTGTGCCTAGACGTTTTAGCGGCACGTCATCGCAGGTTTTTTGCTTTATCGCTGTTGTTGGGGCGAGTCGTTCCATCCCCTCTGTACCGTCTATGGGGCCAGGAACAATCGAGTTAATACGAACGCCATACTCTCCCCACTCTAGTGCCAGCGTGCGAGTGATCATATCGACCCCGGCTTTGGCTGCACAAACATGCAGTTGTGCTGGCATGGGAAGGTAAGCTTGTGGCGCGCTAATGTTGATGATACTGGCACCTGGCTTGGTGAGCAGCTCAAAGCTGGCTTTCATCACATGAAAGGTACCTAACAGATCGATATCGACTACCGACTTAAAGCCATTGGCTGACATATTTTCCGCTAAAGCGGGAAAGTTACCCGCCGCGCCTGAAACTAAAACATCGATGCTACCAAAGCGGTCATGGGCGGTGCGCAGGCCTTGGGCGATTGCCTCAATATCTCTGACATCGGCACAAAACCCATAGGTTTTGGCACCGAGCGCTTGCAGTGCTGACTGCGTATCATCGACTTTTTGTTGCTGCCGGCTGGCGACCGTGATGTTGGCATGAAGCCGGGCGAAGCATTCCGCTATACCGCGGTTGATGCCGCTGGTGCCGCCGATAACAACCACATGCTTGTTAGTAAAATTGAGCGCTGTCTGCATCGCGGATGTTCCTATGGCTAAAAATCATAACGATAGTTCAAAGCAAATGAGGCTGCATCGGCGCGATAGTTACCGACGTTAATGACATAGAGCCGTTTATTGAAGTCGTCATCAAACAGGCCCATTAAGTTGTATCCCTGCAGTGACACTGAATGCTGTGGGGCGAGTTGATAGTGAGCGCCGAGATCCAGAAACACAGCCCAATCTGTGCTGTCGGTATAGCCCGGATCGGTTAATGCTGTTGAAGAGCTGTTGCCATCTTCGCTGGCCGCCCGCTGATCCACGGTATAGTCGATGTAGTCTTGGGAGCCTTGATAATCCCAAAACACCCGTAAGGCGCCATTAAACTTCAGTGCCGTATCAAATTGCCAACTCGCGGCGAGTTTGGAAATGTGGTTGCTCCATTGGCTCAGATCATCACCATAGCCAAACGGTTCGGCGGAGATCTTTTGTGATTTTCCCTCTTCGGCGTCAAAGCTGGACAGCTTGGTATAACTGTGGGAAGCGCGAATATCCCAGGTTTCGGTGTGGTAGCTCAGCTCTAGCTCTAAGCCACCGACGCGATACTCTGCGACTTTGTCTGAGCGAAGGGTATTGGTATCGATACCGATCACTTCAATGTCATTGAAAAAAGCACTGGCACTGTAGAGGAGTGCTCCACTTGCCTGGCGTTGATAAACTAACTCGATGCTTTTGAGCTCTTCTGGATCAGAGTTCTCGCCACCTTGATGCTGCAGGCGCAACTCTTCGGCGTTATTTTTTCTTACTGAACGACTCGCGATCAGCTTGACGGTATCGATGTCGGTTGGGGTGTAGATTAGCGCGGCGCGTGGAGACCACATACTGTCGGTGTACTGATCTTCATCTACCCGTAAACCCAGGAAGCTAGTGAACTGATCATTGATGGTCCACTGATGTTCGATCATCAGGCCGTAGGAGTAGGTTTCCCATTCAGGCATCTCTCCGAGTACAAACGAAACTGGATCGGCATCGGGATAACCCGGACTCTCTCTACCCCAGCGCTCATAAGACGCAGTGCCGCCAATGGCGAGCGCGTGATCGGGAAGGGGCAGCCAACTGGCGATCACAGATGCTAAAAATTCATCTTCGCGGTGATTCTCTGGGGGATTGTCAGGCAAATCGGTATTAAATAACTTGCGTTCGTAATCAAAGCTATCGGCGCTGAATCGGTAGTCTACCCACAAGGTGTCATCAATTTTGTCTTTATAGTCCATTGTCAGTGTGAGCTGCTGATAACCAACACTCTGGGTGGTGAGATCTTCCTGCTGCAGATCTGCAGGGGCAAAACCGTTAGGTGACTCCAGCACCACCTTATGACTCCAGGGCATCTCCTCGCCACCCCGGGTGTAGCGGAGCCAGGCATCAAAGTTTTCTTTCTGGTAGTTGAGGTGAAGCTTTAATTTCGGCAGATCGCGATGTTGGGCGTTGTTTCTCGGGTGATTCAGGTTGCTGTCGGCACCGGCGACCAATTCATCCCCCCAAGGCGTTGTGTCACTGAGACCATAAACCACAGGTGAATCACTTTGATCCGCGCCTTTGTAATTACTAATGCCGCCGTAGAGGTAGATACCACTGGTTTCATCTAAGCGGATCCCTTTCTTAATTTCGACAGATTGAAACTCCTCTACCGCGCCAACTTTGGCGATAACCTGATCGCCGGAATAGTTGTAGAAGTTTTCGGTGCGGATATTGATCACCATAGAAACCGCCCCTGGGCCGTACACCACAGAGCCCGGACCGCGAATGACATCGATACGGTGAATATCTCCCATCATGGGAAGGTCACGCTCTGACAGTGCTCCGAAGTGGGTGCGCTCATTCATGATCCGACCATTCACCAGTAATAGATATTTGTCATCTCTGTCGCCCATTATCCCCCGCATTCCCATATGCTTAGCTTCCCAGTGATGGGGCAGATAGTGAAAGTTGGGTACGTACACTTCCAGTAGGTCGAACAGACTGCGTGTTTCTGAATCATTGATCATTTGCTGGGTGATGGTGGTGACTGATGCCGGATCCAGCCGCTCAATGGTTGGGGTGGCTGAAGCGGTGCCGGAAACACCGATCTGCATCAGTTGCGATACATCCAGTTCAAACAGCGTTTCAAGATCAAGAGGATCTTCTTCGGCATAGGCGGTTGGCTGCCCTAAAAGAATTGCTGCACAAATTAGAGAAAGCGTCGAACGATTCGGCATAGATACCCCAAAGAGTCGCCCAGAAAAAAATTACGACCTGTTAACAATCCAGTATTCGACCAAATTCCTATATCCACCAGTCACTATGTTGAAATGTCAGAGCTAATTCGCATATTTAGCGCTTAATATTTAGAAGTTGTGAAACCTGTGTAACAGTGGGCGCGATAGCTGTTTGTTACTGTGCGTGAGAATATTTATGGCTGGTGTCTGGGTCAGGTCAAGAGTGTCTTAATGGCCACCATTAGCCATGACTGCAAGTAGGTGCAGGATCTGTGAGGGATCAAGTTAAGGCAAAGTTGAAGGTGTTTGGCGCAACACACTGGAATATCAGTGTGGGCTTTCGCTCGTCGCTATTCTTGCTACTACTTTGGTTGCCCAACCTGCTCAGCGCAGTAGAGTTAGACGCCACTAAATTGCGCGCTGCATTTCTTTATCAAATAACTAAGTTTGTTAGTTGGCCAGATTCAGTACTTTCTGAGCAACAGGCGTTGAACGCTTGTTTCGTTGGTCAACAAGTGGAAGATCTGGCAGCGCTATTTCGCCGGGCAACAGAAGGTAAAGAGTCCCAGGGGCGAGCGTTGCAAACCCTCTATTTTCATAAGTGGCAGGGGTTACATCAGTATCAAAGTACGCAATTTTGTCATCTGGTGTTTAGTTTCGAACAGGGCAAGGGATTTAAACTTGCGCAACAGCTTTCTGAGAGTCAAACCCTGTTCGTCGGCAACGATGTGGTGGCATTGAAAGCCGGGGCGATGTTTGCCCTACCTATAGCCAGCAATAAGATCTCCATCTTGGTTAACCAAAATATGCTTGATCGTAGTCAGTTGAAAGTGCAGGCCCGTTTCTTGCGTCTGGCTAAGGTGTGGAAGGGAGCAACTGATGACGACGTTTAAGCGTCAGCTGCAGTGGACGGTCGCGATCATTGTGACTCTGGCACTGGTGCTCAGTAGTGTGCTTCATGCCTATTTTGCCACAGAAAGAAGCCGTGAGAATGCGCTGTCAGCATTGCAATCACAACTCAATGTCGTGGCTTATAACTTGGTGCCTGCGCTCTATTTCAGTGATAGTGATGAATCATTGGCGATTTTGGCTGGACTACAGATCCAAGAGAATATATTAGGTACCGGCCTCTACCTTGATGGCACTTTGGAACTGCCCGTGGATCAGCCGTTTGCGGAAACTGGTGTACGTTTGTTGCGTCCTCATCTGGGTGACAACCGGTATCAGGTTGCCCGAGGATTGGTGTTCAGCCTGACGCCGATTGTCTCTGAGGGAGAACGCTTAGGTTATCTGTATGTGGAAGCCCGGGTCCCCCAGTTGTCAGATATTATCTTTGATACCTTAAAACTGGCCGCTATTGTGGTGTTGATTTGTACGATGGTTGCGGCGGCGCTGACCACCTTTTTATCCAAAGGCTTGGCATCACCTATTACCGAACTGGTGCGTGTCGCTGACAAAATTGTTAACAACAAGCATTGGTCACTGCGGGCACCGGAAACGGAGTACCTGGAACTACAACAATTGGGGCACTCTTTTAATCGAGTGTTGGATAGTATTGAGCAGGAGGTTGTTGACCGAAAACAGCGTCAGCGTGAGCTTGATAATCTGAATCGAACATTGGAAGAAAAAGTGGTGCAGCGCACCTTGGCGTTGGAGCAAAAAAACGCAGAACTGGAAGGAACCCTGCAAGCGCTGGAGCGCTCACAGCAACAGCTTGTACAGCGAGAAAAAATGGCTGGATTGGGTGAGCTCGTCGCTGGCGTGGCTCATGAAATTAATACCCCAGTGGGGATCAGCATTACAGCGACCTCCCACGTGATGGATAACACACGTCAGCTACGTAAAATGTTTGCTGAAAATACGCTGACCCGCACGCAGTTTTCTGACTACATGGATCTGGTTTATGAAAGTGGTGAAATCGCTTTAAGAAACCTAGAGCGCGCCGCTGAGCTGGTGCATAGCTTCAAACTCGTCGCTGTTGATCAAAGCTCTGAAGAGAGTCGGCGCTTTAATTTACTGGCCTACATGGAAGAGGTGATCGCATCATTGCGTCCGCGGCTGAAAAATACTCAGCATAAGATCGTGCTAGAGGGGGATAGTGATATAGAGTTTTATGGTCAACCCGGCATGTTCGCTCAGCTTTTAACTAACTTGATCATGAACTCTTTATTGCATGGATTTGAAGCGCATTCCGAAGGTCGGATAGAGATCGCGTTGCAGCGTTTGCCCGACCGGCCAGATGTGAATGACGAAAACAGCACGGTGCATTGGGCTAAAATTTGCTTCTCCGACAGTGGTAAAGGGGTGGACGATGCGGTGATGGCTCGTCTATTTGATCCTTTCTTTACGACCAAGCGTCACTCCGGTGGCAGTGGTTTGGGGACTCATATTATCTTTAATCTGGTCACCCATGGCCTCAAAGGTACTATTAGCGCATCCAATGGCAAGCTGAACGGCTTAAGTTACGAAATCGAATTTCCATTGCAGGAAGCAAAGCCGTTTGCCGATCAGACGCGCCATTAGGTTGTTATTGTTCTAGCAAGCGCATATAGAGCGCTTCATATTGATTGAGTATTGCCTCCTCGGAGAAATCCTCGAGTATGTCGGGCGCTTTCTCTGCCATGGTTTGCAGCAGCTCTCGGTCATTAAGTAGCACGCGTATTTTTCTACCGGCATCAATAGGGTTGGTGGCTTCGCACAGAAAACCATTTTCGCCATCGATTAGCACTTCGGGTATTCCGCCAACATTGGTGGCTACCGCGGGGACATGCTGAGAGAACCCTTCTAGCAAGACCAAACCGAAGCTCTCTTCGGCACTGAGCAGTAAATTGATATCGCCAATCCCTAACCAGCGGCCACACTCTTTCACTTTACCAGCGAAGATGACTTTATCGGCTATGCCTAAATAGTGAGCCAGATGTTCACAATGAGGTCGTTGTGGGCCGTCGCCAAAAAGGACTAATTTGGCATGGTGAGTACGACAGACACGATAAAATGCATCAATGATGTCATCGGTGCGTTTGACCGTGCGGAAGTTAGAAGCGTGCACTAAGACATTTTCATCTTCATCGATATCAAATTTGGCGCGCATTGCCTTGCGCTCTGCAGCTGTGAGCAAGGGCAGTTTTTCAACCAAGAAGTTGTAAATGGTGTCAATGTTGAGATCGCTACCGTAGGTTTTTAATGCCAATTGCTGCAGGTTTTTTGACACCGCGGTGATGGCATCGGCTTTCTGCAATGCCCACTTAATAGGCGGCCGCATACTCGGTGTATTACCTAATTGAGAGACGTCGGTACCGTGTAGGGTGATCACTAATTTGCTTTCCAGTCCGCCGACTTGGCGAGCCATTTCGGCGCTTAAGGCATAGGGTACGGCATAATGACTATGGATGATGTCGAACTTGATCTTTCTTGCGTAGCGTTCAATTGTGCCGCTGGTGGCCAGTGTTTCAGGGGGGCCGGATAATAGCTCTGTTTTCGGCAGATTGACGGACACAAAGCGTAGGTTGTCTGGTGCGTTTTTGAGGTTGAAAGGGCGGTCTGTTGCGAATAGGTAAATTTGGTGACCACGTTCAGCGAGTCTCAGCGCCAGTGTGGTGGCCATGATGCTGGAACCACCCATACCTGCTCGACAAATAATCGCAATTTTCAGACTTGGTTTTTCTGCCACTCTAGACTCCCTACGGATCAGATCCTTGTTCAGTGACTTGAGAATAGCAGTGAAGAGTGACACTGCTATGAATTCGGTTAGCGAGTTATTTAGAGTGAGATTGTGGTCACTTAATAAACGGCTAACTCAATGATTAAAAAATAGCTTTCCTGTATTGACGCTGTATCTGGGGAGAAGTTCCATCGCTGCCGATACTGAGCAGAATCATTCCTGTGCCGTGATGAGTGAGCGTGATCTCTGGACATAAAAAAAGCCAGCGCTTAGAGGGCGCTGGCTTATTCAAAAACCGTCAATGTATTTGCAAACGGCAGAGTTGCTTGGCTAGCTAACCGCTACACTGCACGAACATGGAATACGTGTTCCACGCCGGCGACTGCCGCCAGTAACTGCGCATCCGGTTGCTGTTCGATATCCAATATGGTGTAGGCGATATCGTTACGGCTCTTGTTCAGCAGATCGATCACGTTAATGTTCATGTCGGCTAACAGCGCAAGTACCTGACTTAGTACCTTAGGCACGTTGTCGTTGGCAAAAGTCAGTCGATAGCCATGGGTACGTTCCATGCGGATCTGAGGGAAGTTTACCGAGTTTTTGATGTTGCCGTTCTCAAGGAAGTCGACCAACTGGTTAGCGCCCATGATGGCGCAGTTTTCTTCCGCTTCTACGGTACTGGCACCTAAATGCGGTAACAGTGAAACCTTGTCATTGCCAAGCAGTTCCAGGCTTGGAAAATCGCTGATATAGCGGGCAACCTTACCCACTTCCAGCGCTGCGAGCATGGCATCATTATCGACGATCTCACCGCGAGCAAAGTTCAACAACTTCAGCCCCTGTTTTGCTGAGGAGAGCGCTTCGCTATTGATCATCCCTTTAGTGGCTTCAATCGCTGGCACATGCAATGTGACATAATCACATTTGGCTAACAGAGCGCCGAGGTTTTCCGCTCGCTGCACATCGCTGGATAAGCGCCATGCGGCTTCAACACTGATCGCTGGATCATAGCCGATCACTTCCATGCCTAGTTCCAGCGCCATATTGGCGACATTGGCACCAATGGCACCAAGACCAACAACGCCCAGGGTTTTGCCTGTTAGCTCAACACCGGCATAGGCTTTCTTACCCTTTTCGACCTCTTTATTTAGGATCGCCGGGTCGTTTTCTGTGAGTGCTTGCACATACTGCATCCCTTCACAGATACCGCGACTGCTTAGCAGCAAGCCCGCTAATACCAACTCTTTTACCGCATTGGCGTTTGCGCCAGGGGTGTTAAATACCACCACACCGTTGTGGGTGCATTCGTCGATGGGGATATTGTTGACGCCAGCACCTGCACGGGCGATGGCATTGACTGAATCTGGGATCTGGTCAACGGTTAGCTTATGACTGCGTAGCAAGATCGCTTCCGGTTGAGCGATCTCGGAGCCAACCTCATAACTGTCGCGGCTGAATCTGTCTAAACCACGGCTGGAGATTTGATTGTAGGTACGTATTTTTCTCATTGAATCCGTCCAACGTTTTTATTGTTGTTAAGTAGGGAGGCGCTGTTGCGCCTCCCTTTAGCCTTTGTGTTTTCTTATTGGGATCTGCGTGCGCTGATTAAGCGGTCACGGTTTCATAGGCGTGCTTGAGCCAAGGCAGCATCGCTTGCAGATCACTGGCTTCGACTGTGGCACCACACCAAATCCGTAAGCCTGCAGGGGCATCACGATAGGCGCCAATATCATAGGCGATCGCTTCCTGGTCCAGACGTTGGATGATCGCTTTAACCTGCTCAGGGCTCGCTTTCAGTGTTAAGCAAACGGAGGTGTTAGAGCGGATCTCTTTACTGTCAGCAAGGAAGTCGATCCAGTCATTGGCAGCAACAAACTGCTCAACAACGGCTAAGTTGTTTTCGCTCTTGCTAACAGCCCCTGCCAGTCCACCGATATCTTTTACCCAGTTCAGGGCATCCAGATAATCTGCGACACAAAGCATGGATGGAGTATTGATAGTCGCCCCTTGGAAAATGCCCTCAATCAATTTGCCGCCCTTGGTCAGGCGGAAGATTTTCGGCAGTGGCCATGGTGGGGTGTAGCTTTCCAGGCGAGCAACAGCGCGCGGGCTAAGTACTAGAACACCGTGAGCTCCTTCACCGCCGAGCACTTTCTGCCAGCTAAAGGTGGCAACGTCGATCTTTTCCCATGGCATATCCATAGCAAACACTGCGCTGGTAGCATCACATAAAGTTAAGCCTTCACGATCATCAGCGATCCAGTCGCCATTAGGCACTTTGACGCCTGAGGTGGTGCCGTTCCAGGTAAAGACAACATCATTGGCCGGATTGGCCTGTGACAGGTCTGGCAGCTGACCATAATCAGCCAGGTAGTTGTTTACATTGTCCAGCTTAAGCTGCTTGAGGATGTCGGTTAACCAGCCGCTGCCAAACGATTCCCAGTGAAACACATCAACCGGACGAGAGCCCAGCAGTGACCACATCGCCATCTCCATCGCGCCGGTGTCTGAGCCGGGGACGATGCCGACCAGATAGCCTTCCGGTAGGCCGAGAATTTCGTGGGTATCTTCGATAGCCTTTTTAAGCATCGCTTTGCCCGGCTTAGAGCGGTGTGAGCGGCCTAGAATCGTCGTATCTAGTTGGCTAAGATCATAGCCAGGGCGCTTAGAACAAGGGCCTGATGAGAAATTAGGATTAGCGGGTTTAACAGAGAGTGTCATTTTGGGTTACCTGCATAACAATTCAAAATAGTTGATTAATTGTGCAAACTTCCCGCACTCTACCGCACCTTTTTAAATTTGTCTTGCGCGTCAAACCCAGATTTAAAATAAAGCTAATAATTTGTTGATTCTAGATAATAAAAGTACTCCCGGCAACGCTTGATTACCGGGGGTACTCGCCAATGCGAATGATTGGCTTAGTGATGAAACCGTTATGCTCTGTTGGCTACTCTATTGATGTAGCAGCACCCACAGGAGCACAAGCGTCGTCTACGGATAGATCACAGCTGGTTTCTGTGTCCTCAGCCACAGTGACAGCAACCGTGGCATCCGTCGGTGTGGGGATCGCAAGCCCTTCGAAGCTGTCAGGATCATCCTCTGTTGTACCGCAATGCAGTGTCAACGTATGGGTGCCTACGGGAACAAACCCGAAATTAAACGCGCCAGTCTCATCTGTTGCAACACTGGCGAACGGCTCGACAGCTGTCACATCCGGATTCATCTCAGGATCGTATTCATCACCCAAGGTGCCCTCAGGGCTTCCGGCATAGAGATAAGCCACACTGATAGCGCCATCAGCTGCACATTCTGCAGAGGTCATCAAGGTATCGCCAACCATGCCTGAGATCGTTCCTGTGCCTGCATTATCCACTAGGCTCACTCCGCGAGGTTTGAGGATGTAGCGATCAGGGCCAGGGTTGTACGTCATAGACTTACGCAGATTAAAGTCGATGGTGAGGTTGGAGCCAGTGTCACCCAAGCTGAAACCACCGAGTTTTAGCGTACCGGATGGAAGCTTCAACTCTTTGATGAAAGACTCGTCTTGTGGATCATCGCCTTCAGGCAGCTGTTCATTGACGTATGAGAAGTCCGTATCTTCGTCGATAACGTCTAACCAGACATCGTTATAGTCACCTGGCGCAACCTCTTCATCTTCTAGCAAAATAAATTGCTCACCGCCGGTATAGTCGAGCAGGTTCAGTGTGATAGTGTCTTTGGCGACCTTGCCCTCTTCTGTTGAGGCATCACAACTTTCGTCATCGGTATCACCCTCTTCAGCATCAACCGTAAAACAGTCGAATACCTGATCGTCATTCCCTTCCTGTTTTAAGGTGATTACGTCAATGGTGATAACCACTTCATCAACGTCATCCACTGGAGCATCAGAGATCCCCAGCGTCAGAGTGTCCATGGCGAGTGGGAAGTCCTGTACGGTATCTGCTCCAGCCGTCACCGTGACCTCTGTGACATTGTTGGCTGGCATAGGAACGGTTATGCCATCGTAAAGCTCGGGGTCATCACCTGCTTCGCCCGCGTCACAGGCGTATGCAAGCGTGTGGGTGCCTGCGGGTACAAAGCCAAGTTCATAAACGTAGTTGCCTGAATCTTCATCCATCATGATACCAGTGCTGGCAAAGGGCGCTATTGCACCTTCTGGCGCCCCGTTATTTGCAACGTCTGGGTCAAATTCATCGCTTAACAAGGATGCATCCAGTCCAGAGCCAGCATAGAGGTAAACAATATGGCCGCTGTCGGCACACATGGGATCTGCCAGCAGGGTATCCAGGTCGATTGTACCCATCAGCGTGCCAGTATCTGCGTTATTGGCTAGGGAGACACCGCGAGGCTTCAGGTTGTATTCATCGGGACCCGGCTTATAGGTCATAGACTTTCTGAGATTAAATTCAATGGTGAAGTTTTGTGGCGCATCTGCGGACACTTCAAAACCACCCAATTTCAGTTCGTCGCTGGGCACTTTTATCGACTTAATGGCACCATCAGTTTCTTCGACATAGGAGAGAGCAACATCTTCATCCAGGATCTCCAGCAGCATATCGGAGTAGCTGCCCTCCGGCACGTCCTCTCCTTCGATAATGATAAACTGACTGCCGCCCTGAAACTCTAATAGGTCAATCTGGATGGTTTCAGCATCAGTGATCCCTTCATCGCTGTTGTTGAAGGTTTCAAAAACCAGATCATCAGCCCCTTCACGTCGTAATGTGACAGTGTCAATGGTGATGACCACTTTGTTAGCGTCATCGACAGGTGCATCAGATACGCCCAGCGTAAATGCGGCTATTTCACCGGTATCGTCATCTTCATCATCATCGTCGTCGCTACAGGCTCCGAGCAGAGAGGTGCTGATAACCAGCGCTGCTATCCAAGGCCATTTTGTGTGATTAAATCTCATCATACCGTTCTTCCTGTTGTTATCAGTGGAGAGTGGAGAGTGGAGAGTGGAGAGTGGGTTTAGATAAACATAATAGTTCAAAAATTTACTTGTGCCGAAGTGGCTGTTTTGCTGATAACGCGGTGGTTCAAAATCCTATCTTGATGAACAACGCTTGAGGCAAATTGTGGCCGCTTGCTGTTTTAACGATTGGCGATCAGGTTTTGTATCTATGGGTTGCGCTGGCAGGGGCAGCCAGCCATGGGGGCACCATAGTGAACCTAACTTGTGACGTATTTCCTTGCTCAGCGCTTGTTGCTGTTGCGGTGACAGCGGATTGGTATAGGCGATAGGGCAGTGACCCCACTCTTCGTCTGCCACAGCGACAATAACCGCCTGTTCGATTTCCGAGTGTTGCAGTAATAGCTGTTCGATCTGTTCCGGCACAATGTTTTCTCCGCCACAAACGAAGCGGTTATCTTTGCGGCCAATCAGTCGTATGCCTTGCGCTGTTTGTTTGGCGATATCGCCGGTGGCAAACCAGCCTTGGGCATTTCCCAGAGGGAAGAGTTTTCCTGCGCGCCAATAACCTAGCGCCAAGGTGCTGCCTTTTACTTCCACCTCTCCGCTATCTGAGAGTCGCAGTTGAGTCTCAGGGAGCGGTTGTCCGACAATATTGTCACCCACGGCGGGGCCGGTGCAGATCTGTGAACTCATTTCCGTCATGCCGTAGCTGGTGAAGCAGTTGAGTCGATGTTGCTTAGCGCGATCCAGCAGTGACTGGTCGATGGCGCTGCCGCCTAACAGCAGATATTTCAAGTGGGTAAGAGAATCGCTATCTGCTTGTTCTAATAGCCGATAAAGTTGGGTGCTGACCAGTGACAGATGAGTCACCTGTTGCTGGCTGATCGCGTCTAGTATGTCGCTCTGCTCGGCAAGCACCATCGTCGCTCCAGCATGTAAGCAGCGAAACAGGATCGCCATGCCGCCAATATGGGCTAACGGCAGCGAGAGCAGCCAGCGATCCGATCTTTTGAGGGGGATTAACTGCTGGCTTGCGGCTGCACTGGCTAAATGATTTGCCAAGCTGTGCGCTACCGCTTTGGGTGTACCGCTGCTACCTGAAGTGAATATCAGATCCATCGGCGCATCTGCTGCTAATTCAAGCTCGTGCTGCGGTTGAGCAGGTGTGGTGTCACTGATGTTGTGTGCCAGCTTCGGCGGCGGAATGATGGCGATGCTATCGGGTTGTGCGTGTGGCGCAGAATCATCTGTACTATTTGTACCAGCGGCATCATCGGCACCATTGGCAGAAATGATGCCGTTGGCCGCAATACTGTCGAGCAGTTGCTGTTGCCGGGATAGGGGTAAACGGTGATTGAGCGGGGCGATGATTAGCCCCTGCCGTAAACAAGCCAAAATAGCGATGATCAACGCCAGTGAGTTTTGCCCTTGCCAAACCAAGCGTTGGCCGCGGTTGAAACCATATTGCTGCAGTTCGTTGGCGTAATCTGCGACTGCCTGATCCAGCTGGAGATAACTGATCTCGCCATGAACGTCCGATAGGCAAGCGATCGCTGTTGGATCTTGTATTGCAATATTGCGCAGCGGGCAGGTTAGCTGAGACATCAGCTTTGCCAGATAAGGTGCCAGTGCGCTGGCGATATCGCTGCGGCGTCAGTGTCTGCTGACGGTATGGACGGCAAGGTATGGGGTTGCAGATAGTGCAGGGTGTCTAAACCGGGGAGCTGCTGAGGACTCCATTGCTCGGCCAGTGTCGCCAGCTGACTGGTGCCCAGAGAGCTTTCGTAACTGGCGCTGACAATCACCTTGATCTTGTTTTGTTTGGCCCAGTTCACCAGCTCCTGACAACGGGCGAGCCCCCCGACGAGAGAGGGCTTAATTACCAGCGCGCTTAAGCCTTCAAATGCGGTAGGCATAAACAGAGGGTCTTGCAGGTGCTCATCCAGCGCTATGGGATAACCGCTGGCACCCAGGCAAACGCTAGCGGCAAGGGTGTCACAAGGCTCTTCGATGAAACTGACTTGTGACATATCCACTGCGCGGCAGAAGCTGAGTGCTTGTTCAAATGACCATTGGCGATTGGCATCCAAGCGGAACTCGGTCACCGGCATCTGGTCGAGCAGTGCTTGCATCAGTTTCTGTTCTTGTTGCAGTGGTGCACGTGCGACTTTGAGTTTGACGCAACGGGGCAGGTTCGGGAAGCCTTCGACCTGTTCCAATATATCTGCTGGCTGGCCTTGCAGCAGCATGGCTCTTTGCGTGGGGGCGGTGGCGAAGTTGATCTGCTGTTGAGCGCAATCAATGGCAAAAGCGACAGAGGGCTCAGGGGCGATCAACGACTCTCCCTCGATAAGGCGGCGTAGGTGATAACGTGCACTGTCGATTGCTTGCGCTAATGACTCCTGGCTAAAGCCTGGTAGCGGGGCGATTTCACCCCAGCCACGCTGGCCATCAGCGAAGGTGAGTTCAACGATGGCGCCGCTGCGTTGCTGCCTTTGCTCAGCCCAAGAGAGTGGCTCGGTCAGAGGCAAGTCGTAACGATAAAGGTTGGCAGCGGCGATCCTGTTCATAAACAGCCTCAGGGGTTGCGGGTGAACTTATCGAAGTCCGGAGCACGCTTTTCGTTAAAGGCGTTACGCCCTTCCTGCCCCTCTTCGGTCATATAGAACAACATGGTGGCGTTACCCGCCAGCTCCTGCAGGCCGGATTGACCATCGCAGTCGGCGTTCAAAGCGGCTTTCAGGCAGCGTAGGGCCATCGGCGAGTTCTGCAGCATCTCGCGGCACCAGCGTACAGTTTCTTGCTCTAGCTCAGCCAAAGGTACCACGGTGTTAACCAGCCCCATATCCAATGCCTGCTTGGCATCATATTGACGGCACAGGAACCAGATTTCACGAGCCTTCTTCTGGCCGACGATACGTGCCATGTAGCTGGCACCAAAACCGCCATCGAAGGAGCCCACTTTAGGACCTGTTTGTCCGAAGCGAGCATTGTCTGCGGCAATCGTCAGGTCGCACATCAGGTGCAAGACATGACCGCCACCGATGGCATAGCCAGCCACCATCGCCACAATGGGCTTCGGACAGGTGCGGATCTGACGTTGAAAATCCAGCACATTAAGATGATGGACACCCTTATCATCTTTATAGCCACCATAGTCGCCGCGTACCCGCTGGTCGCCGCCAGAGCAAAAGGCGAGATCCCCTTCACCCGTTAAAATAATGCTACCGATCTGCGAGTCGAAACGGGCATCATCCAATGCCTTGATCATCTCCATCACTGTTTGCGGACGAAAAGCATTTCTGACTTCAGGCCGGTTGATGGTGATCTTAGCGATCCCTTCGGCCTTGTGATAACGGATATCTTCAAATGCTTGGCCAGCGTCCTGCCATTGAATTGGTGCGTAAAGTTCCTGTTCAGTCATGTTGTTTGCCGATTACCTGAATTGCTTGTTGAAGGATCTGAGTAAATTGTAGTGGATCTGCGTGATGGGTATTGTGGCCTACGTCATCGATAGGGTGAACCCTGATAGCCGCATTAAGTTGTGCGATCTGGTTGCCGATATCAGCAAATTTCTTGTCCTGACGGCCGTAAATATAAAAGATGGGCAGTGCCGAGTCGCTTAGCCAGGGACGTAGGTCGGGCTGTTTACCCAAGCTAAGGCCACTTAACATGGTGGCTAGGCTATTGCCCCAGGCATGACTGCGCAGGGCTACCAGCTGCTGTCGTTGCTCTGGGCTGAGGTCGGCGAACACGCTTTGTTGATACCACTGTTTCAACACCGTATCGATAGGTTGTCTGGCAAAGCGTTGACTCCAGCGTTGATCTGCCTCCATCCGTTGCTGTTGCGCGGGTAGTTCTGCGAGCCCTGGATGACAAGACTCCACGATGAGCCCTTGCAAACCAGTGGGCTGTTTTGACCCGTGATACATGGCGATACGGCCACCCAAAGAGTAACCAACAAGTAGATAGCGCTGGATCTGATGTTCCGCTAAATAGCGGCATAGCCATCGGTCTATGGCGTCAAAATCGACCTGTTCAGGCATATTAGCAGCGGGTAAACCGTGGCCGGGCAGATCGGGCGTATGAATTTGCCTGTTTGCTGTGTCCTGCGCGTCTACGCCGAGCTGAGCGATCACCGTTTGCCAGTCGTTGCCAGAGCCAAGAAAGCCGTGCAGGAACACTAAGGCTGGCGCTGCTGACTGATCAGTCATCGCTGGTTTCTCGGTGAGCGCCCTGCTGCAGGTCGTGATCGTTAAACGCTGCAAATAGCTGCTTTAGTTGCGCCACACTTTGACCGGGTTCAACCATCACTTCGATGACCACAGGGTGATCGGTGGATAGGGCATGGGTGAGCTGCTGGCTAAATGCTTGTGTGTTGCTCGGCTGCTGGTAGTTGAGGGCAAAGCCTTTACATACATCCGCCAGTTGCCAATGGGTGGGCTGTTGAAACAGCGGCTTCATGGCGTGGTCGGGCACCGGCAAGATCTGGAATATATTGCCGCCATCATTGTTCAGTACCACCACCGCCAGTGGGCCCTGGTGCTTGCTCAACAAGGCTAATGAGTTCAGATCATGGAGCAGTGACATATCGCCTATTAACAAGGCGAGTGGCCGATGGGGTGTGGCCTTGGCGATGCCGACGGCGGTGGCAAGCAAGCCGTCGATGCCACTGGCGCCTCGGTTACTGTAGAGCGGCGCTTGCAGGTGGCCGCTAAACAGCTCTAGCAAACGTACGGGCAAGCTGTTGCCTGTCATCAGGCGATGGGCTTGGGTCATTGTCTCGGCAAGCCGTTTGGTCACACTGATCTCGGTGACCGGGCTGATGGCTGACGGACAACTATCATCCACTAACCGTTGGATCTGCTGTTGCGCTTGTTGCTCTCTGCGATTGATCTGCTGTGCGAGTTCCATGGCATGCGAAGCGTCGTTTGCTAAGGCCGCAGGTAACGCTGCTGAGTGCGCTTGGCACCAAGGCGCGATTGCTGACCGGATCTGACGACTGGCTTTATTCAGTGGATCTAATGAAGTTGTTGATGGCGACACCAACCAATAGTTTGGCAACGCAGTGGTTGCCAATGCCTGCATTAACCGTTTCGAGACTAAGCGGCCACCAAACTGCAAGATTAAGGCGGGCTGACTCATTATCTGCTGCGCGTCAGCGCTGCTGAGCCAGAGATCAAAGTAGCAGGCGCTGTCTGCGTCATCACGGGATTGTGATTGCAGGTCTGCCAATAGCGGCCAGCCCAACTGTTTAGCCAGAGCCTTGACCGCGCAGGCCTCTGCTGCAGTCATAGCCCCCGCGATAATCAGCCCACTTTGTTGGCTTAGCGCCAGCCAGTCAGGTTGCAGTGCAACAGGCGTGGGTGTTGCAGTGCTGCTGAGCCCTGCGGCAAAGAATGTCGCCGCCTCGCTATCGGCTTCCGCAAATTCATTTTGTTGCTCAGGGCTTATGTAGAGCGGTTCGCGGAATGGACAGTTGATATGGATCGGTGCGGCTTGATGATCACGGATACGCTGTATCAGCTGTTTGGCATAGCTAGCCAGCTTATCGGCTGAGCTGGCAAACTCATCTGCCGGTGGTAGATGGATCGCTTCGCTCACGTAACTACCGAAGATATTGCGCTGTTGGATCGCCTGGTTGGCACCACAGTCAATCAGCTCTGCTGGTCGGTCTGCGGTGAGCAGCACAAGCGGGATACCCGTTTGATAGGCTTCAACGACAGCGGGTAGTAGGTTGGCAACGGCAGATCCTGAGGTGACAACTATCGCCACCGGGCGGCCGCTGGCTTTGGCCAACCCCAACGCCAAAAAGCCTGCGCCGCGTTCATCAAAGTGGGTATGGCGCTGAATATCAGGGTGTTGCGCAAAGGCTAGGGCCAAAGGCGCTGAGCGAGAGCCCGGTGCGATCACAACGTGCTGGACACCCGCTTGGTACAGCGATTCAACCAACCAAAGACTCCAGCGCTGGTTGCGCCAGGCCGTTGTCTGGCTTGCCGTTTGTTGGCTCATTTTTGTCCCATCAGGCTGCGTACCGTGGCGACTTTGTTGTCTAGCTCTTGCCACTCTTTATGGGCATCGGAGCCATCAACAATGCCTGCGCCAGAGTAAAGTGCCAACTGGCAGCCTTCAATATGAGCACTGCGGATGGCGACACTAAACTCACTGTTCGCATGGCTGAGATAACCAATCGCGCCAGCATACCAGCCACGTTGGAAGGGTTCATGGGCAGCAATAAAGCGCAGCGCATCGGCTCTGGGGGTGCCACCAACGGCGGGTGTGGGATGCAGTCGCGCCAACAGGTCTGCATCGCAGATCTCTTTGCGTAAACGGCCATGGATGGCGCGCTTGAGGTGCTGCAAGCGGTTCAACTTAAGTACTTGCGCCCGATCATCGTAGCTTAGGGCATCACAAATCGGACCGAGGCGCGATAAAATATCATCCAGCACGATACGATTCTCACGCCGGTTTTTGCCGTCACCGAGCAGTGCCATCGCGATCAGACGGGCATGTAATGGGTCTTTCGGTCGCACATCGGTTCCTGCGACCGCTTCGCTCAATAGTTGACGACCATCGCGCTTGAACAGGCGCTCGGGAGTGCAGCCGATAAAACTGCTTTGGTTATCAAGTTGCAAGGCAAAAGGGGTGCTGTGCTGATTTGCTTGGTGCCAACGTTGTAGCAGCAACCAGGGATCACAGGGTTGTCCGGTTGTCAGTAACTGACGCCGGGCTAACACCACTTTCGATAGAATGGGCTGTTCCGCTAATGCCTGACTTACCAGCTTCGCCCAACTGGCCTGCTCCGGTGAGTTACACACCGCCAATACGTCGGGTAACGGCGGACATGGGGTATGAGCCGGTTGGCGAAGTGTGTGCAGTGCATCCTTGGCGGCAGCCATTTCGTCTGTGAAGCTGTGTGCTTCATCAACCCATAAGTTAAGCGTCAGGGTGATGTTGTCATCTTGCCGTTGCCATAATAGTCGCGGCAGAAAAAACAGTGGCTGCTCGGTGCCGGGGGTGTTGGTGTCATCAAAGGGCAGGGCGCCCATGATCACTAGCGGTAAAGCGGCTGATTCACTTAAGCAGTGACTCGCCTCATTGGCCGTGGCAAATTTACGCACACAGCCGGAGGCTGCGAGCTCTTTATCTGACTCACGACTTTGCCAATAGGCTTTGGGATATTGGCTTTGTGCTTGCAGCCACGGAATACCACTGACTCTGTCTAGTGTCTGAACCAGTTGCAGCGGCCCACGAAACGGACCCAAGTTGGATAACTGCGTCAGTAAAGGTATCGACGGATCAGATTTCGCTGGGATCGGAAGTTGCCGCACTGCCATGGTTGGCGGAGTCCATAGTTTTTACTCTGAAGAACATTTTGAAGCAAATTCATAGGCCTGCAAGCCCAGCGTGAAAAACTGTTGATTCATGGCAATATCATGCTGGTAAAATTGGCATATTGATTTTATTAATGTTTTCTTTCTTGTTGGTACTTGGTAACGCTATCACCTACTACATATAGTGTTTTTTCTAAGATTATTCACATCATTGTGGGTTTCGTGGTTAATATCACAAATCCTAAAATTTAATTTTTTCGCCAACCCCGCGCCGTAAAAGGCTTGCTTCGATTTCGCCCTTAAAATTGCCCACAAGGCGCGCTTGTCAATAATGTATTTCATAAACACTAGATATATACTTTCGCCATTGTTGATGGCACTAGATGTTGTGTTTGTAGTGGACATCATGTGTATAGCCTGTGAATAAGTAATCCGAATAGGGAGACCCCGGTATGGCCCGCGCCACTGCTACCGCAAAACAACAAGAAAACGCGGAAGTCCAACTCGAACTTCAACCTGCTTCTTACGACATCTGGGATAAGAAATATCGCCTGAAAGATAAGCAGGGTGTTGCGCTGGACAAAGATCTCGATGACACCTTTCGCCGTGTTGCGAAAGCCACTTCATCGGTTGAATTGACGCCCGAGTTGCAGAACGAGTGGTATGAGAAGTTTTTGTGGGCATTGCGCAACGGCGCTATCCCTGCTGGCCGTATTACCTCTAATGCCGGTGCCGAGGCTTATAAGCCAGCCACTTCTACCATCAACTGTACCGTATCCGGTATCGTTAAAGATTCGATGGATGGCATCCTTAATAAGGTGCACGAAGCTGGCCTGACCCTGAAAGCGGGTTGCGGTATCGGTTATGAATTTTCTACTTTGCGCCCGAAGGGTGCGTATGTTTCTGGCGCAGGTGCTTATACGTCAGGACCTCTGAGCTTCATGGATATCTTCGACAAGATGTGTTTCACCGTGAGTTCAGCCGGTGGCCGTCGTGGTGCGCAGATGGGTACGTTTGACGTTTCTCATCCAGATGTGATGGATTTTGTGCGTGCCAAGCGTGAAGATGGTCGCCTCCGTCAGTTCAACCTCTCTTTGCTGATCACTGCTGACTTTATTGAAGCGGTGAGAGCCGATGCCGACTGGCCATTGTCGTTCCCGTTGACGCAATCCGAGATCGATACCGATTCGTTGGATGTGAACAACAAAGAGCAGGTGGTTTGGCGTCCATGCCCATTTGATATCAACTATGCCCGTGAGCAAGAGTACGTGCTGAATGATCGCGGTGATGTCTGCTGCCGTGTGTTTAACACTGTGCGTGCCCAGCGTTTATGGGACGTGATCATGAGTTCAACTTATGACTATGCCGAGCCAGGATTTATCCTGATCGACAAAGTTAATGAGATGAACAACAACTGGTTCTGTGAAACTATTCGTGCCACTAACCCATGTGGTGAACAGCCGCTGCCTCCGTATGGCGCGTGCTTGTTAGGCTCGATCAACCTGACCAAATTTGTGGTTAATCCATTTACTGAGCAAGCCTCTTTCGATTTCGAGAAGTATCGCGAAACCGTGGCTATCTTCACTCGCATGTTAGACAACGTGGTTGAGATCAACGGCCTGCCATTGGGCAAGCAGCGTGACGAGATCATGAACAAGCGTCGTCACGGTATGGGCTTCCTTGGTTTAGGCTCAACCCTGACCATGCTGGGCATGAAGTATGGTGATGCTGCGTCGGTTGATTTTACCGAAGAAGTGGCGCGTGAAATGGCGGTGGAAGGCTGGCGTGAAGCACTGCGTTTGACCGAAGAGAAAGGCGCAGCACCGATCATGGAGCAAACCTTCACTGTGACTGAAGATATGTTGGTGAATCGCCCTGAGATGCGCAAAGACGGCATCAAAGTAGGCGACGAACTGGCAGGTAAGGTGCTGCATGGTCGCTATAGCCGTTACATGCAACAGATCGCCGAAGTTGACCCTGAGCTCGTCGAACAGCTGATAGAGAAGGGCGCACGCTTTACTCATCACAGTTCAATCGCACCGACCGGGACTATCTCGTTGTCGATTGCCAATAACGTTTCGAACGGTATCGAGCCATCATTCAGTCACAAGTACATTCGTAACGTGATCCGTGAAGGTAAGAAGACCAAAGAGCCTGTGGCGGTTTATAGCTACGAGCTGTTGGCCTACCGCGAGTGGATCGATGCCGATGCTGAGCCAGAAGGCGGCTCTTTACCGGATTACTTTGTGACAACGGATCATGTCTCGCCATCACAGCATGTGGATATCCAAGCCGCGGCACAGAAGTGGGTAGACAGCTCAATCTCCAAGACCGTGAATGTACCTACCGATATCGCTTATGAAGATTTCAAAGGCTTGTATCTGTATGCTCACGAGAAAGGTCTAAAAGGTTGCACCACCTTCCGCTTTAACCCGGAAGCGTTCCAGGGCGTATTGGTGAAAGAGTCAGATCTGGAAAATACCGAATATGAGTTCTCCCTTGATGACGGCACCACCGTTAAGCTCAAGGGTAATGAAGAGATTGAATATGACGGTGAAGTACACACCGCAGCTAACTTGTTTGATGCCTTAAAAGAAGGCTACTACGGCAAGTTCTAAGCGACGTCGACTACACTGGAGATTAGAGATGACTATTAAAATCGACAAAAAAATCGTTGGTTACAAGGTGTGTAGCGAGCAAGACAAGCTAGATGCGCAAGCTGCCGCCGAACAGGAAATCGCGGATAACGTGGTGACTTTGCACGAAAAGATTGATCGCCCAGAGATGCTGATCGGCAGTACTTATAAGATCAAGCCGCCAGTATCTGAGCACGCGTTCTATATCACTATCAATGACATCCTGCTCAACGAGGGTACGGATCACGAGCACCAGCGTCCGTTCGAGATCTTTATCAACTCGAAGAACATGGAAGATTACTCTTGGGTGGTTGCACTGACACGAGTGATGTCTGCCGTATTCCGTAAAGGTGGCGACGCGACCTTCCTGGTGGAAGAGCTTAAAGCGGTATTTGACCCGAAAGGTGGTTACTTCCAGCCGGGTACCGGTGTTTATATGCCATCCATGGTGGCGGAGATCGGTCAGGTGGTGGAGCGCCACATGAAGCGCATCGGCCTGATTGGTGGTGGCGAAATGGATGCCCGCCAAAAAGCGTTGATTGAAGAGAAACGCAAAGCCCATGAAACCGCAGGCAAAGCCACAGAAACTGAAGGTGCGACCTCGTTCCCACCGGAAGCAGTGCAATGCGGCAAGTGTCATCAGAAGTCCGTTATCAAAATGGACGGCTGCATGACCTGCTTGAACTGCGGTGACTCTAAGTGTGGGTGAGCCGTGACCGAAGCGTAGCTTCGCAGCACGGCGAAGTGACTAGTTTTTCAGGAAAAAACTAGAACAGCCTTTAGGCTGGCCCGAAGGGCGTAGGACAGGAGTCCGTAGTCACCATGGATGCCGACAGGATTTAGCCCCATGGATGGGTTAATTAGCTGAACTCTAAAAAAACCGAAGCCTAGAGCTTCGGTTTTTTTATGCAGGAGTGTGGCAGCTAGGTGCCAACTTCGGTTATTCGCCTCTGCCACAACTTCCCGTCAATGACTACGTCATAGCAATCAATGCGGGCTGCCTTAAACTGCTCAATTCTGTGAACAATAGCTTCGCCAGCATCAAAGTCGGTAATCTCTATAATTCGACGTAATTTGGGTAGCTGTGTAGGCTTCTCATAACCTTGATTTGGTTCTGATTCTTGTTGTGTTCGCTTGCTGTATGATTGTTCGATGTTTTGCTGATGTTTGTTAGTTCGACGATACCTACGCACCTCCTACCTTGTAAGGTAGGCTAACCTTGCAAGGTCGTACTAATACACTGTTAAGTGCACAAATGAACGAATCAGAAATCTACAGTAAGCTTGAAGAATTAAGATCAGATTTAGATCCTACGTCTGAGAAAGTATCCTCTATCGCTATGGTTGAGATTGATGGAGAATCTTTCGAGCAGAGAATCTGGTCCGAAATGTACGAGAATTCGAAGCTATTTGTGTGTTTGCTAGAGGTAGAAAAAACTCTATGCACAAAAGCATATTGTTTAGGTTTGTTGGTGGGTCCGGACGGACAAATTAAGAAGCTCAGTACCGAGCAGCTATGGGATATAGGTATACCATAGTCAGGCACTTAACAAGTTTAGCTACACGACCAAAATTGCGTCGCTCCGTTTGTATAAGGGCTTAGCCCATTTTACACAAACTACAGGCCACAATTTTGGCGTGTTCTAAAGGCGTTGTATACCTAAGAAATTATGAATCTACTTTTCGTTTGCAGTGAGAATAGGTTGCGCAGCCCAACCGGTGAGGAAGTGTTTTCAGCTTATGAAGGCGTTCAAGCTATTGGTTGTGGCACCAACTCAGACGCTGAAACACCATTGTCAGGTGACTTGGTTGAGTGGGCTGATGTCATCTTGGTGATGGAGAAAACCCACAAAAATAAAGTATCAAAGAAGTACAAAGATCTGCTGAAGGGTAAGCGCTTAGTATGCTTAGATATCCCTGATATCTATGACTGCATGCAGCCAGAGTTAGTAAAGCTGCTTAAAGCTCGTGTACCCAAGTACGTCCAACTTTAGTGGCTCGGCATATAATTGGGCGTTATGTGTAAAAAGGAGGAGTTATGGCGGTAATAGTTGAAGCAAACTGTTTTGGTCCAATAGATTACAATCCACCTGTCGAATTACCCATTAGAGAATATGTCCTTGAAAAAGAATATCTTCTTATGAGTAACCGAAAGCTATTGGTTACGAATACAAAAAGTACGTTTTGTCTGGATAAAACCGGCGTGTTCGATCATTTGTATATTCCAACCTCTTTAAGTAAAAAAGAGCCTTAACTTAGGCTCCGTATTTGAGATATATGTAATCGAATCTACACGTGACAAGCACAGCCATTCGACGCCAAACTGCGGCGCGGCTGCTGTGAGCCGTTAGGTGCAAGTCATGGACGCACACAAATGATAGAGAAAATTATCAAGTCAGCTGGTCTTCTGTTCATTCTCTCTGCAGCGATGATTGGGGCAGTGATAGTATCAGTAGTGTACAGTTTGTTGTTCTCAGCAGAGGGTTCTACGTACCCGTCACTCTTGAGCAAGTTTTTGAACTCGAATGAAGCGCTCGTTCATATAGCTTCAGGTGGCCAGTTGTCAGAGGTTTTCATTGAGCCTGACCTGCGACTATTGCTTGTGTTCTTTGTCGGCTTTGTCGGCTTTGTTGGTGTTGTTGCGTTAAGTTCAATACTTCATGCTTTTGTTTCAGGAGGGTTGTCGCTCCTGAAGTATGAAAGCAAGTACAAAGAAAGCATATAACAAGTGAAGTCAGGTACGCCGCAAAAAACGTGACTAGACTCCCTCTGTGAGCTTCGGTCGCCCCTGCTCCAAGCGTTCCCCTATCCCTCAACTTGTTTCTATCTAAAATAGCGCTAGAGCGATCGCTCGCCATTCGCCCGCTTGTGCCGTTCCGATCTGTAAGTAATTAGTTGTTGCGTTTGTTTTGCGTAGTGAGTGATCGCAAGAATTAATAGATGATTTGGTTGTTAGTCACGGGTAGTTGCATTACTTGTTCACGGTTAATACCACTTTCCCCAAATTCCTGCCGCTACGCAGATATTCAATTGCATCAAGTGCGTTTTCAAACTCAAAGGTGTGGCCGACGTGGGGCGGGGCAATGTTGACTTGCTGCATGGCGGCGAGCTGTTCTTTAAGCAATGCTGTCTGCCCCCAAAGCCAAATCAGGTTAAATGCCATCACGGATTTGTTGTCGCTGATCATCGGCATGATGTCGTATTTTGGGCGTTTCAAATATCGCCAGGCGGCTTTAAGGTAATTAGGTCGATTTTTCCCCGGAGTAAATTCAGCCGCGCCAAACACTACTAGGCGGCCCATGGGTGACAAATGGTCGAAGCTGGCGGTTTGCACCTCACCACCGATGGCGTCTAATACAAGATCAAATTGGCGGCCGGCTTGTTTCAGTTGTTTGCTGAACGAACCCTGACGAACGATAACGTCATCAAAGCCCTGTGAATTTAGAAAGGCTTGTTTGTCTGGCGAACTCACCGTGCCTACGGGGTTGCCGCCTAAGGCTTTAACTAGTTTCATTGCTTGCAGGCCGACGCCACCTGCCGCGCTATGAATTAATATCGTTTGGTCAGGTTTAAGGTTGCCGAGTTCGGTTAAACCATACCAAGCGGTCAGGGTCTGCACCAGATAGGCGGCACCTTGTTCATGACTCCAATTGTCAGCCAGTGGCACCAGATAATCTGGTTCAATATCTATGGTGTCGCAATAGCCACCAAAGCGGGTGACGCCCATGATGCGATCACCTAATTTGAAAGGAGAGTTGTGACCCTTGCCCTGCGCAGAGATCACGCCAGAGAATTCCAACCCGGGCGTGAATGCGCCTTTAGGGGTGGCGCTATACAAGCCTGTTAAGGCAAAGATATCGGCAAAGTTAAGTCCAACGGCTTTCACATCGATCCGGATCTTTTCTGCGGCGAGTGCGGGCAGTGAGTCTTGCTGCAGCCTTAAATCGCGAATGGCCCCAGCTTTTGGGGTTTGCCAAAATCGAATCATGAAATATCCGTACTCCCAATCGATGCTTTGGTAACTTTTATCCGTTAAAAGCTACCCGCGAGCTTCCAGCCGCTAACTTTCAGCCATTAACTTTTTGCCGGCTTTTCGTCCGCCAATTTATACGCTTGTGACCAAAACTCCGTGGAGATCTCGCTGATGCTATTTGATTCGGCGTTGATCAGTACGGCGAACCCCACGCCTAGGGTAGGCGAATAGCCGATATCGGCGCGGAAGCCCTGTACCCAGCCAGAGTGGTAAATAATTGGGTAGTCTTTGAATTGATAGATGCGCCAGCCGTAACCGTAGTGTGCGTCTTCTAAATAATCCCGCCAATGCTTTCGTTTTAAGTCTTTGCGAGTGCGGATGCGAGGCTCTGTCAGCTCTGCGATCAAGGCCGGTGTCAGTACCTTTGGTGCATGGCCTAAATTGGCGATCAGCCACTTGCTCAAATCGGTAATACTGGCGTTAATACCTGCGGCTGTGGCTACTTTGTAGTAGTCCGGGGTGACCTTCACGGTACGCCACACGTATGACTTAATGGCTTTGCCATTCCTATCTTTTTTGCCAGTGTTGACCCTGTTAATGAGCACGTGGGGCTTTGCGCTATTTTTAGCTTGTCTGAACTTTTCGAGTCCTAGCGATGCGTTAGCCATACCTAGCGGCGTAAACAAACGTTGCTCAAGCAGGGCTTCGTAGCTTTGTTGTTGGCTCTGCTCGATAGCTGGCTCTAAGAAGCCGTAGGCGATGTTTTGATAGCCATAACACTGTGCAGGCTGGCATACCGGTACTACCCGTTCAAATCGGCGGATCACTTTCTCCATGCTCCATTTTTCATGCAGCAGGTTGTCATAAGCATTGGGTACCAAGCCCGTGGTGTGGCTCAGCACATGCTTTACTTTGATTTTTTTCGCCGCGCCTGGCGTTGCAAGGTGAAACTCCGGCACATATTGGGTGATGGGCGCATCCAGATCTAACTGTTTCTCATGGGCCAGCATGGTGGTGATGGTGGCGGCAAAGGGTTTGGAAACCGAGGCCAAGCGGAACACGGTATCTGGAGTCACAGGCTGTTCCGCTTGCATATCCAGATGACCAAAGGTCTTCACTTCAACTACCTGGTCATCCTTGATAATGGCATAAGCGCCACCGGGAATGCTTTTATCCGCTAGTAATGCGCTTACATGCTGGTTAAAGCTTTTCAGAAATTGCGCCTGCTGGTCAGCGGGTGCAGCTGTTGAAGCGGCGACTGCAGGTATATGCGTTAAGAGCAGCGAGAAAAACGTGAAAAGAGAAAATCTCATTAGCGAAGGCCGAGGCTGAAAAATGAAATAATACGGCGTGATAATTAAATGTCCATGCCACATTTGCAGTAGAAGTGCTGCTTAGGTGGCAGGCATAGTGCGTTAGATTCTCACATTGCACAAAAGAGCAGACCTATCTACTCTGTGACGCCTTAGCAGAGGTGCCCTATGACAGAACAACAATCACATTACCCTATCGGTACGCCGGGCGAAGCCTGGGGCGAAGAACAGAAACAGCAATGGCTGCAAGCGCAACGTATTAAACGTTCCTATCAAGCAGAGGTGCTGGAAAAGCTGAGCGAATTAAATGAACAGTGTGAGCTTATTCAGTACGGCGCCTTACCTTATAAAACTGAGCCGACTCTTACTGAGCAGCAGAATGCCGATGCCTACCCATTGTTTATTGTGAAAAGCCGACAGTGGCAGGCAGATAAGCCAGTGGTATTGATCACCGGCGGTGTACATGGTTATGAGACCAGTGGGGTACAAGGGGCGCTTCGTTTTGCCCAAACCCAGTTGGAAAAGTATCAGCGAGATTTCAATATATTGGTGGCACCCTGTGTCAGCCCGTGGGGATACGAAACCATCAACCGCTGGAACCCCGATGCGGTCGACCCCAACCGTTCATTTTGCGCCGATTCCCCTTCACCAGAAGCGGCGCAGCTAATGGCCTACGTTGCGTCACTGGGCGTGAAGATTTATGCCCATTTCGATCTGCATGAAACCACTGACAGTGACAATGCTGAGTTTCGTCCTGCCCGGGCGGCAAGGGATGGTATTACCCAGGATAATTGGAATATCCCTGATGGGTTTTATCTGGTGGGTGATACAGAAAAGCCTGTGCCCGAATTTCAGAAGGCAGTCATTGATGCGGTGGAGAAAGTCACTCATATTGCGCCCCCTGACGAAAACGGCATGATTATCGGTGCTCCGCTGGAGCAGAAAGGCGTGATTAATTACGCTAAAACCAAACTGGCTTTATGTGGCGGCTTCTCAAAAGCGGCGTTTGTCACCACTACAGAGGTCTACCCAGACAGCCCAAAAGTGGATGATGAAAACTGTATTCAGGCGCAGATCGCGGCGGTGACGGGCGGGCTGGATTATCTGCTTGCGCAGTAAAAGACACGCACGGGGATAAACTGTTCGCGGTGACTTATCCAATTGAGCTTAGAAAGAGCCGAAGCTTAGGCTTCGGCTTTTTAACAGCATGACATCCAATCAAACAGATGTTTAGTTTTTAGGCTTTGAAATAAGTTTGTAATAGGAAATGATTGAGCAAATCACTAGCAGGAATAAATGATACCCAATCCCTTCTGCGGATAGCATATGTTCATGGCTTCGCTCCCGAAACCACTGCCAAATCAAAGTGCCGGAATATATCCAAAACGAGATGCCAAAACCGTAAAATATGGCAGTTCTTAACGCTGCTTTATCAATACTCATTATGCTATTTAAAGCTCACTTTTGCTGATTTCGAGCTGATGTTAATCATTTTTCCATCAGTCCTTTAGCAAGTTATCCATTAGCACGCGCCTCCTTGTCTGGAGGCTTGTCTAGTAAGCTGGCTGGACAGCGAAAAAGCGTCGCTGCAGATAGTTAAGCAGCATGCCATACAGGGGTACAAACAGTGCCAGATTGACTATCAACTTAAAGCCGTAATCAACCCAAGCGATCTCCAACCAGTGCTCCGCCATAAAGGCGTCTGAGCTGGCGTAAAACGCAACCGAGAAGAACAGCAGGGTATCAATACCATTACCAAAGATGCTTGAGCCAGCTGGCGCTATCCACCAGGTTTTGAGCTGGCGCAGGCGGTTGAATACCAAGATATCCAGCAGTTGGCCAACGGCAAAGGCTAAGAAGCTGGCCAAAGCGATGCGGGCAACAAAGCCATTCCATTCATATAGCCCTGATGCGCCTTGAAACTGCCCTTCAAAAAACAGTACAGAGATCAGATAACTGGCGATCAGAGCGGGCACCATGGCGAGAAACACCACCTGTCTGGCTCGCGCTGCACCGACTAATCTGACCGTCAGATCGGTGGCTAAAAAGATAAAGGGAAAGGTAAACGCTCCCCAAGTGGTATGAAAACCAAAGAGGGTAAACGGGAGCTGCACCAGATAGTTACTGGCGGTGATGGTGACAATATGAAACATTGCCAGAATAAAAACACCACGGCGCTGCGCCTCGGTGAGCTGTAAAAACTGCATAAAATGACCTGTGTCTTTTTGTTGATTGGGGTGAGAGAACCCAAGGGCGGCGGAGTATTCCACATCTACCTTAATAAGGTCAACAATTGGTCGTTTTTCCGCTGATGATCGTGATAAGGGGTGTGCTGATGGGGGACGGTTTTATCGGGTAGTGACAGTGGCAGTGGTAAAAACCGAAGCACTGGGCTTCAGTTTTTACCGTTCAAAGCGGAGAAAAGATTAACGCCCCCAGTGACGAGCGCCAAATAGTAGGGTGTATTCAGCGTCAGTATCGTAATCGCCGTTCGCGTAGCCACCAATCAGTAGATCGGCATAGCCATCGCCATCCATGTCACCGACGGGCGAGCTCCAAATCTTGAAGTCATGGTTGGGGGACGTTGCGTAGTTATGGATGACAGCACCTACCGTGCCATCGGTAAGCTCTGGATTTCCTAGATCGTCTACAGATATTTCTGGGCTCAGGTCTGGTCGCCCGTAGATTAGAAGCAAAGGTTTTTGGCTTTTAGCTACATTGTTGATGGAGATATCATCGATACCATCACCATTAATATCACCTAGGTTTCTTGGATAAGCGTAGCGAAAGAAGCTGGAAATAATGGTGATCTGTCGGTTCGGGTCCAAAATCGATAAGCGTCCCTGTTTATCCAAACTAAGATCGATGGCGTAGACCTGCTCTTGATCTTGCACCAGCACCTCATTCTTCCCGTCGCCATTAAAATCACCTGCACCACCGCTAATAAGCCGAGGCTCTACTGGCACGGTACCTGCTGTCAGATACACGCTATTTAAGGTAGATATAGAGGTAGGCTCAGCGCTGTAGTCCTGCTTACCGAACAAAATGATTAAGCCATCTTCATTACTGTTCGGGCCTGCTGTTTGTGCTGCATTGATAGAGAAATCATCGTAACCATCTTGGTCAATGTCTCCCATGGGATGAAGAAAGCTGCCGAATCGAAAGTGATCCCCCGTAGGCAAGGTTTCAGCTTCAACATAGCTAATACTCTGTTCTGGGCGAGTGAAAGCGTCCAGATCCAGCGGTGTGTTGCTCGCCTGTATTGCTTCAGAGCCGAAAACGATCTGCAAGCGGGTTTGTTGAGTGTCATCCGCAAGGTCGACCCGTTTTACCAGCGAGAAATCTGCATAGCCGTCGTTATTGACGTCGCCAATGCCGCTCAGTGCCAGGATCAGTTGTGATGTTGATAGCTCAAGCGTCACAGCGTTTGCTTCGCTACCTACAAGTAGATTGGTAGGTAAATTTTCAGCGCCGAATATAAGGAACCAGCGCTGTTGGTTGCCTTCGCCTGCCTGTATGAGGAAGTCATCATAGCCATCATTGTTGACGTCACCTGCGGCATTGGCACTAATACCCAATTGCATCGATGCTTGCGTGCCCCAGAGCCGATGGAAGGATCGTAGAGAACTGTCGCGGTCTGCACCCAACTTAAGCTCACACTCACCTGCTTTTTCCAATTCGGTAAGTTCGGGGGCACTGGATTCATCTGGGTAACAGATGATGGCGTCTTGGTAACCATCTGCGTTGAGATCGCCTACGCCAGCGGTATTTGCATACCCTTCATCGGAGGTTTCTCTGGAAATAGTAAAGCCTGTGTCTTCAAGGGAGAAGTCTTTAACGTCGCCGACTTTCAGTGAGTGATACCTGCCTTCGGTACGTGCTTGCACCAATACCGATACGTTGACACCGCCATATCCGTTGCCAGTGTTATCTTCGACGCTATATGAGAAGTAGTCGGTGCCATAGAAATCAGCATTTGGTGTGTATAAAACTTTGCCATCTATGATCTGTGCCGTGCCATTGCGCGCGTCACGAAAAATCTCAGTGAGAGAGAGTTCACCATTGGGAACGGTGTCATTGGCGAGTACGTCGATCTCTACCGGCTGGCTAATCGTGGTGACTGCTGTGTCGCTATTTGCGTCAATTAGACCGGGCTGAGGCACCGCTTCAGCGACAATCGTCACGGTTGCGTTTTCTGACTCTTGCCCGTCCTCGGAAATCGAATAAGTGAAGGTAATATTGAAGCTGTCGGCATCGGGGGCGGTAAAACGGATTTTGCCATCCACCAGAGTGTAATCATTTGATGGCGGTAGGTTAATGGTTACGTTGGCGCGATCACTGTATGTGTCGTTGGCGAGTAGATCTAAATCTATGGTCTGGGCGCGACGGACTGTGTAGCTGTCGTTGAGTGCTTGTAAGGTGGTACCACCACCTGAGCCCCCGCCGCCTCCGCAGGCTGTCACTACTAAACAACTGCTAAGTAATATCCATGGCTTCATCGGTTTCCACTCCTTTGGAATTTATTCAGTGTAAATTTAATTCAGTGATTGACTGTCTTACAATAATCAATATCCACACTTACAATGTGGACATATTTTACCGTTTCATTCTTTCTTTTGTTTGCTTGTTTATCAACCTGTTATTCAAATTGTCATAATTTGAGGTGGTACGTTTAACTTTACATTTTATGAATAAAAAGCTAATTAATTTGAACCTAAATTAAGTGTTGAGTCCTCCCGAAACGACTGATGAGCGCTTTGTTTTTTTGCCCTGCAGTGCTTATAAAAGCGCCAATTTGAATTGGCAAATGAACCCAGATAACAGCCGTATATCGCTTATTTGAATAGAGCCAATTGTGGCCTGATGATTGATATGACAAGTAGGTGTTAGCCGTTTGTTAACACTTCTTGGAAAAACTACCTCGAACGGGATAAACTCTCGCCCTCGAAACTAAATAAGAATACGAATAACTACGCATTAGATTGGGGTGGTAACGATTGAACGTGTTTAATGCCATAAGCTTACAAAACATCCGCGGTGACCTGTTTGGTGGTTTAACCGCGGCCATCGTTTCACTGCCGCTGGCACTGGCCTTTGGTATTGCCTCTGGGGCAGGTGCCGAGGCGGGCATTTATGGTGCGTTGCTGATTGGATTATTCGCTGCGTTGTTTGGTGGTACGCCCACGCTGATCTCCGAGCCTACAGGGCCGATGACAGTGATTATGGCGGCAGTGATCACCAATATGCTGGCTACGGATCCAGAAAACGGCATTGCCATGGCATTTACTGTGGTGATGATCGCCGGTCTGTTTCAGATCGCCTTTGGTGCACTAAAGCTTGGTAAATACATCACCTTGATGCCCTATAGCGTGATCTCTGGGTTTATGTCCGGTATTGGCTTCATCTTATTAATCATGCAATTGGCACCCTTCCTTGGGCAAGCCGCGCCCAGTGGCGGAGCCTTGGGGACACTTAAAACCCTGCCTGAGCTGATTTCTAACGCGATCACCATAGAGATATTTTTAGCCTTCGCTACCCTCGCTGTGCTGGTTTTTACCCCGAAAAAAATCAAGGCGATGGTGCCGCCGCAACTCATCGCTTTGGTGGGTATCACGCTGGTCTCAGTGCTGGTGTTCGATTTGGGGGAAGTACGCCGAATTGGTGAGATTGAAGTGGGATTACCCGGCCTGGTATTCCCCACATTTACGGCCGATCAGATAACTACCATGATCCTCGATGGCATGGTGTTGGGCATGTTGGGATGTATCGACTCGATGTTGACGTCGGTGATCGCTGACAACCTGACGCGTACTGAGCATAAATCGGATAAAGAGCTTATCGGTCAAGGCGTCGGCAACTTGGTGTCGGGCCTGTTTGGTGGTTTGCCGGGTGCCGGCGCAACCATGGGCACCGTGGTAAATATTCAAGCGGGTGGACGAACTGCGTTATCAGGCGTAATGCGGGTGGCGGTACTGGGGATTGCGGTGTTTGGTGCCGCAGACCTATTGGAAGTGATCCCTTTGGCGGTACTGGCCGGTATTGCTGCCATGGTTGGCCTGAACATTCTCGACTGGAGCTTTATTAAACGTTCCCACCGAGTGTCCTGGTATTCGACACTGATCATGTACGCGGTGATGTTGTTGACTGTGTTTGTTGATCTCATCGTTGCCGTTGGGGTTGGGGTGTTTGTTGCCAACATCATCATCATTGAGAAGTTAAGCCGTTCACAAGCGCAAAGTATAAAGGCGATCAGTGACATCGATGATGAGGTGCCATTGAAGCCGAGAGAGCAGGAGATACTGAATCAAGCCAAAGGCAAGATCTTGTTGGTGTATCTCAGCGGGCCGTTGATTTTTGGTTTGGCTAAAGCGCTGTCCAGGCAACACCAAAAAATAGAGAAGCATCAAACTGTGGTGATCGATCTGAGCGAAGTGTCGTTAATTGATGACACGATTTCTCTGGCGGTGGAAAACACCATTACTGAAGCGATTGAGCTGAAAAAGCATGTTTATTTGGTGGTACGTACCGAGGAAGCCAGAAACAAATTGGCCAGAATGGGGTTGATAGATCTGCTGGGCAAAGAGCACTTGCTAGATAGTCGTACTGCGGCGCTGGAGCTGGCATTGCAAACTGTTTAGCGGTTTTGCCTGGAAGAAAATCGTTGTGCTGCGGGTTAAGATTAAGGGAGCAGGGTGATGCCTTGCTCCCTGAAAGCACTATCGATCGATGTCAGCTTGGCGAACGCTTAATCGTCATCATCGATAATGTCGGGAGTGACGGCATCGGCCACATCAACCGCGCCACCTACAACACTCGTTGTTACCCCTACTGCGGTGCCTACGACAGCCGCGGCAACGCAGCCTGATAGATGAACAATGATCAGGCTCGCTAATAACAATTTTATGGCTTTGTACTGCATTTCATTTTTCCAAATTTCGAATCGAGAGCAGCATATCGAGTTGTGCTTTCGTTGTCCCGTCGTGGATCAGAATTTGCGTGGCAGGGGCTGATTTTTGTTGCTCTAAGGTGCCAACTGAAATCTTAATTTATAGGTTGCCGTGACTTTTTCGGGGCCGTTGGCTCCGATTGTGGGTCGCCACTTCCAGCGTTTGACCGCTTTCATTGCGGCTTTGTCAAAAATGCCGGTTGGTTTTGCAGTGACAACATTAACCTGATCGGCACCGCCTATTTCATCGATCACGACTTCGACCACGACCTCTCCTTCAATCCCATCTCTGGCAGCCCGCATCGGATACTTTGGTTCAATTCTGACGATAGGGCTTGGCGCATTGGCAATGGGGCTACTGGGCTCAGCCTTAAGTGGTGGCTTTGAGTTCTCCTGTGAGCGCTCATTTGACTGTTGTTCTGTTTTCGCTACGGCGGGGGTACAAACTAAAAACAGGGTGAGACAAGCAGCTGAAATCACTGAGGCCGTGTTCAAAATAATCAATGGCACTAACTCTATGGTCGGTAGAAAACAGACAAAATTGATTCGTCTGGTCTGTCGTTGGTTGGCTTTTGTTCAGAGTAGCGTAACCCTTATGCTATGCCAATTTGTTGATTAGGTTATTGCTAATGTTTCCAGTCAGGGGCGAAGTTAACTGTGAACTTAGGACGAACATAGATCGACATTTTCTGTCCTGATAAAAGCTTTTCATAACCACTGGTAGTATGCTCAGATGTTGTAGGAAGCGCAGTATGAAGGATTCCGATTTTTCTCTGCATGTGGCTGATGGATCGATGGTAATGAAACAGAAACTGGTAGCGAGTTTATTTTTGTTATTGATGGCAGGCTGTGCCAGCTTGGACTTTGCAAGCCCAAATGTCAGCTTGTCCAGCATTAAGAGCTTAGGTGGTGATCTGTTTGAGCAGCGTTTCTTGGTGGTGCTCAATGTGCAAAACCCGAACAACCAAGCGCTGCCGATTGAGGGACTGAACCTTGCACTGGAAGTGGAAGGAAAAGAGGTGGCGACGGGTGTCGGCGCATCTGAAGTAGTCATTGAGCCGTTTGGTGAAGAGAAAGTGAGCCTTTATCTCACCACGAATATGTTCAAGGGCGCGGGGATATTGCTCAAATTTATCAGCGCTCAAGACGATGCGCTTAACTACCACGTGAGCGGATATCTGCATACCAGCTTGGGTTTTTCGGTAAAAGTACCGTTTGAGAATACCGGCGTGTTAACGCTGGATGATATAAAGCCTAAGGGTCATTAATCAGAATCTGTACGAGTATCGTTATGACGACATTTAGAACTTCTGTTGTCACTATTCATCAATTAGCGCCTGATATTGCCGAGGTGATTGTTGATGATGGTGTTGAGATGACACTGTCGGATGTGCAGGCCTATCACGACTGTCTATTGGCCAATTTCAGTGCGCCATTTCGCCTACTTATCAATAAGATTAATCAGTACACCTATACCTACGAAGCTCAACAAGGCTTAGCCGATCTGCCGCAGATTGAGGCGATGGCGGTGTTGGTTTACAGCAAGGCGAGTATGGCTGCCATGCGTGTGCTGCAACAGCAGCAACGAGAAAATCCCTGGCATGCGGAGGTGTTTACCAGCCGCCGTGAAGCATTGGCGTGGTTAGATAAATGACCAATGACGACAGGCCACTGACGATCTGGCATAAGTCAGCGACGTTGGATGCGCTCAACCAGATGAACCGCAATACCTTAAGTGAACATCTGGGGATGAGGATCACTGAACTGGGTCAAGCTCATCTGCTGGCGACTATGCCCGTTGAGCAGCGTACCATGCAGCCGATGGGGCTACTGCATGGCGGTGCATCGGCGGCGTTAGCAGAAAGCTTGGGCAGTATGGCAGGTTATTTGGCTGCACCTGAAGGGATGCTGGTGGTGGGGCAGCAGATAAACGCACATCATCTACGTCCGGCACGCTCCGGAATGGTCACAGCGAAGGCTACTGCGGTACACCTAGGGCGCAGCAGTCAGGTATGGCAGATCGATGTTGTTGATGAAAATGACAAGCTCTGCTGCAGTTGTCGGCTGACTTTAGCCGTACTTCCTGAGATCACGAATAACCAGTAAATTCCGCTTTATTTCAACTCAAACTCCACTAAATCACTGTTCCCCAAATTATCACTGACCAAGAGTTGATATCTGCCTGGTGCGCTGACAGAAAAGCGCTGGAGTTGGTTATTGCTTTGGCCGAGCAATTCGCCATCGAGATACCAATACTTGATGTTGCCGCCGCCCATTACTTTGGCAGTGATTGCTACGCTGCTTTGTGTTGGCGGCAGTAAGTAGCGCGAGCCTTGTCTTGGTGTGACGACAAACAGTGGTCGCGCAACAGGCTGATTATCGCAACCATGCATCGGCAGTTGTTGATGGCGACGTTGTGACTTGGCGACCCAAGGCTCTGCCAACAGCGGCCATAGTGCGATCTTGACCTGTTGTACTGCATCATCACAGCGTTGCAGCGTGGGCGTGCCCTCTGCCGTCAACCAGACGCTTTGCATCAAGCTGCCGTTTTCACCCTCCGCGGCCAGTAAAGTTGCGGGCTCCTGATCGCCCAGTAGCCATGCCTGGTGTTGCTCTTGGCACAGCTCAGGGGGCGTTTGTAGTGCGCGCTTACCCAAAGGCCAGCAGATGGTTGTGTCGATAACCCCCGGCGGTGCTGCCGGCGGAGGGGTATTGTCGGCCAATAGGTTCGCTAACATCAGGAGTAGCGGTGTTGCTGTACGTGCGCCGAAGTGCCCCGGCATGGAGGTGCCATCGGGACGACCGATCCAGACACCAATCGTATATTTGGGCGATACGCCAACCGCCCACATATCTCGATGGCCATGGCTTGTGCCGGTCTTCCAGGCCAGGTTGTTACGCCGCCCCGTGACATTCTCATCGAACGGTTGGTCGGTACGACGTTGGTTACGTAATATCTCGTAAATCATCCAGGCGGCTTGCGGCGACATCAGCGGCCGCGTCGTGATCTTTTCATCCTTGAGATAGGAGATACGGGCTAGCTGGCCGTCATTCATCAGGCTGGCATACAGCGCCACCAGCTGTTCCAGATTGGTACTGGCCGCACCTAGGGCTATCGGTAGTCCGGGGGTATCACTGAGGCGGAACTTAGCGCCGGCATTGACCATCCGGGTATAGAACTGTTTTGGCCCGAGGTGAGCGAGCAGCTCCACCGCGGGCACGTTGAGCGATCGGGTTAACGCATCTGCAGCGGTGATGGGGCCCTGAAACTTGCCACTGAAATTCGCTGGCCGGTAGTCACTGAAAAAGCGCGGTGCATCGACCAGCAGTGATGCTGAGTGGATCAGTCCTTGATCGATGGCTAAGCCATAAATAAAGGGCTTTAGCGTTGAGCCGGGGGAGCGCACCGCCTGCGCCATATCGACATAGCCTAAACGTTGGCGCGAGCCAAATTCGCCGCTGCCTAGATAACCAATGGGGCGTTGGCTTTGGTTGTCTAACACCATGATGGCTAAGCCAGTATGCAGCGGATATTGGCTTAAATAGTCCGTTGCCAGTTGCTGCAGTGCTTGTTGCAGTGGTTTCTGCAGACTGCTTTGCAGGAGTGGTTGATTGGGATATTGCGACACCAGCCGACGTGCTAACAGCGGCGCTAACATGGGGCGGTAGTGATGTTGGGCGATCACCGGCTCTAGGGCAACATCTGTCAGCGCTGTGGTTGGCCAGATCCCACCGTCGACTAAGCGCTTCACCAACTTGTCGCGGGCTTGTCGTGCTCTTTGTGGGTAACGGTCAGGACGAAAGCGACTGGGCGCTTGCGGCATAATCGCCAGCAGTGCTGCTTCAGCTTGACTGAGTTGTGCAGCGGATTTGCCAAAATAGGCGTGACTCGCCGCTTCAACCCCTTCAATGGGGCCGCCAAATGGTGCCAGATTGAGGTAAAGCGTGAGGATTTCCTGTTTTGAGTAGTGCCATTCCAGCTGCAAGCTGCGTGCTATTTGTTGCAGTTTTCCCAACGGTGTTCGACGGTGGGGGGACAACAGGCGGGCCACTTGCATGGTCAGGGTAGAGCCGCCAGAAACGATGCGACCATGACGTAGCCACTGCCAGCCAGCACGCACCAATGCATAGGGGTTAACCCCAGGGTGCCAGTAGAAGAACTTATCTTCGTAGTGCAGCAGTGCCGTTAGATAGTTCGCGCTGACCTGTGCCGGTGTGGTTGGCTGGCGCCAGATACCTTGTTTATCGGCAAACGCACGCAGTGGCTGCCCATCGGCGGCCACAACGACTTGAGAGAAGCGTTTTTCCTGATAAGGCGCTGGCAGCGGAAAAAGTCTGTCTAAAAGCCACAGACTTACCGCTGTACAAATCAGCGCAATGGCAAACCGTTTCTTCACCGAGGCAAGACGGTCAGCTTATTACGGGTGTCACTGATGGCACGCAAGTTAGGCCGATACATATCTTCGAGGTAGCTAGGTGGCACACGATAGGTACCCGGCGTCACAGCTCGCATCAGGTAAACCAGCACCTGCTCGCCACGACCATAAAGATCAATGGCACCGACGTAGCGATCATCTCGGTACTCTTGATGTTTAACATAGCCACTCCAGCCCTCATGCCATGCTGGTTGGTTGTCAATCTGCAGATCAGATAACTGGATGCTGTGAGTCAGGTTGGGGTTTTCCAGTTCAAAGCCTGCTGGTAACGCATCTACCACCAATGCATCCGGTGTCCGTTGTGATGCTGACAGAGTCAGGCGCACAATAACCAGATCACCGACTTTAATGTTGTCGAAGTTCAGCGGCTTACCTTCGCGATCATAATAGCGTCTGGATACTGCCATACCATCGCTCACCGGTTTCGGTTTGCGGGTCGGGTAGCCAACGCTGGTCAGGTCGAGGTAAACACTGTCTGCGCCTTGAGTCGTGACACTCAGACTCGGCATTTTGCCCTGCCAAAGTTGCGTGTATTGCGAGGTTTGCTGTAAGCGGTGCGCTTGACCTGCCAGCTTCATGGTGGCGCGCCAATCTTTTTCTACGTCCAATTGCAGCGCCAATTGTAATAGCGCGGCACGGTCTTGAGTGCTTAGCCAGCGTTGGCGGGTAAGTTGGTCGGCCAGATCCAACAAGCCGTCATTCTGTTGTGCAGGGGCTAGCCCATGTTCAGCTAACAGCGCCAGCACAATCGCATTGTCGCGTAGGGGGGAGCCGTAGTCTGCCAGATATTTATTCTCTTCCCGGCGCAGAGTCTGTGACAGTGCTAATGCCTCTGTACTGCGTTGCTCGTCGCCCAGTAGCTTGAACGCTATGCCTAAATGCACCAATGGCAGCGGCGATTCGGCAAAGCTCTTCGAACGGTCAAACAGAGTTCTCAAGGTGCCGAGAGAGGCTTGCTGTTGTGTCGCCAACAGGTAAGCGGCATAAGCCTGATAAGCCAGTCGCGTATGGTTGGGGGCCTCGGAATAGTGGCTGCTTAACATCTCACTGCGCAGGTAGTGCTGCAACCTGTCTTTCGCCGCAGTTAGTGCCTTGCTTGGTACCTGATAGCCGTTATCTTTGGCGGTTAACAGGAAGTCGGTGGCGTAGACGGTTAGCCAAGGCTCTTCTGTGCCATGATTGTCCCACAGGGCAAAGCTGCCATTTCCTTTTTGTTTCGCTAATAGCTGGGTGATTGCTGCGTCAATGGCTTGCTGCGGATCCAGACCATCGGGCAGGGTGAGGTTAAGTTTGGCGCGGCTGTGACTGTTAGTGGCCAATAGCGGCCAGCCGCGGCTGGTGGTTTGTTCCAGACAGCCATAAGGGTATTGCAACAGGTGTTTGAACTGTTGATCCAGAGACAGTGGCGGCATGGCATCCAGCACCAGTTGGGTTTGCAGGGTCTCTGCATCTAACCCTTTTTGAAATTTGGAGCTCAGGGTAAAGGGGCGGTGGCGCACGACAAGCTTGCGCTCATTTCTGGTTTCCGCTGGATAGGCTGGACGCATCGGCACTTGCCAATGGCGAACAATGTTGAGCTCGTCGTTGCCAATCTCCATGGATATGTGGCTACTGCCGCTGCGTCCTTGAGCAATTACCGGCAATATCAGTGTTTGCTTTTGTTGTGGTTGCAGGGTGATCTGCTCTGGTAGTGCCTCTTTCAACAGTAGCAGTTTTTTATCGGTTTCTACTTTAATCGAAAGGGTTTGCTCGGTCTCCGTCATATTGCGGAGATCTAAGGCTAGCTGGCTTTGATCGCCATCAGCCAAGAAGCGGGGAGCACCGAGTTGCGCGACGATTGGTGCGGCGATCACCGAACTACTTTCACTGAGAGCGAACTGGCGATCACTAAACGCGAATGCCATCAGATGCAACTCACCGTTGAAGTCGGGCAGATCGAGTGGGATCTCGGCTTCGCCGTTGATATCAAAGCGCACCGGCCCTTGCCAGAGCGAGACGATCTGCACGTCGTTATTCAGCTCGCCACCACGCTTGAGCTCCGTTGCGTCGGCGTCACCGCCAAATCGAAGCGTGGCGTCGTGTCCGGTATAGCGATGGATCACTCGGCCATAGTTATCAAACAGGTCGATTTCAAAGCGCTTCTGGCCAAACAAACGGGCCAGGGGATCTTCTGGTGTGTAGTTACTGACATTGAGAGCACCTTGGTCGACAGCGGCGATCACTGCATAGGCGCTGCTGCCTTTCGCGTTGCCCAAGCTCAACTTGATTGGCAATTCGGTGAGTGGCAGTGCTTTTTCTGGTGCTTGCAGTGCCAACTCAAAACGGCGCTCGTCACGAGATAGCGGCAATGGGATCATGCCAAGAGCACGCATCGGTTTATCGGCGCTGACTTCGGCTTCTGGTTGTGCGATAAGCACTGATATGTGTAAGTCGTGGCGTTGCCAGGCGGGATCAATAGGTAATGAGACCTCGCGCTGAGCGCTATCCAGCGGCAGGCTTTGCCACCAAAGTAAGCGGTCGCTATTTTCGATGAGCACTAAGCCATAGCCGTCATAGGGTGCGTCAATCGAAAGCTCGGCGCTGTCACCGGCTTGATAACTGGCTTTGTCCAGAGACAATTTCACCATATCAGGTCTGAGATTTTCTACCTGCTGGTAGCCCCAATGACCAATACTGAACTTAATACTACTGGTGTGTTGCTGGCTGTTGGTGACTTCAAGCAGATACTCACCCGCACTGAGCGGGGGAGCAAAGCGTGTGGGCTTGTCGCTGTCGAGATTTAACCGTGTTTCGAGTTCGATGTAGGGGCGAGCCGTGTTGTCATAGTACCAACCGCTGCCTTCATCATAGCGCCAGAAATAGTCCCGATTTTCATTGGTCAGGGTGATCTGCACTTCACCGCTGATCGGGGTGCCTGCAGCATCCAAATTTAGCAGAGAGAAAGCGGCTGGTTTGCCGTCGGCGTGGTTGTCAGGATCAAATTCCATCGCGATGCCTGGCCATTGCTCCTCTTTCTCCCAGAGGGTTTTCTGCTGACGTCGGTTGATTGCCCGGCCGCCCTCTTCATAGACGCTGACCAGGTATTGAAAGCTCAGTGGGCCTTTGAGTTCACGCCACTCCGTTGCTTGCTGCGGAGTCACCTTTAATTCGCCTGTGCCGGCATCATTCAAGTTGATGCCGTTAAGGTAGATCCAACGTTCTCGCTGTTCATCGTCTGCCAGACCAACGGCAAACTTCTCCCACTGTGTATGGGGGTGACGCGCCAGACTGACGGTCAGCTCGGCCTCGACCAGATTGCCATCAGCGGGGGCACCATATAGGTAGTCAGCGGCTACTTTGAGGGTGTAGGCTTGGGTTGCTGAGACGATCTGTTGTTCCGTAGCATCATCCAGCTCCACTTTGATCCGTTCCGGCAGGAACTCTTCAATCAGTATGCTCTGTTGGCGAATGCTGCCTGCCGCGCTTTCTAGTCGCAGTAACCATTGCCCGGGCAGGGCGTCGGAAGGGATCTGATACTCAATATCAAATTCACCAAACTCAGAGGGTTGAGCCGTTTTTTCGAACGCTACCTGGCCATCGGGACGGGTAAGTTTGAGCTGCACTGACATGCCTGGAAGCACTCTGCCGTCGGCATCTCTCATCATCCCCAACATCTTGATCTGTTCGCCTGGACGATAAAGATCCCTTGGCGCAAACAGATAGAATTGCTGTGGCGTGTATGTGGTATCACCAAGTTTGAAGGCAGAAAGATCTAACGCCTGACGGCTGACTTCCAATGTGGCCAGCTGCTGATCTTTGGTGACAAGCACCAGCGCCGCTTTGTCATGGGCTGGAATATCGACACGACCATCGAGATCTGTCGCGCCGTCCCAAATCAGTTCTCCCTTGCGGTTGAGCAGTTCTACTTTTGCCTGGGAAATGGCGTTGCCGTTACTCAGAGATTGAGTGAACAAGGTGATATTGCTGCGATAACGTCGGGCATGCAGTCCAAGATCACTGACAGAGAAATAGGTGGTTTGATGGGCCCAACTGTAATCGCCCAAGGGGGTCATCACTGCAAAATAAACGCCTGCTTTTTGCAGCTCTGCACTGGACAACGGCAACAACACTGTTTGTCTGCGATTGGCTTCAGTGTTCAGTTTGAAACGTCCGCTATAGACGCGTTCTCCCTGTTGCGTCAACTCATTCAGTGCATAGTTATCCAGTGATGATGCTGGTGAATAGTAACTTAACAGCTGCGGCAGATAGCTTTGCGAAATACGGAAAAAATCGACATTCACTTCGTCGACATTGATGGCGGTTACCGGCAGTTTGGCCGACTGATTTAACGGCAATACCGAGCCATTGCTGCTAAAAGCTGCCCCGGCAGCTAATGGACGAGTTTTGATGGTTAAGGTTTGGGCTTCCTGTAAACTGGCACCGTTAATGGCGAGCAGACCCGCAGCCAGTTGTACTTTGTACTCTACTTCTGGCTCGACAAATGGCAGATACAGGGTTTTACCATCCTGGGATTGCAGCCAATTTTGGTTGACCAGCGTCTCCTTTATCGACGCTTTCAGCCATTTGTTCCAATCATCCTGTGGCGTGAGGGGAACAGAAAAAGTGAGTGCTAAAGCGGGGCCATCAAGTACACTACGTTGACCCGACTGGAGCAGCGTGAGTGCTTTCCCTTGATAAAAGCTTTCCTGCTCCGCCAGTAGATCTTCATCTGGGCCGATTGCGTTGACAGCAGGAGTGAGTGCGGCACCCTGTGCCGCTGTTGTACTCGTTTCACTTGGGGAGTCGCAGGCTGTTAAAATCAGCCAAGCAAAAAATAATACAAAAAGGTTGCGAGAGTTAAACATGACCGCTGAATTCTCCATCTTCTGGTCTCGAGGCGCAGCATAACTAAGCTGCCAAGTGAGAACCAGCTTGATAGGTTAAAGGATTGAGATCCGGCACGAAAAACGACGGACTATGGGGATTGTATATGAAGTTAGTCTGGATTGCTTAAGTGAGGAGTTACTAACTTCAAGGTGAGACTTGGCGCACGAATTGGTAATCTCTCGGTTGTTTGAAAGTGTGTCAATAACGCATTTTTGTGAGATGGAGAGGCATTGTCACGGCAGTCCTTGGTAAAGTGTCAGCTAATTTGTTAATGGACAACTAACGCTGGACGAATTGCATGTATGCTGATGGTTGGCGTGCATCTCACCAATAATCTACGGAATATTTTGGTATTAAAAACATGAAGCTTTGGCAAAAACTTTTTCTGGGTTTAGTCGCTTGCATGCTTCTTGTGGTCAATCAAGGAATTGCAAGTGAATTGCCGCTTAACACGGTGCGGATTCACTATCACAGGGATGCGGGTGACTACGAGGGGTGGGGACTACACCTTTGGGGAGACGATTTGGCGTTAACCCATGTCGTATCTTGGCGTTTTCCTATGTTGATCAGCGGTCGTGATGACTTTGGTGTTTATTACGATGTCCCCGTCATCGATAAAGCCAAGGGCTTTGGATTTATTATTCACCGTGGAAAAGAGAAAAACGTTAAGCAGGATATGGTGCTTAATGTTGCTCGTGATGGCTTCGAGGTATGGCAGCTTCAAGGTGATCCAAGGTTATACAGCAGCGATCCTTTGATTGCTTTGGCCAAGGCCAAAGCAGATAAGGCCAAAGCAGATAAGCTCAAAGCAGAAAAAGCCAAAGCAGATAAGCTCAAAGCAGATAAGGCTAAAGCAGATAAGCTCAAAGCAGATAAGCTCAAAGCAGAAAAGGCCAAAGCAGATAAGCTCAAAGCAGAAAAGGCAGAAAAGGATCGAATCGCTGAGCAGCCGGTAGATGAAGGCCGAGTACTCTCTTTGTTGGAAACCTTGCGGAAAGACAATGAAGTGCGGGTGGCCGAGAAAGAGGCCAGCTTGCAGCGGTTACGCAAACAGTTGGCTGCGGAAAGTGCTGCGCGGAAAAAAGCTGAGAAAGCCTTGGCGGAAAGTCAGGGAGGCGTTGGCGAGACAAGTGGTGAATTGGCTGCTGAACTTGAGATAGCGCAGACCCGCGAGCGTGAACTGAATGAACGTGTGACGGCTTTGCAGACTGAGCTCAATAAGTTAATTCAGATCAGCAAACGCGCTGCGCCATTACAAGCGGCAGAAAGTAAGCAACGTTGGTTTGATTGGCTCAGTCACACCACGGTTATCCTGCTAACTATCATCTTGCTAGTGTTTGTGACCATCTATCGTCGCCAACGTGGCGAGCTGGTGAAAAAAATGCTGGCACAAAAAGCGGAGCTGGTATCGGCACAAGAAAAGATCTCCCGGGATACCGAAGAGCGCCAGCAAGTTGAGAATAAAATGATTGCCATGGCGGGCGTTGATGAACTGACCGGGCTCCCCAATCGCTCTATCTTCAACCGCTCGTTACAGCGCTCGGTGGCTAAGGCGAGCCGGTCTAATCGGAAAATGGCCTTGCTGTTTATCGACTTGGATCGCTTCAAACTGATCAATGACACCTTGGGTCATGACTATGGTGACCAAGTATTGAGAACCGTCTCTGAGCGATTCCGAGAGTGTATTCGGGAAGTTGATATGTTGGCTCGCCTAGGCGGGGACGAGTTTGTATTGATGATTGAGGACTTGGTTGATCCCAAATTCCTCGCCGGTGTGGCCACCAAAATGATCAGTGCGGCACAGCAGCCGTTCTTTATGGCTGGCCAGGAATATCATGTGACTGCCAGTATCGGTATCGCTACCTACCCGAAAGATGCGAAAGACGCATCGGCACTGCTCAAGCATGCAGATATCGCCATGTATCGAGCGAAAGATGCCGGGAAAAATACTTACCAGTTCTTTTCTGAACAGATGAATATTCACTCCCTGCAGCAGTTAGCACTCGAGTCGAGTTTGCGTAGCTCTATCGAGCGTGAAGAGCTATTGCTGCACTATCAGCCGATTGTCGATGCAAAGGTTGGCCGCATTACCGCGCTTGAGGCTCTATTGCGTTGGCAACATCCCGATATGGGCTTAGTGGGGCCAATGCAGTTTATTCCGATTGCTGAAGAGAGCGGGCTTATTGTGCCTATTGGCCATTGGGTCTTGCAGACGGCCTGTCAGCAGGGGCAAGCTTGGCATCAAGCCGGTTACGATATTGCCCTGACAGTGAATTTGTCGCCGCGGCAATTGATTGAGCCGGATATTGTGGCATCAATTGAAGATATCCTTAGTAAAACAGGGTTCCCAGCAGAGTACCTGACACTGGAGATCACCGAAGATTTGATGATGAGCAACCCTGAAGAAACAGTGGAGCGGATCGAAGATCTTCGTCAACTGGGGATTAAGTTTGCTGTGGACGACTTTGGTACCGGTTATTCATCGCTGAGCTACCTGAAGAAGTTCCCTATCGATACCTTGAAGGTCGATCGTAGTTTCTTGCAAGGGGTGCCCGATGACAGTGATGATTCCGCGATCACCTCGGCAATTGTCGCCATGGGCAAGAACCTGCGCTTGAACGTGATCGCTGAGGGGGTGGAAACCTCTGAACAGTGCGACTTCCTGCTTAAACAAGGCTGTCGTTTGATGCAGGGGTACGCATTTGCTAAGCCGCAACCAGCGGAAGAGGTTTCTAGTTTACTCGATGGCACGGTTGGAACTTTCCAAGTATTAGCCAGTTAAACAGAAAGCGGTGCAGGCATCTGGCATAGCACTCTATGCTTGGTGCCTGTGACTTATCTACTGCCCCCATGCTGCGTTTGTTGTTTTTCCTTATAGATTCTACACGGAGGTTCTCCATGGCTGTGATCCTGCATCTGTTCGCTTGTTGTGCTGTTTTCCTGCGCCGTCCTGTCACTGCAGTTACTCCCACCTCTATCTTGCTCTCTGGTTTACTCTGTCTGCTGGTTGTGCTGGTTGTGCCGGTCAAAGCCGAGGCCGAGCTACCAGTCATTGGCCTGACTGAACGCCTGCAGCCATTGCAGTCGCAGATGCAAAACTCCACCGGTGTTTATCTGTTGGAGTATGGCGAAGAAGCCTTAATGGGGCGTGCCTGGTTAACTGCCCATGCCGAGCGCAGCATCGATGTGCAGTATTTTATCTGGAGCAGTGACAATATCGGAACATTAGCGGCGGAAGCGTTACTCAGTGCGGCAGAGCGCGGTGTTAAAGTCAGGGTGCTGGTTGATGATCTGTTGATTGATGCAGACGATGTCACGCTGTTGTCATTGGAAGCGCATCCGAATGTCGAAGTGAAGATATATAACCCGCTGCACTCAGTGGGGGTGTCTGGTGTGAAACGTTTTCTGAATATCGCCTTGGGGTTCAGGCAGGTGAACCAGCGGATGCATGATAAAACAGCAACGTTTGATGGCGTGGTTGGCATCACTGGCGGGCGCAATATGGCCGACGAATACTACGACTTCGACCAGCAGTATAACTTTCGTGATCGCGATATTCTGTTAGTGGGGCATGCGGTTAAGCAGATGACAGGCAACTTTGAGCAGTTTTGGCAAAGTGATCTGTCTAAGCCGATCAGCGAACTTCTGCAACACTCCAAGCAACAACTAACCCAGCAGCAAGTGCATGAATTTCAGCAGCAACTGCACCTATATGCGCAGGACCCAGCCAACTTTGCGCCGGAGGTGCGGCAAGCACTGGCAGACTTACCCAGACGCTTTAGCGAGTTGGTCGATGCGCTGGTGTGGACTGAGGTGAAATTTGTTCACGATATGCCGGGGAAAAACAGCGGTAAAGAGGGGCTGAAAGGCGGTGGTCGTTCAACGGACTCCTTGGTGCAAGTGCTGGCCAGTGCGAAACGTACAATCACTATTCAGTCGCCCTATCTGATTCTGCCAGAAGGGGGGATGGATTTCTTTGCTGACAAAATAGCCCAAGGGGTGAAAGTAAAAATTGTCACTAATTCTCTGGCGTCAACGGATAACCTTCCAGCCTTTAGCGGTTACGCAAAAATACGGGAAGATCTACTGGCGATTGGCGTTGAACTCTACGAATTTAGGCCGCACCCACTATCGCAGCGCACCCTGATGGCAAGGTACCCGCAAGTGCAGGGCGCGGGGCGTGAGCCGATATTTGCTTTGCACGCAAAAAGCTTCGTGGTGGACGGCCAGCTGGCGTATGTTGGCACGTTTAATCTTGATCCGCGTTCGGCAAACTTGAACACCGAAGTTGGGGCGCTATTTAACGAGCCCACCTTGTCGAGCCGTCTTGAGCAAAGCATTCTCAACGACATGCTGCCGGTGAATAGTTGGCGAGTAAGCAAGGGTGATAATCCAGATAAACACGCGTCGCTGGCCAAACGTGCCAAGCTCATGGGCTTTAAATTGTTGCCCCTGGATCCAATTCTTTAGTTGCCCTGTGCGACAGCTTTAAGGTGTGGTTTGCGAAGTGGCTAGCGAGTTAACTGCCGATTAAGCAGCTAACAACCGTGATAGCGCAGCGGCCAGCTTACCGCTGTCATGACGGGCGATGTCAGCTTGGCTGTCTACCAGATCGTAGTTGTGTAAACGATAACGTTGCGCACACTCAGCGATATCCTTAAAACGAACAAAGGTGCTTTTCTGCGCCGCATATCGGCTCAGGATCTTTTCCGGGGGGCGGCCTTCGTTATAGATGATCTCATCCAGTGGCCGTCCAACATAAGCTTCGACCTCACGAATGAAATCTTCCGCATGGTAACTGTCGGTTTCACCAAATTTGGTCATGATGTTGGTCAGATAACAGATCCGGGCACGACTGTTTTGCAGCGCCTCTTTTACCCCCGGTACCAATAAGTTAGGCACAATACTGGTATAGAGATCCCCTGGCCCAATCAGGATTATATGGGCATCTAAGATCTGTTGTAATACTGGAGGATTCACGGACACCTGATCGGTATGGTGCGGCACCAGAAATACTGAAGAGATCTTCTCTCGCTGATCTCCCCGTGGCAGGTCGATGGCGCTTTCACCAAAGACCCGATCGCCATTGGTCAGCTCTGCGACCAGTGTCGCCTTGTCTGTGGTGACAGGTAAAATGTCGCCTTTAACATCGAGAATTTCAGCCAGTGCTTTAATCCCCTCCTGAAACGAACCGGCATATTGGCCCAGCATGGTTAGCAGCATATTGCCTGCATTGTGTCCCATCAGTCGTTCACCGCTGCTGAAGCGTTTTAGCAACAGCTCTCGCGCCACTTCTCGCTGTGGTGATAACGCCAGAATGCACTTCAACACATCACCCGGCGGTAAGATGCCTAACTCATCGCGCAGCTTTCCGGTACTGCCGCCACTGTCGGTCATAGAGACCACCGCCGTGATCGCCACATTGGGCATATCACGTAAAGAGGAGAGCAGGGCATACTGGCCACTACCGCCACCGATCGTGACGATACGGGTTTGTGTGGCTTGTGGACTTTGCAGATTGTCTTGGCTGTCCAACTGACTCATGGAGAGGCTCCAACGGTTTCCGACGTTTGCTGGCACAACTATGGTGCAGTGTCATTAATGTGTAAAGCGATGACGACCGAACAGTGATACAGGCAACTAATGTTCGGTAACAGCACAGAAATATGTGAAATCAGGCATAAAAAAACCCGCTCGGTGAGCGGGTTTTTTTATAAATTTGGTGCAGATGGGGAGACTTGAACTCCCACGCCCGTGAAGGCACTAGCACCTGAAGCTAGCGTGTCTACCAATTCCACCACATCTGCAAGTGGTGCCCAGACCCGGAATCGAACCAGGGACACGGGGATTTTCAATCCCCTGCTCTACCGACTGAGCTATCTGGGCATATCTACATCACTTAAGGCTGGCTGCAAGCAGCGCTTACGCGGTAAGTGGGGCGCATTAAATAGATTTGCGCGGCAATTGTCAAGCCTGCAGGGGCTAACTTTTTGCTGTTTGTTCAAGCTTTGTTCGATTTACAGATCTCAGCGTGAAAATTGGCGCCATCGTCGTTCAGCGCCAGTAAGGGCATAGGGTGCACTAGTGCTGCTTTCAGCAAAATCTGACAGAAAATAAGCGGGCATCGATGAGGTGAATCGTGGTGGTGCAGGGGGTCAGCAGGCAAGCCTTATTGCGTCAGCGTATTTATGTAGAATCAAGTTCTTCTATTCTACTAGGCGGATCTGTTTAGTTAATTGATTTTGTTGCTTATTTAGTTTTTGCTTGTGTGCCGATAAGAACCCAGTAACACCGCATTCACCGCCACAGGTACGGGTGTAACCCCCCAACTGTGAGTTAACTAGTTGATAGAGCGAAAGTTAAGGACGTATATTGGTGAGATAGTTGATTGACGGATGCGCGACTTAGTGAGAATTCTGTCTAATACGCTGTTAAGGTTTCAGGAAGAAAATGAAAAGTATTCTAATAAAATTATTAGTGATTGGAACTCTAGTTCCCACAATGGCTCTAGCTCAAACATTAGCCCCAGAAGATATACAAGAGTACGATTCGCAAACAGGCATTGGCTGCATTAGTAAAGAGCCTGTGACTAAAAAAGCAGATTACTACCATATATGTAAGTCGAAGAAATCTGGAGAGGTAGCATGGAACGCAGCACTTTATCGTAGCAAAGTAGCTTGTTCTTCTGACGAAATGTCAGTGCATTTCAATATGTCGCCTTCGTTGCCAACAAAAGATGGAATTCACACTGCTCAAGTAGAGGTTACTTGTGGCAAAAAACCTTAACAAACGCATCTACGCTTGCCCCAGCAAAGCTGGTGCGGAACTCCGTTTCGGCGCTTCGCGCCTACACTGCGGCCCGTAATGCGGGCGTTAGAAGCTTCAAGGAAATCCAATTGGCCTTTGATCTCGAAGAAAAGTATTTGGCTCAGTTTGAGCTCCAGCTTGGCTTCAAACTACCCTCCAGCTATCGAGCTGCCATGGCAATTAACAACGGTGGCGAGTTGGTAGTTGGTGAAGAAGATTGGCAACTCTTTCCGATTTTGGACCAATCAGATCGTAAACGCATTGCCCGTACCTGCAATCATGTCCTGCGCGAAACTAATGAGGCGCGCGAGTGGCATGACTTCCCTGATAACGCAGTGGCTATTGCGAGTAATGGTTGTGGAGATCTCTTGATATTTCTGGTTGCGAATGAATCATTAAGCTCTGAGGTCTACGAGTGGAGTCATGAAACCAGGGAGTTAACAATGGTCTCCAAAGATTTCTCCGATTTGGAGCGCTTATAACAATGCTTACTAGCTCGTCGCTTCGCTCCTCAGGGACAAAGGCCACAGCGCGGCAAGCCGCTGACCTTTGCCCGTGGCGTTATTCACTATGAATGAGTCAGATATACTCGAACAGGTATTTTCAAGTAATTGGCCTACTAAAGAGAGTTTGGTCTTGTACGCATTAAAGCGGCATGGATTTGGTGGTGATGATGGCTTTTATGGAGTCACTTATCCTAATGACTTAGATGAGTACCAAATTGAAATAGAAGGCGAATTTATTCCCGATGGGTTCGTGGAAATTAATTATTGGGATGGTGAGCACAAAGAGATTCAAATTCCTGAGCGAAAGTACTTAGAAAGCTTAAAAGATTACCTAAGTAAAAATGGATATGAATTATTGGTGGACAAGTTGGCTAATGCATAACAAGAAAATGTTGCAAGTTGTCCCGCTCGAAACCGCTATCGCGGCGGGCCAAAGGACTCGCTCCTTCGTCGCTAGCCACAAATTTTGACGTTAGGTGTATGAGGGAAAATTGAATTATCGACGTGTAATCGCGCTACTGGTGTTACTTTTTGCTGGGTGTGGTTTTATGGGAAGTGAGAAGGAGGAGGAGTGGCTTTCTCAAAATTTGGATAGAATCTCTGAGGTAAAATCCGAAATTTTGAGTATGTCTGAACTTACTGTCGTCTATGTGCAGTCGGATATCGTAGACGGTTCATTTTTCCATAAGCCAACCAGCGAAGAAGTAGAGGCGTACAACGGGATTCGTGCCAAGCTTCACTCGCTTGGGATCTCGCGCGCAGAAGTAGATTTACGCTCAGGTGGTGTTGGATTTGTTACTTACGACTCTGGTGTATTTGGCGATATCTACCAGTCATTTGATTTCATTCCTGCGCCATCAAAATCAGTAAAGCTTACAACTCCAGAGGTTTGGAGTTGTAAGAAGCTAGATGTTGAATTGTGGTACGTATGCGAAGGAGTTGCTGCTAGTGATACACCTAACAAAGCAAGTCACTAACTCGTCGCTGCGCACCTCAAGGACAAAGGGCACTGCGCGGCTAGCCGCTGACCTTTGTCCGTGCTTACGGCGTTATGATTTTTGTCAGGCTTAAGCTGTAAGCTAATATTTTTCTTCAAGGGTTGGAAGAAATTCTATGACTAAATTTTTAGGTTCTCTTATGGGGATCTTGGCTGGAGTTGTTATACCTAGCCCTTGGCTGGTGATTGGGCATCCGAATTGGATCGGGCTTCTTGTTAGTGTTCAAAAAATAGTTGGGTTGTCTGGGCTAGCAGAGAAATCGTTCGTCATCTTCTGGGGTTATTTGCCATCAGTTGTATTCTTGGGGATGGTGTCAGGCATCATGATTGGTCGGTTAGGCCAGCTAAGGTGGTTTATATATAGTTTTTTAATAACCGTTATCTTTGTACGCTACGTCGTTCCAAGGCTGCCAATTGTCGAAACAGTGTTTCATGACGCTTTTAATGAGCTTGCGTTGTTGGGTACAACAATATCTTGTTCCATCTATATGGTTAGCTTTTTCATGGTTACTGTGTTTTTAAAAAGGTATGGCTGGGTTGTCAAATCTTAGCATCAAGTTTGAAGTGCAACAGTAACGATTAGTGTTGATTGAATACCTTTGCAGGTGTTTTTAGCCTAATCGCTTTTCGGACTAACATCAGGCTATTGACTAGAAAACTGATCACCCCAGCGCTTTCTATGATCACCCACATCATTCGCGGTTACGCCTCGTAAATCAGCTAACAGGGATTCTGACTTTGAAGAGTTAAATCCCATGTACCTTAAGAGCGCATAAGCGATCATGCCGGTACGATGGATCCCCGCAGAACAGTGAATGTAGATTTTGGCCTGTGCTTGCAGTGCACCTACGCAGTGGCTAAATAGTTCATTGATCGCTTCGATGCGATCTTGTGCTGGAGGCTCAGCCGATGGCAAGGGTAACCACAGCCACGTTAACCCCTGCTGCTCTGCTGCCCGCCCAATCTCTTTAGCGCCCTCTTTTTCAGACAGCAAGGTCATAATGTGGGTGACACCAGATGCTCGCATAGTTTTCAGCAGTTTCATTTTGGGTCGGTGGCCAATGGCTATGCCACCATGGGATAGCTCAAGCCAGTTTAAATCCACATCGTTACTTGGCGGGGGGGCGGTTTTTAGGCGACCAATCAGTGGGCCAAGCCGCTTTCTTGCCGCGAGGTCATCAGCCATCATCACTTTTGCGTCTGCAATTAATGCTTTATTCACAGCAGGGTCGTATGGACCAGTAGTCAGTTGTGCTTCAATCCTGCTAATCAGTTCATCTATTGCCACGGGTCTGTCTCGAGATTAGTTGTCGCGTTCTATTCATCTTACGTGCTCATTCAACAGACCGCACGCGACATATAGAACAGCAACACTCATCTAGCGTTAAGTTGGCTTCTGTGCTTTTAAGTGATTGATGGCTAAGGAAGTTGTGATGACACGTCCGCTTATCTTTGTGCGGTCGGTTTTCGTGAATTTCTGTTTTGCATCTATTTTTCATCAGACAAAGAAAAAAGGCTTAACCCTTTCGAGTTAAGCCTTTCTCTTAAATTTGGTGCCGGCTGCCGGAGTCGAACTGGCGACCTACTGATTACAAGTCAGTTGCTCTACCAACTGAGCTAAGCCGGCGGTGTGTATAGGGCATGAACGTTGCCGTTGACATCTCCCTCACCACGGCGCGAGATATTACTTATCTGGCCGTGGAGTGTCAACGCTTGTTTTGATACTTTTTTCATAAATCGGTCATTAATTTATGAATCGATTGAAATCTGTTCGTAATCGTCGCTATTAGCTGGTTTTCTAGTCGAATTCGCAGTCACTGATTTGCAATGGCTATCTTGCTATCACCTTCGCGTTAGCGGGCGAATAGCCTGAGATAACGGTTTTCGCTTGTCCGTCAGGCGATGGCGCGATGAGTTTCTTGTTTCGCGCGCTGCGCAAATAGCATCTACTCATCCTCTATCATCTCTGCCAGTACGTTGGCCAGGTGGCGGGGGCGGCGGCCAGTCATGGCATAGATTTGCTGGCCGCAGCCAAAGCCGTTACAGACTAGATCGGCTTCAGGTGCCGCAACTATTTTTGGTACCAGTGACAGGTTGGCCATTTGCTGGGATTGCGCAATATGCTCGCTTTCCAAGCCAAAGGTGCCACCCATGCCGCAGCAGCTCGACTTAATAAAGCTGACGTCTAAGTCGGGCAGTAAGCGCAGCGCTTTACGCATCGACCTCATTGCGCCGACCGCTTTTTGGTGGCAGTGACCGTGAACCAGTATGGGCGCATGTTGTTTGCCGCTATTAAAACTGAGGTTGAAACGCCCGTTGATCTTCTCCCGGGCAATAAACTCCTCCAGTAGTTGCGCTAGCTTAGCTGCTTTAGCTGCTATCTCGCCGAGTCCCAGCGCTTGGTATTCATCGCGCAGCATTAATAGGGTGGAGGGCTCCAAGCCTATGATCGGGCGCTGTTTCTCTATGTGGGGGCTGAGTGCTTGTAGCAGGCGCTTAGCTTGTTCGCGGGCTTCGGCGACCAGCCCTTGAGATAGCAAAGTTCGACCACTATCCAGTGGCGTTTCGTTGGCAGAGCTGCGTGGATCGATCAGCCACACTTTATAGCCTGCTTTGCGCAGCAACTTCAGCGCTGCTTCGCCCTGTTCTGGATTGAACAGCGTGGTAAAGCTGTCTAGCCATAACACCACCGAATGACTGAATCCTGCCCGAAAGGCGAGTGGCTCGTATACGGTACGGTTGGCAATAAACGGCCTAGTGGCAACCTCTGGTAGCGGCACGGAGGCGGCGATTTTTAGCCATTTGTCACCCAAATATGCCAGTAGACTGCTGCGGTTACGCCAACGGATCAGGTGACTTAACCAGGGATATTTGTGCAACAGGAAGGGGTGATAGGCGAAGAGGCGGTTGCGTAGAGACAGGCGCTGATTTTTTAGCTTTTGTGCGAGATATTCCGTCTTTATCAGTGCCATATCGAGGTTGTTTTCACACTCCCGTTGGCATCCCTTGCAAGCGACACATTGATCCATCGCGGCGTCGAGCGTTTTATCGCTAACTGGTGATTCGATGTCAGGCTGATTAAGTATCTGTTTTAGCAGTTTGACGCGTCCGCCGGGGGAGAGGTGTGGATCACTGCTGATGCGAAAGCTGGGGCACATCACGCCAGTTTGTTGCTGTTCACAAACTCCGCTGCGAATACATACCGATATGGCTTTAGCGAAGTCTCCCCCCTGTTTGGGGATGTCGGCGTAGGCATCGCCCATGCCTTGGTCACGATAGTTAGACCAATCCAGCTCACTCTTCATAAATACCTATCGACGTGTTGGCTATTAAGCTAAAAGAGTTAATACATCAAGAAGTGTGCCGAGGCTTATCTACTGAACTAGGGGGTTAGCAGGCTAAATATAGGGGAGCGGCTGGCAGAAAGCTGACAAAGGCAGGTGCAGCGTCGTAAGTGCCACATTCCTGCCGATGATATAAAGACCCGCTATTGCGGGTTCTTGTTGAGAGTAAGATCAGGGCTTATCAAACAGCAGCACGGAGCGGATGCTCTTACCCTCATGCATCAGATCGAAGGCGTGGTTAATCTCATCCAATGGCATGGTGTGGGTAACAAACACATCCAGTGGGAACTCGCCATTGAGGTAACGTTCGACATAGTCGGGCAGTTCGCTGCGCCCTTTGACACCGCCAAAGGCACTGCCGCGCCATACTCTGCCTGTGACCAGTTGAAACGGCCGGGTGGATATCTCCTGACCTGCACCGGCCACACCGATGATCACCGATTCGCCCCAACCTTTGTGGCAGCACTCTAATGCGGAGCGCATCAGGTCCACGTTACCAATACACTCGAACGAGAAGTCAACGCCACCGTCGGTCATCTCGACCAGCACTTCCTGTATCGTTGCCCCATGATCCTTCGGGTTGACGCAATCTGTGGCCCCCAACTGCTTCGCCAATTCGAATTTGCCAGGGTTGATATCCACCGCAATGATGCGTCCGGCGCCGGCGATCTGTGCGCCTAAGATCACGGATAGGCCAATACCGCCAAGGCCAAAGACGGCAACGGTGTCACCGGGCTGCACTTTGGCGGTATTGAGCACTGCACCAATGCCAGTGGTGACGCCGCAACCGAGTAGACAGGCTTTGTCTAGCGGTGCTGACTTATTAATCTTGGCGACCGCGATTTCGGGTACGACGGTGTACTCACTAAATGTCGATGTGCCCATATAGTGGAGCAGGGGTTGACCATCGAGGCTAAAGCGGCTGGTGCCATCCGGCATCAATCCTTGGCCTTGGGTAACACGTATTGCTTGGCAGAGGTTGGTTTTCCCTGACAGGCAGAATTTGCACTTGCCGCATTCAGGGGTGTAGAGCGGGATCACATGATCACCGACGCTAACACTGGTTACGCCTGCGCCTACCTCTTCTACAATGGCGCCACCTTCATGACCAAGAATAACGGGGAATAACCCCTCAGGATCATCGCCCGAAAGGGTAAATGCATCGGTGTGGCAGACGCCACTGGCGACCATGCGCAGTAATACTTCTCCCGCCTTTGGCGGCGCGACTTGCACGGTTTCAATGGTAAGCGGAGCGCCAGCTTTCCAGGCGACGGCGGCACGTGCATTAATCATCGGGAGTTCCTTATTCTTAGATTGTTCGACATTAACCATAGCTATAACTGTCACGGCTGGCTAACAAAAACGTTAGAGGTTTAATTACTCGTATAGACAATGAGATACGTATGATTTGTTATATTGGATTATTGTCAGTGCTGAGGTGAACTTCTCACCGAAGTTAACTGACTAACAAAAAGACAATAATAGGGTTGCTAACCCAAGCCAGAGAGAGAGTCGATGAAGATTTCCAGCCAGTTTGACGGTGGTAAGATCGAGGTCATTTCCTGCGAACGCGCAGATGATATTCAGTTAGCTATTCCAAAAGACAATCAGTCTGATTTTTACCAGTGGTTTTATTTTCGCTTAAGCGGTGCCGCTGAGCAGACTTGCCAGATTAAGTTAACTGATCTGGCGAAGTCAGCCTACCCCCCAGGTTGGCAAGGCTATCAGGCGGTGGCGTCTTACGATCGGGAATACTGGTTTCGTGTCGACAGTGAATTTGATGGTGACACGTTGACGATCAAACATACACCGTCGTTAAACTCCGTCTATTACGCCTATTTTGCGCCTTATTCTACTGAGCGTTGTGCGGACTTTATTGCCAGTTTGCAGCATTCACCGTTAGTGAGTACCGAGGTGCTCGGTCAGACTTTGGATGGTCAGGATATGGATCTGCTGACCATTGGTGAGCCAGGTGAAGGTAAGTTGACCTGTTGGGTCATTGGTCGCCAACACCCCGGTGAAACTATGGCCTCTTGGTGGATGGAAGGTTTTCTTGAGCGTTTATTGGATGAGTCAGATCCAGTGGCGCGTACGGTGCTAGATAAAGCGGTGTTTTATGTGGTACCGAATATGAATCCTGATGGTAGTCGTCGTGGTCATCTGCGGACGAACGCTTGTGGTGCCAATCTTAATCGTGAATGGCAGACGCCGACATTAGAGCGCAGCCCTGAAGTCTACTATGTACGTGCAAAGATGCAGCAGACGGGGGTGGACTTCTGTCTTGATGTTCATGGCGACGAGGCGTTGCCCTACAACTTTATCGCTGGTGCTGAGGGTAATCCGAGCTGGACGCCACGTCAGGCGGGGCTGCAGAAATCCTATATGGATGCGTTGGTGGTTGCGTCGCCAGATTTTCAAACTGAGCATGGCTATGAGATTGATGCGCCCGGCACTGCGGATCTGCGGATCTGTACCAACTATATGGCCGAGACGTTTGACTGCCTGGCGATGACCTTGGAGATGCCGTTTAAAGACACCATCGATACCCCTGATCATGATGAAGGGTGGTCGCCAGACCGTTGCCGCCGGTTAGGTGAAGCCAATCTTAGTGCCATACTCAAGGTGTTGCCGGAACTGGTTAGGTAGAAAAAAGGAGACTGCATGGCGAACCATCGATTTTTAAGCCCGCTGAAGTGGTTAGTCGGGCTGATATTAATGATGACCCTGTTTGCTTGTACCAGCAAACCGAGGACAGATGTGGACTACGACACCAGCTATGATTTTCTGCAGATGAAAACTTATGCTTGGTTGGCTCAGCCGCCGGAAGATGCGCAAACCACCAGTTTACATGCGTTGCGGGTGCAGGAGTCGGTGGATGCCGAGTTGTCACGTCGAGGGATGACCTTGGTTGATAGTGAGCAGGCCGATGTCTTGTTGGCGTATCACCTGGTGATTGATACCAAGTACAACGTGGATAATTATTACAGTCGTTGGGGGTATCGCAGCTATCACCGCGATCGTGTTGGTGGTTTTGGCGTTTCCAATACCCGTGTTCGAGAGTACCAGGTTGGCACCTTGCTGATCGATATGATTGATCCGGTAAAAAAGCAGGTGATCTGGCGTGGTTCTATGAGCAGTCGGGTGAAGAAAAACGTGGCGCCAGAAGAGCGTGATGTGATGATCCGCCAGAGTGTGGTTGATATTCTGGCACCGTTCCCACCGTTATAAATCGTCGTTTAACGACGCATTTCTCCAGCCGATAAAACCGGTGGCTTAGCGGCCGCCGGGTACTTCACCTGCATAATGGTTGATGATCCTGTCTATCTCACCACTTTCAGCCAGTTTATCTAACAAGCTAGCGAGCTGTTTGGTATCAAACTTCGATTTGGCTGAGAACATACAGTGCACCTGATGCTCGGAAATTTTCAATTGGTGTTGGGTGAACCTCTGTTCCCCCGAGCTGTGTACCAGATAATTGGTGGTTATATTGTCGGCGATAACATAGTCAACTTGTTGGTTGAGCAAGGCGGCAAAGTTGTCAGCATGTTTGGATGCATCACTACGTTGGATATTGTGTTGTTCAAACTGTGACTCCAGCGTGGGGTAGTGAAAGCCCCGTATGGTACCGACGCGGGTTAACGATAGATCGCCAATTTCATCCACTTTACGTTTGTCATCTGGTGGTCCGTATAGCCGATCCTGTTCTACGAAGAGTGGGCCGGACCAAACGAACCGCTCCGGTTGCTTGAACCATGCCGGATTGGCAATACAGTTCATATCCAGTTCGCCTGAATTCAGCTGGTTATCTAAATCGAGCCGGTTGACCTCTTTGAAGCTGACTTTGATATTGGCTTTTGCGGCCAGCGCGTCAGCGATATCTTTGATGATGCCGCTTTGCAGGGTACCGGTTGAAATGATCGCGTAGGGTGGCGCGTTGTGATAGCCATAACCCACAGTGAGGTTATTAGGCGTGGCGCTTAAAGCAGGAGACAATAAACCACAGGCTAAGACGCATTTAGATAACAGTCGAACTACAACCACGGTGGTGTCCTTTTTGCCGGAGTTATAAGAGATTGTTGCGACTGTTGTTGGAGATGGGAAAACAATCGCAACAGCAATAGACTCAATCTTATAGGTGACTTAGCTCCTTTTCTAGCGCTTTAGCCATGGTTGGCCTTGATTTTACCCGCTTTCGGTAGGCCGCTAGCTTGCTGGGCAAGCGCTGCTCCGATGTCATTGCCCAGTTCAGTGTGTGGGTGAGCAATATGTCGGCGATATGGAAGTCGTCGCCAAGCAGGTAGCCTTGTTCTGGCAGCCAAGCTTCCGCGGTTGCCAAGGCTTGTTCAAACTCCCAAACGGCTGTTTCTATCACCGCTTCATGGCGCAGATGTTCCGGCAGGGCAAATCTGTGTTTCGCCATTGTCCACAGCGGTTGCTCTAGTTCGTTGCCGATAAAATTTACCCATTGATGGTGTAGACCGGATGCATGCGAGCCTTTTTCTGGTAACAACTTGCCCGCCTTTTCAGCCAGATAGAGGCAAATAGCGGCAGACTCTGTGAGCACCAAGTCGCCATCAGCAAGGGCTGGAATTTTGCCGAAAGGGTTAATCGCTAAAAACTCAGCTTGTTTGTGTTGTGCTTTTTTCAGGTCTATCAGCTGATAACTGTAGGGGAGTTGGAGTTCTTCTAACGTCCAGGAGACGCGGAGTGAGCGGGTACGTGGGTAACCATAAAGCGTGATCATAGGTAACTTCCTTTTGGCCAATAGCTAAGCATATATCAAGTTATCCACCATCACAGGTTGTAATTGTGCAATGAGTTGGCGAAAGTAGTCGCCTATTTCGTTGTTTATTAAACTCAATTGAACTGACTTGAAGCCTACACTGCAAATGAATCTGCAATCTGCAAGAACCCAGCTGTTCGAGATTATTTTTGGCACACAAACCCGTGCTGGACGCTATTACGATATCAGTTTAATCATTGCCATCCTGTTGAGTGTCGTGGTGGTGGTGATCGATTCTGTTGAGGGATTCAACAGTGAGTTTGAATCCGTACTCTGGTCATTGGAGTGGGGCTTTACTCTGCTGTTTACCGCTGAGTACCTGTTGCGGTTGTGGATATCGCCGAAACCCTTGGCGTATGCCCGCTCTTTCTTTGGCGTGGTCGATTTGTTGGCCGTATTGCCGAGTTATTTGGCTCTGTTGGTGGCGGGCGCGCAGTACTTGCTACTGATCCGTTTGTTGCGTGTGTTGCGCATCTTCAGAGTGCTGAAACTGGTGCGCTATCTGGGTGAAGCCAATGTGTTGATCCGCTCTCTGGTGCAGTCAAAACGTAAAATTCTGGTGTTCTTTCTGTCTGTCGGTGTGCTGATCGTTTTGTTTGGCGCGTTGATGTTTGCTATTGAAGGGCCAGAGCATGGCTTTACCAGTATTCCGATCTCTATTTACTGGGCGGTGGTGACGTTGACCACAGTCGGTTATGGCGACATTTCACCACAAACGCCGTTAGGGCAGGCTGTCGCCGCATTAGTGATGCTCACTGGCTATGCCATTCTTGCAGTGCCGACCGGTATTGTGACCGCTGAGTTATCGACAGAGATCTTGCGCCAACGTAGCTTAACGCGTTGCACTCAGTGTGAGCGCGGTGGTCACGAGGCTGACGCCGAGTTTTGTAAATTTTGTGGCAGTGAACTGCCAGAGCCGCTGATAAAAGATAATCCCCACAGCTAGCGAGTGTGTTGCCTTACTGGTAAAGCTAGCTGACCATTAATTGGATAGATAATGACGTTAAATCTTATTTCGTATTGCCGACCTGCAATGACTGCCAGACTGACTGGCCTTTTGTTTTCCGCCTTGCTGCTTAGTGCCTGTGAGCCAGTCGCAGATGCATCGATCTATACGCCAGTGACGGCAACGGATCCTCTGGCCAGTCAGATGATCGAATGGGCCATGGTGTCTGGTATGAATGGTGAGCAAACATTAGCCGTGACAGAGGCTAATCGGCGTTTCTCCGGTTACTTAGCAGCAGAGTTTGGCACGCTGCAGGATGCCGAGTTGCGGGATCAGAATTTTTCGCTATTTAACCAGAAGATATTGGCGCACTACCTGAAAGGCGGCACTGCCCATCGTGATGGCAAAGTGACATTGTCGCAATGCGGCAACGTTGCTGATATCCAAGCAAAACATGGGGTGCTACCGGTGCGATACAGCATGTATGCCTGTTTTGCTGACAGTCCGGCATTTGCCAGTTGGGTATACACCATGTCTGCTGAATATATTGACCGCCACGGAAAGGTGGTTGCCGTCGAACTGCTCGGTGCTGCTGGGCGTGCGGAAGATAAAGCGACACTGGAGGATAAACAGGTTTGGTTTGCCGAGCTGATCCAGACCCGGCAAGCTTTTATCCGCAAGGCGCTATCGGCACTCAGTGCAGCGCAGCAACAACCGTTCGCGGAAAGCGCGATTGTCGCGGCTAACCTGAGTAAAACGGCTGTGTCGCTCTATGCTGCCACGCCAGATCAGGGTTTCCAAAAGCTCGGCGCAATAGTCTGTGAGCCAGCACATGGTTGCCAGTTGCAGGCTGAATAACCACTGTTAGAGGCTGAATTAGCAAAGCGTTATATCTAGCCTCTATTTATATCTAAAATGTCTAATGGATGGGCTCTCGCTCATCCATCTCCTGCCGATAACCTAGGTATCTCTATTGATGAAGTTAATTGATACCTATGACAGCCCTGATTCTCGATCGTTTGCAGACACAGTCGAGCCACTTTGCCTCCCGTGAGCAGTCACGGGAGATTGTGCGCCGTGGCGAGGGCCTGCCTGCGAGCAATCGTAATACCGCGCCACAGACTGCAGCACAGCCCTCGGCTGTGCAGGCGGGTTTGGCGAATGCTGAAGCCGATTTAGCACAACAACAAGCCCAGCGACTGGCTGCCAGTGCCAATCTCAACTCAGCTTCTTCTTTAGCCAACCTCTCTCTAATTAGCCCCGAAGCCAGCGATGCTGTGCCCGATCTAGACGCGTTGCCGCTGACTCCGGAACTGCGGGTGGCGGTGCAGATGATGGAAGCGCTGGCAGGACGTAAGTTTGAGCTGTTTGCCCTCGATCACCTACCGCAGCAATCCGCTGCGGCGGCCGGCTTCACCTATTCGGCACAGGCGCAGCTGTCCGTTGAGATGACCGCCCCCGTTGATGACACGCCGGTGTTGGTGATTGAGCGGGTGTCGGAGCAAGAGCGGATGAGTTTTAGTGCCAGTGGTCAAGTCACGTTGGCAAATGGTGACAGCCAGGTGTTCTCCGTATCCTTGATGATGGCCAGAGATCAGCAGCAAGTGAATCTGTCTGCGACTACTGCTGGTGCGTTGAAAGACCCGCTGGTGTTGAACCTGGGAGGCAATGGTGTGTCGCTCAGTGAGCAGAAACATGAAATAGATCTGGATGCAGACGGCGAAACCGAGTCTGTTGCCATGCTGGGGAAGCAGAGTTTTTATCTGGTGTTGGATAGCAACGGTAACGGTGAGGTTGATGATGGGCGTGAACTGTTTGGTGCGCTCAGCGGCAATGGTTTTGCTGATCTGGCGGCATTTGATGAAGATGGTAACGGCTTTGTTGATCAGGGCGACAGCGTGTTTAATCAGCTACGACTGTGGCAGCCACAGACAGAGCAATGGCTGAGTTTGGCCGATGTGGATGTGATGGCGCTGTATGTGGGCAGTGAAAGCACCCCGTTCATGCTGAAGGATAGCGACATGAGCTTACAGGGCGCGGTGAGGTCGACCGGATTTTTCCTGCGTAATGAGGGACCCGCCGGTACCTTGCAACAGATCGATCTGGTGGTGTGATCGACCTGACCTCAACATAACTGATTTTGTTAGATCTCCATTTTCAGGATCTTAGAGCGGCGCTGCAGGTTATACATCTGCTGTTTTTGCGGCGGTAGGTCGGACACATCGGCAGGGACAAAGCCATGCTCTAAGAACCAATGAATACTGTGCGTGGTTAAGGCAAACAGTGTTTCGATACCCATCCGTTTGGCTTTTTGTTGGATCATCCGTACCAGTTCTGTACCGCGGTCAGCAGAGCGGTATTCGGGATCCACGGCCAGGCAGGCCAGTTCACCGACATGGCTGTCTTCAAACGGGTAGAGGGCTGCACACGCCACCACTAAACCATCTCGTTCAGAAATGGTGAAACGGTCAATCTCCACCTCTAGCTGTTCCCGTGAACGGCGCACCAGAATCCCCTGTTTTTCCAACGGCCGGATCAGGTTCAAAATACCGCCAATATCATCAATCCGTGCCTGACGTACCTGTTCTGCAGGCTCAGTCACTACCTGTGTGCCGATACCCTCGCGAGAGAATAACTCCTGCAGGATCGCACCATCCACTTCACCACTAATTAGATGGCAGCGGGGCACACCGCTGCGGCAAGCCTTAATGGCTGCGAGCAGGAAAGGCTTGGCCGCTGAGCAGTTGGCTTTACCGTCGTCATAGCTTTGCAGCAGTGCTTCGGCTTCTGATGGCATCAGCTCGGCGATCACCTGACCATCGGGATCTAGTAACCCTTGGTCGGCGCAAAAGCCAATCACTTTATCTGCTTTGATACGGATGGCTATCTGTGTGGCCACCTCTTCGGCGGTCAGATTAAAGCTTTCGCCGGTAACCGATGCGGCGACGGGACCATGGATAACAATGGAGTTTTGATCGAGCTGACGGTTAATGCCAGCCACATCAATCCGTCGTACCTTGCCACTGTGACAAAAATCGATGCCGTCGATGACGCCAAGGGGTTGAGCAATCACAAAGTTGCCACTGACCACGTTTATCTGTGTGCCCTGCATCGGCGTATTGGCCAAGCTCATCGATAACCGCGCCATGATCTGTAGCTGCAGCGAGCCTGCCACGCCGGAGATAACATCCAACGAATCGGCGTCGGTAATACGGGTATGTTGGTGGTATTCGCAGGCAATTTTCGCTTTGGTGAGCGCTTCATCTATCTGTGGCCGAGCGCCGTAGACCAATACAATGCGGATCCCCAAGGTATTTAGCAGGGATATATCATTAATGATATTACGGAAGTTCTCGTGCTTGATCGCTTCGCCGCCGAGCATAATGACAAACGTCTTACCGCGGTGAGCGTTAACGTAGGGAGAGGAGTGTCGAAAACCATCGACCAGATCAGTTGTACGCACGTTTATCATATTCCGCTGCTAGTTTGCCGTTAAGGATAGATCGAACTTCAGGGGGATAGCTATCGACCTGAATGGGGTTTAATCAAAAACTCTCGATTTAACAAGCGACAGGGTACAAAAATTGGCGTTTTAAGGCTACTTATCGCTGACGATCTTCTATGATTAAAAGCGATATTTTTCTTTATGTTAGGGAGTAACAACAAATGAAAGTAGGTAAGTGGTTATTAGGGATCGTTGGTGTGGTGGTGATCGTCGCAGGGGTCTTGATATACGGCGTGTTGAGCAATCTCGACAGTATCGTAAAAACCTTGGTGGAAAAAGTGGGCAGTGACGTCACCAAGGTGGAAGTGACCCTTGATAGCGTCAATATCAAATTGACTGATGGACGGGGTGAATTGCAAGGGCTGACATTGGGCAATCCGACAGGTTTCGGCTCTGATTATCTATTTGACCTGAATGACATTGTGCTCGATATAGACCCGGCTTCGTTGACCAAAGATGTGTATGTCATCAATGAGATTAAGGTGGATGGTGCCAAGCTGATCGCCGAGCAGAAAGGTGGTAGCACTAACCTCCAAGCGTTGCTGAAAGGAATGCAATCCGGTGCGCAGAAACCGGCGGAACAACAGCCAAAAGAGAGCCAACCTGCTGAAGCTGGTGCCGATGTGAAACTGGCGGTGGAGAAGTTTACCCTGTCGAATAATGCCGTCACCCTGATGACCGAGCAGTTTGGTGAGCATAAGATCACCATGCCAACCATCGCCCTGACCAATCTCGGCAGTGCCAGCAAGGGTTTGACACCTGAGCAACTTACCTCGGAGATTGTTTCTCAGATTACCAAGCAAGTTGAAAAACGGGTGACCGAGGAACTGAAAAAATTGGCCGAAGAGAAAGTGAAAGAGAAAGCCAAAGAGAAGTTAGAAGGCGGTTTACTCGATAAGCTTGGCGGTTAATCTGCTATCTAGAGCTCAGATCCAATATGGGTCTGAGCTTGCTATATCTGTTCCAGACAGTGCGATATATTTTTAAGCGGTTATCACGAGAGCGACAAACCTTGGTGGTATAACCGACGAGCAATGCACTGTGTTTATATGAATACCTCAGCTGTTGCTCTCTTCTGTACAGCCCTGTGGAAATCTTTTGCAGTCGTCATCGATCACTAACCAGGAGACCTGGCTATCCGTGTGAATATGGTAGGTGGGTTGCACCTGACTGGGCTTATCTAACGTGGCGATGGTCATGGTGGTGTAATCGGGATGGCGGGTGTCGCGATAGGTGAGTGTCGACCCACAGTCAGGGCAAAAACCACGACGAACATATTCTGATGATGGGTATTCGTTGACCGTTCCCTTCGTCCAGCTGACCTGCTCGGTCTTAAAATCCATCCAACTGGCGACTACAGCACCAGTATGTTTTTGGCATTGGCGGCAGTGGCAGTGATCTGCGGCGAATGGCATCGCGCTTGTCTGATAACGGATAGCGCCACATAGGCAGCCGCCTTGGAGTTGGGTTTTATCTGTCATTATCTCGTTGCTCGCCATAGTCCTGCTACTAATTATCGGTGGTTGATGCGCCGCTTTATCATCAGGTTAATTTCGACAAAGCGGAGTGAAATTGCAACAGTAAGATGGGTAATGACTAAAAAGCCCCCGCGAACGGAGGCTTAATATTGTTAGTGCTAGGGCTGATCAACGGCGCTCCTAGCGCGGACGCGGGGCGCTCTTTCCTTTTTGGCCCACTTTGTTCCGTGGAGTAGGGCGCGCACCGCTTTTGCTCTGACCTGCTTTAGTTTGACCTGCTTTAGCTTGGCCGCCTTTGCCATTGGGGCGGTTTGCTTCATTGCCGCCGTTGTGACGACCTTTTTGTGCCTGCTTACCAGATGCCTTTTTCTTACCGGTGCCGCGTTTGGGCTGTTCATCATGGCTGCGTGCACCTAGTGGCTGGTCGCTACTAAAACGGGTTAAGCCGCGTTGTGATGGTGCAGGGCGATTTCTGCCACTTTGGGCTTTTTGTCCGCCGTCTACGGACGCTTTACCACCACGGCTAGTGTGCGTGGCGGGCGCGACAAGGTGGTTGGGGCCGTTACCAATCAACTGGCTTAATCCCATGTTCTTCAACCCTTCACGGATCAGATCGGCATTTTCCGGTGCATGATAACGCAGCAGGGCACGGTGGAACTTACGCTGTCTGCCTTTCTTGGCTACGGGGATCTTGCCTACCTTGTGATTCACTTTATGCAGCGGATCCACTTCGGTGTGATACATGGTGGTGGCATTGGCTAAAGGCGATGGATAGAAGTTTTGCACCTGATCCAGCTTAAAGCGGTTCTGTTTTAGCCACAGCGCCAGGTTCACCATATCTTTGTCGGTGGTGCCGGGATGCGCGGAGATAAAGTAAGGGATCAGATACTGCTCTTTGCCTGCTTCTTTCGAGTACTTGTCGAACAGCTCTTTAAACTTGTAGTAGGTGTCCATGCCCGGCTTCATCATCTGTTTCAGCGGGCCCTGCTCGGTATGTTCTGGGGCGATCTTCAGGTAGCCACCGACATGATACTTGGCTAACTCTTTCACATAGCGTGGATCTTCTACAGCCAGATCATAGCGGACACCGGAAGCGATCAGGATCTTCTTGATCCCTTTGATATCGCGGGCACGACGATACAAGTTGATGGTCGGTGTGTGGTCGGTATCCATGTGGTGACAGATATCCGGATAAACACAGGAGAAGCGGCGACAGGTCTGTTCTGCTTTTGGGCTTTTACAGTTAAGCCGATACATGTTGGCGGTAGGGCCACCAAGATCGGAGATCACGCCGGTAAATCCGGGGACCTTGTCGCGGATCTCTTCGATCTCCTGAACAATCGAATCTTCAGATCGGCTTTGAATGATGCGCCCTTCATGCTCGGTGATGGAGCAGAATGAACAGCCACCAAAACAGCCGCGCATGATGTTGACTGAGGTCTTAATCATGTCGTAAGCGGGGATCTTCGCTTTGCCATAACTGGGGTGGGGGATGCGTTGATAAGCCATGCCAAACACCCGGTCCATCTCGTCGGTGGACAGCGGATAAGCTGGTGGGTTAACCCACACCCAGCGATTGCCAGCTTGTTGAAACAGTGCGCGAGCACAGCCGGGGTTGGTTTCCTGATGCATTACCCGAGAGGCGTGGGCATAAAGGTACTTATCTTCCGCCACCCGCTCATAGGCAGGCAGTTTGATATAGGTGTATTCCCACGGTTTACGTTTATCTGCTTTGGCATTAAACGGCATCACAGTGATCGCCTGTGCCGTCTCCGGTGCCGCCGCTTCTTCGGCAGCAGACTTTTCGCTGCAGGTGCTGACATCCTCCACCTGATAAGGATTCGGCAGTGGATCTATTTTTCGCAGGCCATCGAGATGGGTGGAGTCTAAGCCTGACCAGCCTTCGAGCGGTTGATTACGCAGCACCGCGGTGCCACGAATGTCCTGCATATCACTGATGCTTTTCCCTTCGGCAAAGCGGTGTGCAATGTCTGCCAGGGGGCGTTCTGCATTGCCGTATACCAGTAAGTCTGCTTTGGAATCAAACAGCACGGATTTGCGGACTTTGTCTGACCAATAGTCGTAATGGGCGATGCGGCGCAGGCTGGCTTCAATGCCGCCGATGACAACCGGTATGCCTTTATAAGCTTCTTTACAGCGTTGGGTGTAAACCGTGACGGCACGATCCGGACGTTTACCGCCTTCGTTATTGGGCGTGTAAGCGTCGTCATGGCGGAGTTTACGATCGGCGGTATAGCGGTTGATCATCGAGTCCATGTTACCCGCGGTGACACCGAAGAATAGATTCGGTTTCCCCAGCGCCTGGAATGCGTCTTTGCTGGTCCAGTCTGGCTGGGCGATAATCCCCACTCGAAAGCCTTGAGACTCCAGCATTCGGCCAATCACTGCCATGCCGAAGCTAGGATGGTCGACATAAGCATCGCCAGTGACAATGATAATATCGCAGCTATCCCAACCGAGGGCGTCCATCTCTTTCTTGGACATAGGAAGAAACGGAGCCGTGCCATAGCATTCGGCCCAGTACTTGGGATAGGAGAAAAGTGGTTGTTCAGCGTGCTGCATTTAATACTCTCGAAAACCGGCACCGGGCCGTTTGGGGCGCGAATTATATCAGCTGGTGAAAAAATGTTCAGCTAAAGCTTATGTTTCGGTGTTTGGCCGACACAACAACAAAGCGGAGGCTCGAGAGCCTCCGCTTATCACAAAATATGATTGAAATTAGAAATAGAGTCGAACGATAGATTCAGCCACACATGCAGGGCGGCGACAGCCTTCGATCTCGATGGTGATCTCTTTAGTTAGTTCTAGTCCGCGCTTGATCGGTTCGATTTTGGCTAAGCGGGTACGTGCGCGCAGCTTGTTGCCTACCTTCACCGGATAGGGATAGCGAACCTGATTAAGGCCATAATTTACCGCCATCTTAGCGGTTGGGTACATTGGCTCATCCGGATTCACGCTTTCTGTTAATACTGGCAATAAAGAAAGCGTTAAAAAGCCATGGGCGATGGTGGTCTTAAAAGGTGATTCTGCCGCAGCACGTTCAGGATCTGTGTGGATCCATTGAAAGTCCATAGTGACTTCGGCGAACTGATCGATCCGTTGTTGATCGATTTCCAGCCACTCGCCCACATGGATCTCCTGGCCAATATGGTTGGATAACTCGATTAACAGTGTTTGTGCTTCAGGGTGTAAAACAATCGCTTTCGGCTGAGCTTCTGCGTTGTCGTTAGCGAGTGGACGGAGTGGGTGTTCTCGTACCCAGGAGGCCAGTTGGGTATTGTTCGCTTTATTTAAAAACTCAGTCCAATAGTCACGGATTGTGGGCGAGATCCATTCCTTTAATTGAAACTGGTGCTGTGCTTGCGCCAGGATCTCGCTTTTCTTTTTTATGAAGTCGACGACTTTCATCCGCGTTTACCTTGTTTTTAAAACCGTGTCACAGGGACGTATTTTAGCTGATACAGCCCCCCGATGGGAAGCCGTGGTCTGAGCAGTGCAGTCTCGCTATGAATTCAATGCTTCATAAAGGCGGTTAATATGTTCCGGTTGCAGGAAGTTCTCGACCAGTTCTGCAGGCATCGGGCGACTGAGCAGATAGCCCTGCACCTCGTCACAGTTCGCATCTGCTAGGATCGACAGCGTATGTAGGTCTTCAACCCCTTCCGCCACTACCATAAAGTTGAGCGTATGTGCCACGGAGATAATGGTTTTAATAATCTCCAGATCTGAAGGCGAATCATGCAGCGCGGCGACAAAGCTTTGATCGATTTTAAGTGTGTCTGCTGGCAGTTGGCGTAGGTAATTCAGGCTGGAATAGCCAGTACCGAAGTCATCAATCGCTACTTTAACCCCCATGGCGCGCAGCGCTTGCAACACAGAGATGGTTGAGTCGATATTTCCGATCACCATGCTTTCGGTGATCTCTAACTCTAATAATCCAGGGGTGATATGAAATTCATCAAGCAGTGCTTGTACTTGCGCCAAAAAGTCTTCTTGATAGAGCTGCTTTACAGACAGGTTAACTGCCATACCGATAGTGGCATGCCCCAGTTCACGCCAAAGGGCTAACTGTTGGCAGGCCTGGCGCAGCACCCACTGACCAATCTCTAAGATGAGATCACTCTCCTCGGCCAAGGGAATAAACTCACCGGGAGAAATAATGCCATGCTCAGGACAGTGCCAGCGCACTAAGGCTTCAAAGCCGATGAGGCGCATCCCTTTGGTATGGATCTTGGGTTGGAAGTAGAGCTCTAAGTTGTTGTCACTTACCGCGTTGCGCAGGCGAGATTCCAAAGACAAGCGGTGTAACGCTTGTGCTTCCATCTGCGGTTGAAAGCTGGCCGCGGTATTTCGTCCTGCCGCTTTGGCTTGATACATCGCCATATCGGCTTTACGGATCAGGTCATCGACGGTGGTTGCGTGGCGGGGCGAGAAGGCGATACCGATGCTGGTGGATATCTTAATCTGTTCGTTTAGCTCTTCAAATGGCGCGGCAAGGGCATTGAGAATTCGCTTGGCAATAGCATCGGCTTCGCTTTCAGCGTTAATACCGTCGAGCAGAAGTACAAATTCATCGCCACCGAAACGTGCCAGGGTATCCTGTTCCCGCAAGCACTCTGTAATGCGCTTTGAAACAGTGCATAGGAGCTTGTCTCCAGATTCATGGCCGAGCAGGTCGTTGACGTCTTTAAAGTGGTCGAGATCCAAAAACAAAACCGCGAGGAAACTTTGTGAGCGTTTCTTTTTCAGTAATGCTTGTTCAAGGCGATCGACAAACAGTTGCCTGTTGGGCAGACCGGTCAAAGCGTCGTGGCAAGCTTGAAAGCGGATCTGCGCTTCTTTGCGCTTTAACTCGGTGACTTCGCGAAAGCTCCACACCCGACCTGAGAGTTCGCTATCAATTATCTTTGGACGCGAGCAGTACTCCAGATAACGGGCATCTTTTAGGCTTAACACCCCGGTTAACTCAGCCAGTGGATTATCTTCAAGTGCATGCAACATGGCATACAGATCACCTGGTATCTCTAGCTGGGCGGCTAGCGTATCCAGCAGCACAACTTCATTCTGTTGTGAGGGATCTTTCGCGACGATGCCAAACAGGTGTGTCGCCGGTTGGTTGTATGCTAAGTAGTTGCCCTGACGATCGACAACGATAACGGCATCCTGGATCGCATCCAGAGTAATATTGAGTGTGGCAACACGACTGGAAAGTTGGGCGTTCTGCTCGACCAGCTCTGCAGACATTAGTTCGAGCGAGCGCTCAACCAGTGCTCGGTCTTCATCATTCTGTTCGTAGGCTTGTTCGACAGTGACAAGTAGTTGCTGGATCTGTTCGGGCAACTCAGTCAAATCAATATTGGCACGCTTTAGTTGGCGTGCCAGTAGTCTATGCATCTTGGCTACAGCTCAGTTATCGTTGTGATTGTCATGGTTTGGTTATGCAATGCGCAGTCTCCGGTTTCTACTACTGGAGACAGCTCACCATAAGAGTAGAAGCCGCATTGTACAGTATTTGCCCCAAGCAATTCTTTGACGGCTTCCACTTCTTCTTCAATACGCTGTTTCAAAACCATTTTTCGGCCTACGCAACTGACTAATATCGCCAATTGTGGCGAATGCTTTAGCATTTTTGAGGTGGCTTGCGCGGCGCCGGTCGCGCCATCGATCAGGCGATCGAAATTGGCTTTCATTAGTTGTGCATAACAGCCTTGCGGCATATCACCGGCAAAAGTCATGCTTTGTTCTTGTTCATTGATGCCAAGAATGGTGCGGACCACCGCGGGTTGATCTTCATCGACCTTTACACTGAGCGGAAACAGCAAGCCAGAGGCGGGCAGGTCAGCAGCATACTCGCCAAGGTATTTCTTATACAAGGTTAATGCCGATTGCCCATCAAGTTGCAGCAATACATTATCTTTCGCCGCAGTGATCTTGCGTGGTGGGCCAAAGGGATCCCAGCCGCCTAACGAGCCATGGCCGACTTCCAGTCGATCACCATATAAGCCGACGGCGATGACTTGGTTCTGATGGACCTGTTCATTGTGCCAGGTATAGGTGGCTGCAAAGCGGTCGCCATCTCCAGCCAATCCACCACTGACTAAACATCTGTTTGCTAAAACTGTGGTTAAACCGCGAGCCAGAGCGGTGCCATTAATATTGATCCCCTCAGAGAAAACTAAGGTGTGTTTTAGCGCCGTCAAATCAAGCTGCTTAGCCAGTTGCTTGCCCATGGTTTCACTATCAAGGGCGCTGGTATGCCGTGCCGACACCACCTTACAGCAACTGTGCTGTAGGTGTATCGCGGTTAATGACAGGCTGTCATCTGCAACGCTTATGTCACTGATTTCACCAGCGGTACTACAGCCGACGAATTCGGCATCAGGAAAGCATTTATGCAGCAGCGGATACTGTTGCCGGTAACTTTGTTGAGTGCCAAAGACCAACACCAATTCAGCATCCGGTAATGATTTCTCATTGATTGGGGCTGACCAGCTATCGTTAACAAAATTGGCTTGGAAAAGCTTCATCTACAAATGACCGAAAACGGGATGGTTTATGAAGTGTAGCTTTTTCATTTTATTATCGTTATGTCAGCAGACAACAATCACTCTGATGATCCTGCCCAATACTATTTTGTTTGTTGCGAAGTGGCGCTTTAACTTGGCTGTGGCTACTCAGCGGCTAAAACAATAAATGGCTTCAATCCAGAGATTGAAGCCATTGTTTATTATTACGCTTTGGCGTTAGGCTGCCTGATGGGTCACTTTACTGTGCAGTGAATCATCCTTGCCGCCGCAGGCTTTGAAAAAGGCATACATGATGTCGGTACGGCTGATGGTGCCGACTAATACCCCATTCTCAACCACTGGGTATATCTTCGGGCGGCTCACATCTGCTTCAGCTAAGCGCTCTTCTAGTGATTGCGCCTTGTAGCTTAAAACGAAGCCGCTATCGGTCACCGGGTAGACCTTCTCACGGTCAACCGAGATAAACTCAGCCAGTTTAATCAGGCAGTCGCCCGGCGCTACGGTTGCCACTTCACGACGCATGATGCTGCCAACTGTTTTTTCTGCACTGAGTTCGTAATCCGCTAACCAGAGTTCACGCAGTAGATCATGCTCAGAGATAAAGCCTACCAGCTGATGATTGCTGTTAACCACTGGCATACCTGTCTGGTGGAGGCTGAGCATCGCTGTCAGTGCATCCATTAAGTTGGTGCTTTCAGTCAGGCTGGCAGTAGGAGCGTGCATAAATTCTTTAACTTGAAGAGTGACATTGCTGTTTTTCATGATGGTAGTTCCTTTAATTTTGTCTAAATGATTTACTATTTTTGATTCAGATTTGAGTGTTGGACGACGGTAAATTCCCCAGTAGGTCAGGCCGACAAACATGGCGCCGCCGATGATGTTGCCTAGGGTGACCGGAATGAGGTTGTTGAAAATAAAGTTGCTGAATGTCAGGTCACTGAATGCTTGCGCAGACATGCCTGTTGCAGCCCAAAAGTCTGGGCCTGCACCTGATTTAATCGCTATAGCCAGCGGTACCATGAACATATTGGCAACGCAGTGTTCGAAGCCTGTGCTGACAAATAGAGCCACTGGAAGCACAACCAATAACGCCTTAGTGAGCACATCTTCACTGCTGAATGTCATCCAGATACCGAGACAAACCAGCATGTTACAAAGAACCCCAAGGGCAACGGCCTGACCAAATCCATGATGTAATTTGTGTTGTGCGATCTGTAGGGCATTCACCCCCCACTGGCCACTGTCGAGCATGTAGAGCTTGGCGCTATAGACCAAAGCCACCAGTACTAAAGCACCGACAAAATTGCCCAGATAGACACGCCCCCAACAAGCCAATTGCTGACGATGAGAGATGCGCTTACTGGCACGTGCAATAGAGGTGAGCACGGTGCTGGTGAACAGTTCGCCGCCACAAATGACGATCAGTACGAGGCCAATGCTGAAAGCAAAGCCGCCAACCAATCTAGATAGTCCCCACGATGCTTCGTGATTACCTGTGGTCACGGTAATGTAAAAGATAAAGGCTAGGCCAATGAAGATGCCCGCTGTCACGGCAAGGGCGATGGAAGTGGCTGGTGCTTTCACCACTTTTTTGTATCCATACTGCTCTGCTGTTTGGGTCATCCTCTCCGGCAGCTCTAAGCCAGCGGTTTCAGATTTGTTCTCGATAAGTTTCATCTGCTGCTCGTCGCCTCCTGTAAAGTCATACTGTTTCTCCAAGGTTTGATAAGTGCCGTTACCGCAGTGCTGTGGTGACCGGCCTAATCAAATTAGGCGGAAATCAATCAAAAGAAAAATTGATAATTTATGTGATATGGTTAAGCTAAATTGATATCAGATAAAGCTTGCTTTAGTGATTTGTGATTCAATTGACAAAAGCTTTTTTAAACAATGAATTAGGTGTTTTTTTGATGCGTTATACGCTGAAACAGATAGCTGTCTTTGAAGCGGTTGCCAGTTATGAAAGTGTTAGTGTGGCGGCCAAGAAATTGGCGCTGACACAATCTGCGACCAGCATGGCGTTGTCACAATTAGAAAAACTGTTAGGGCAGCCGTTGTTTGAACGGAATGGTAAGCGTATGTCGCTGACCCCTTGGGGTCAGTGGCTTCGGCCAAGGGCAAAAAAGTTGCTGTTCGATGCGCAACAGATTGAATTGGGCTTCACTGGGCAGCAGTTAATCAGTGGTGAATTGTGTCTTGGTGCGAGCCAAACCGCAGCAGAGCATTTAGTGCCTTCTCTTATCAGTAAAATTGATACTGATTTCCCAGAGCTCAGAGTATTGGTCGATGTTGAAAATACCGAACATATTATCCAAGGGGTACTGGATCATGAGTATCAATTGGGCGTGATAGAGGGGCGTTGTGACGACTCTCGGGTCAATCAGGAGATCTGGTGTCACGATCATCTGGTGATTATCGCAGCCCTGAATCACCCTTATGCCAAGTATGAGCGGATCAGTTTGGCCCAGTTAGAGCAGGCCAAGTGGGTTTTACGGGAGCCTGGTGCGGGTACTCGGCGTATTTTTGATTCTGCGATCCACGGCCTTATCGATAATCTTGATGTGTGGCGTGAGTATGAGCATGTGCCGATCCTGAAAAGTATGGTGATTAATGGTGCTTATCTCAGCTGTTTGCCCTATCTGGATGTGGCGAAAGCGATTGAATTGAAAGAGATTGCCTGCCTTAACGTGCCTGAGCTGAATATGGCACGCACCCTTTCGTTTATCTGGCGCAAAGATGGCGGCGACAATTCCCTGCGTGATTGCATCATGTCGGAAGCTAAGTGGTTAGCGAAGCGCGGTTTGGTGTCTAAGCCATAAATATAATTGATACTTTCGAGGTTGGTTATTTATTGCTCTGATTTAAACGGGCATACGACACAAGCCGCTTTGCTTGCATCGCAAGCAGGTGAAGTGGAACGCCGTGAAGCTATGCTTCGCGGCCGGACGGCACGCGAACTTCAGTTCGATTCCGGTGTGGCCTTGCAGGCAATAAAAAAGCCTTATCCGAAGATAAGGCTTTTTTATAAAAATTTGGTGCCCAGACCTGGGTGACACAAGCCGCTTTGCTTGCATCGCAAGCAGGTGAAGTGGAACGCCGTGAAGCTATGCTTCAGGGCCGGACGGCACGCGAACTTCAGTTCGATTCCGGTGTGGCCTTGCAGGCAATAAAAAAGCCTTATCCGAAGATAAGGCTTTTTTATAAAAATTTGGTGCCCAGACCCGGAATCGAACCAGGGACACGGGGATTTTCAATCCCCTGCTCTACCGACTGAGCTATCTGGGCGTAGTTTTCTAAATCTTGCTCATTTTATCTCACCCCTCCATGGAGTACTTTCCGGCTCGGCGTCCTGCCTCGCGTTCGACAGCTGCAAAGCGTTGCTTTGGTCTGTCTCACCCAACTGAGCTATCTGGGCGTGTCTTGCAACTCACTATTTCGTGAGGAGGGCTATTAAACGGATTTACGCCGAGCAAGTCAACAGTGATAAGAAAATGTTGCGCTGTTTGCTGGTTATTTATCCGGTTAGGTCGCATTGGTTGTCATTATTTAACCAGTTCAGTGCTTCCTGAGGAGTGCTGAAATAACCTCGTTTAACTTCTGGATGCGCCTGCCAAAGTTGTTCGAGCACCATTTTTCTGATGTGAACATTGGCAATAACATAAGCGACCCGCCGCAATCCGATCTGTTTCATGCGTGCGTGGAGATGGCGTACAGCATCTTCGCTGTCCGGTGTGGACAAAGCCCAATGACCGGCGTCAACATAAGCTTTATCAGGAATATATCGCTGGTCGGCAAGCTGCAGGGCAATCGACTTGTGCATCAATTGAATACCTTGGCTGTTGAAGCTGCCGCTGACGGTAAGCATCATTAAATTGTTTTCGACCGCAAACTTCCATTGTCCATGTGCCGCAAGTGATTCTTGATTCATTGCCCTGTTCCAGACTGGTAATGCATTAATCGCCTCGTTCGGTTACTTATCTTGAGTTCACTATCGCTGTAGTTTGATAATGCCGCCACTATAAAGCAATTCATTTGGTTTCTTGCATTCTGCGTCGCCAAACTGGTTATTGTTTCAGCTATCGCACCGACCAATTTACAACTATATGGCACGGATCAACTTTAGCATTAGCTAAACCCTGTGAACTGTTGTCAGAAAAATATACACTTGCTTTCTTAGGGACGAGAATACCGCTTTCCCCCAACAGCATGGAATAGCTTATGAGCCAACCTGTCACCTCTTTGCAATCACTCGTTAAGCTTTTCTCCCGAGGCAAGCTGTTCCTGCTATTTTCGTTATTGGCGTTGGTACTGGCCGGTGCAGCTAGTGTGTTGATTAAGCGAGACACCATACTGCCAGGATTTGCTGAACTTGAGGAAGCCGAAGTCAGAGGGCGTATTGCCGTATTTGACGCCTTGCTTGATGAGTCTAGGCAGCATTTAGCACGTTTAGCCTTGGTGTCGGGTGAACATTTGCGCCATGGCGTTTATGAGCAGCTAGATCGTGATGGTAGAACAGATGCTACGTTACGGACGGACCTCAATCAGTGGGCGGTGTTGCTACAGGTTGATTTTGTCCTACTCATGGATCCCAAAGGGCAACCTTTGTTTATCTATGCCTTTGACCAGACAAAACAGCAATCGCTGCGAAGTGAGCACCTGCTGCAATTAGTGCAAGCACTTCCCCTCGCTGCACGCCCTGTTGAGCGAAAACAGGTGACTAGTGGTGCGGTGATGACAGACCATGGCGCTATGCAGTTGGCGATGGCCCCTGTGGAATCAAACAGCCAAAGTGATGGTCCTGGGATGTTGGTTGTCGGCACCCTGATGGAGAGTCGGGTCGCACAGAAGTTATCAAATATTACCCGTACTGAGTCCGCCGTAACCTTCCTCAGTCCGCAGCAAGTCGCTGCAGATACACTCTCGCGACTGCAAGAGCACGGTCAGTTGCTGCGGGAGAACAGTGCAAATGAGATTGAGATCAACCAGTTGTTAGTTGGTGATACCGGTTTTGCCCCACTCATTCTGCGCGTTGCTGTTGATCGCGATTTGATGCGACGGGGTGAGCAGGAAGCCAAATTGGTGATGAGCCTGATATTGCTGGCTTCTTGCCTGTTGGTGATCGCCGTTATCGCTATTCTTGGTTTTTATGTGGTCTTTTTGCGTCGTTCTCAACAACGAATTAAGGCGGTGGTGAACCGCCGAACCGAGCAGCTGAAAGAGGCTCGTGACAAGTCTGAAAGAGCCTTGCAGGAAGCGGAGAAAGCGAGTGAGGCCAAAAGCGCATTCTTAGCCAATATGAGCCACGAGGTACGAACACCAATTAATGGCATTATTGGTATGGCGGAACTTGCGGCTGATTTTCCCCTATCAGCAGATCAACGCAGTGTGGTTGACACCATTATGAAAGAGGCGGAAGCCCTGCGTATGTTGATCAATAACGTATTGGATCTGAGTAAATTTGAAGCGGGTTGTTTGGACTTGGCTAAGGTCGATTTTGGCTTGGTTAACTGTATCGAAGAGCTATTTTCCGCGGTGGCTTTACGTGCCTCCAATAAACCGATCCAATTCCATTGCCAGATCGCGCCGAATGTCCCGCTAATGGCGACCGGTGATCCCATGCGACTTCGACAAGTTTTAATGAATCTGGTCGGTAATGCGGTGAAATTCACCGAAACTGGTGATATCCGTCTTGAAGTCGAAGTGTTGGAATCGTTGCCTGAGCAGTGGTACCTGAAGATTTCGGTGCGTGATACCGGCATTGGTATGACCGCTGAGCAACAGGCGAGGATCTTTGAGCCATTCCGCCAGGCAGATGTGTCTATTACCCGTGAGTACGGTGGCACTGGGTTGGGCACCTCCATCGCGCTTGAGTTGATTGATATGATGGATGGCGAGTTGGCGGTTGAGAGCGAATTGGGGCAGGGCAGTTGTTTTTGGTTCACCCTGCACCTAGGACGGGCGCAAAACCGGGTGCTCGTTGGCCAGTCCCAGGACAACCTGGAGCTGCCGACTATATTAGTCGCTGAGCCAGATGAGCAAGTGCGCTCGACGCTCGGACTCTATTTGCAAAGTATGGGCTATCAAACCTTGTTGGCGGCGGATTGGTCGCAGATGGTGGCTAACTATCGCTGTCTATTTGAACGTGACGCCAGTACTGCAGTACTGCTGGTCAATGACAGTGAGATCCCACCGACCACAGAGCCAGAGTTCTCTGCTCGTCCGTTGGTAATACTGAGCGACATTGGTCAACAACCTAAATCGTTAAGTTCGGCGGGTTGGCGAACCTTGTTACGGGGGCAGTTGTCGTTGCCTTTGCGCTGGCAAGAGTTGCGGAAGGTACTGACCGCGCTAGAAAAAAATGACCGACAGGTGTTGCCGGAGCAAGTAAGCGAGCAGCAACCGAGCCAACCATTGCGCGGTGTACAGATCCTGTTAGCTGAAGACTACCCGGCGAATCAACAGGTGGCGACGGCACATCTGCAGGCCGCCGGCGCGGAGGTTGTGTTGGCCTGTAATGGTGAAGAGGCCGTTGCAGCCTATAAGCAGCAGTGTCCGGATCTGGTATTGATGGATCTGCAGATGCCGATTATGGATGGTTTTACTGCCACCGAGCAGATCCGCGCATGGGAACAGTTGCAAGCCAGTGATGTTGAGCATCCTGTCCCTATTATTGCCTTGAGTGCGCACTCTCTCGAAGGGGTTCGAGAGCGTTGCTTTGATATCGGTATGGATGATTTTCTGTGTAAACCGTTTCGACGACAGGGGTTGTTATCGACGGTGCAACGCTGGTTAGCGTCGACAAAAACGGTATTCGCTTCGATTAATACACTGCCGGATGAGGCTGAGTCGAATAGTGCTATCAGCGCCCCCGCGGTGATCATCGATATGTCGCAGTTGATGGAAGAGTTTCTCGGTGAACGGGAGATTGTCATTTCGACACTGGCACAGTTTGTTGAACTGTTGCCAACTCAGTTAACCGAGATGCAGCAAGCGCTGCTGGATAGTGAATTTGAGCAGCTGCGCGCGGAAGCGCATAAGATTAAGGGCGGTGCGGCCAACTTAACCGCTGCCGCCTTAGCAAGCGCAGCCAAGGTATTGGAACAACGAGCTTTAGCAGGGAACAGTGACCAAATAGGTACAGCTTTAGCTGACTTAGCCGGTGAAATTAAACGGTTTTGTCGCCATGTCGAGGAGATAATGACAGGTGTCTAATTTAAAGAGTTTAGTCGTCGATGACGATTTTGTTTGCCGAAGCAAAATGTCCGCCATTCTTGGTACCTTTGGCACCGCAGTTCAGGCTGAAAATGGTAATTCTGCGCTCAGTCGCTTTGTCGCCGCGTTAAAAGCTGATGTGCCGTTTGATTTTGTCACGCTGGATATCGATATGCCGGATATGCGTGGCCTGGATGTTTTGAGTGAGTTGCGTGCATTAGAGCGGCGTTACGGAATCGAAGAAAAAGCGCGAGCACATATTGTAATGGTGACCTCATATTCTGATCGAAACGAGGTTATTAAGGCGATTAAATCCGGTTGTAATGACTATCTGTTGAAGCCATTCACCGGGCCGGCGATCAAAGAAAAATTAGCACAATTTGGTTTGTTAGTTGAGCCAATGGCTGACGCAGATCCAGCGCAAGCGGCGGCAGCGGTTATCACGCCGCAGCAAGCGTTAAAGATCAGTATGGAGCGATTGAAAAAAGGAGAGCTGGACCTGCCCCGACAGTCGGATACCTACAATGCGTTGAAGTCATTGATGGCAAAGGGGGCGGATATATCGCAGATCGCCGAACTGCTGAAAACTGATATTGTGGTGACAGCAAAGCTGATTAAGTTAGCCAATAGCAGCTACTACCGCGGTTTACGGCCATGTAAATCATTGACTGATGCAATTAATCGCTTGGGTCTCAAGGTCACTGAGCAGCAGGTTAATGCTATCTGTATGACGCCTAGCTTTGATATGGCCTGTGAGCAGGCGAAGCAAAGTGCCAAACTGAGCTGGCAACAATCGATCAGTACTGCTTATTGTTGCGAGCAAGTGGCAAGCGCCTGTGCCATGCCATTCGCGCTGGACCCGTTCACTATTGGCCTGGTTCATAACACTGGTAAGTTGCTCATTCTGCGGTTGTTCGACGAACTTAGACAACAAAATCCGATCACAGAGAGTGAGCTGCTGGAGTTGGAAAAAAGTTTTGAAGATTATCAGGGGTTGTTTGGTGCCAGTGTTCTGAAAAGTTGGGGGTTTCCCATAGGCTACCAACAGCTTGCGAAGCAGCAACAGGGGCTCAAGTATATCGACAAAGGGTTGGCGGCGAGCCCTGAGCTGCACCTGTTGCATGTAGCACAGCGGCTTTGTATCGCCGTCGGGCAAGGGGATATGGAAAGCGGTGCAGAGAGTTTGTCGCAGCTGCCTTTTTGCCAACAGCACGGTTTGTCGGCGCAGGTACTGTTCGAGCTAATGGGCAGCTTAGTTGAATCATTGCCAGAACTGCGGCGAGTGTATTGTGAGGATTGAATGAGCAGATCCAAGAGCTAATGAAGTTGTTAGCGCTGCTTAGGGTTTTGCTAAGCAGCGCAATACTCTTTGCTGGCTATTCTGCTTTACTCGGCGGAGTGTAGCCATCGACATCAATCTCTTCGCCTTCAAACAGAAACTTCACCATGTTCTGTTCAAGCATTTGTCTGTGCTCCACATTCATCATGTTGAGTTTGTGCTCGTTGATCAACATGGTCTGTTTGGCTTGCCACTGCCCCCAAGCTTCCTTGGAGATATTGTCGAAGATCTTTTTCCCTAGTTCGCCAGGGTAGAGTTGGAAATCAAGGCCATCAGCCTCTTTCTGTAAACGAGTGCAAAATACGGTACGAGCCATCAAAGTGTCTCCTGAGAAGCCAGTTGTTTAAGTAGCTTTTGCGTGGGGGCCGCAAGACCCACCGTTGCGGGTTGCGCCAAGTTATACCAGAGCGTGGGCGTTGATTCCATGCAATGAGTGATTCCCTGAGTGTCAGTTAACGACAATAGTAGCGGCGTGATCTCTAGATGAAAGTGGCTAAAGGTGTGGCGGAACGCTGGTAAGGTTTGTCTTTGCTCTGCTGAGATACCAAACATGGCTAACTGCTCCTCTAATGTCTGTTGATCAGCGGCTTCAGGAAAACCCCATAATCCGCCCCAGAGTCCAACGGGCGGACGTTGCTGTAGAAAAACCTCATTGCCTTTTCGCAGCAGCAATAGGAATACTCGCCGGGTGGGGATCGTCTTTTTCGGTTTGGATACAGGAAAATCGCTAGGGGAACCGGTTTTCTCGGCGGCGCAAAGTGCTTTGACTGGACACTCTGCACAGTTGGGGCGACTGCGGGTGCATAAGGTGGCGCCCATATCCATCATCGCCTGATTGTATTGTGCGACACCCTGTGTCGGAGTGAGCTTGTCAGCCATTAACCAGAGCTGCTTTTCGACGGCGGCTTTCCCTGGCCATTCTGGCAGTGCGAGCAAGCGAGCTAACACGCGTTTGACATTACCATCGAGGATCGGGTGACGTTGTCCGGCGCTTAATGACAAGATTGCCCCAGCCGTTGAGCGGCCAATACCGGGTAGCGCGATCAAGGCTTCTATCTCGGTAGGGAACACCCCCTGATACTGCTCTACAATGAGCTGTGCTGACTTATGCAGGTTTCTGGCGCGGGCGTAGTAACCCAGCCCTGTCCACAGGTGCAGCACCTCATCTTGTTCGCCTGCCGCGAGTGCTTCGACGCTTGGAAAGCGCGCCATAAATTTTTCATAGTAGCCAATGACGGTGCTGACTTGAGTTTGCTGCAGCATGATCTCGGATACCCACACTCGATAAGCTGTTTTATCTTGCTGCCATGGCAGATCTTTACGCCCCTGCTGCTGATACCATTCAATAATTTGCTGACTAAACTGCTGGCATCTATCGGTATTGAAAAAAGTCATCTATCGGGCTTTGATCTATTCAATGTGGGTTGGCAGCAGTGTAACCAGATTCTTCTGCTGGGCAAGCGGTCGCTACAAACTGAGAGCAAGAAGAATGAAGCCTTTCGCTTGCTTTATTTGGGGTGAGTAAAAGATCCAAACTTGCGCCGCTTTCCCTTGCTATGGATAATTCCCGCCCCTTGGCTAATGCTATATGTCATGCTTGGTTGTTTAACCTGTGTTTTTCAGTGTGAACGTAGAGCGCCAGAACTTAACTAACACCATGTATCGAGGAACAAAAGATGAGCGATGAGCCGAAGCGCGATGTGAATCAGGCAGAATATACCGAAGAGGGTAAGTATGTTCGCAAGATCCGCAGTTTTGTGCGCCGGGAAGGGCGACTGACTAAGCGTCAGAGCCAGGCTCTCGAGCTGCTTTGGCAACAGTATGGCCTTGATTACAACGCCGGCATGCAAGATCCCAAGGCGCTGTTTCCTACTGCAGATACTTATGTGTTGGAAATTGGTTTTGGTATGGGAAAAAGCCTGGTTGAGATGGCGAAGAATGCTCCTAATACTGGCTATATCGGTATTGAGGTACACCGTCCCGGTGTCGGAGCTTGTATTGCCGATGCCAACGACGAAACGATCAGCAATCTGAAAGTGTATGAATATGATGCCGTAGAGGTGTTAGCTGATTGTATTCCCGACGGTAGTTTGGATCGGGTACAGCTGTTCTTTCCAGATCCTTGGCACAAGAAAAAGCATCATAAGCGTCGTATTGTTAAGCCTGAGTTCATCGAAAGTATTCGTCAGAAGTTGAAGGTCGGTGGCGTATTTCATATGGCTACGGATTGGGAAAATTACTCTGAACATATGCTGATGGAGATGAGTGAAGCCCCAGGTTTTAAGAATCAGTCTGAAACAGGTGATTTTGTCCCCAGACCCGAGCATCGCCCATTAACTAAGTTTGAACAGCGTGGTCATCGTCTTGGTCACGGGGTGTGGGATCTGATGTTTGAGAAGTCTGCCGAATAGCGCTTTAGTCTTCGATCGCCTTAAGCTCTATGTACGGGCTATCGGGGTCAACAACGACGCAGTTTCTGGATTCTTTGGCCTTATACAGGGCTCTGTCTGCGGCATCGTAAAGTTGCTCAAAGCTGACATTGTGGCCGCTAGCAACACCAAAGCTGGCGGTGACACGAAGGTTTTTGGTAAAGGTATGAGTGGCAAAGGCTTGGCGTATCTTTTCCGCCCGTTCTTCTGCTTTCTTTAAACTACAGCCAGGCAAAACCAGTAAAAATTCCTCCCCCCCAATCCGCGCTAGCATGTCGCTTTCCCGGCAGTTTGCCAGTGCTACTTCAGAAAATTGCTGGAGCACACGATCGCCGGTTTGGTGGCCATGGGCATCATTAATTTTTTTGAAGAAATCGATGTCAAAAATAGCAAAGGCGACTTCATGCAAGCGAAGATCCGTGAGCCAGGATTCGGTGTGGGCGATGGCTGCGCGGCGGTTAAGTAATCCGGTTAGGCCATCTGTATCGGCCAGTTCCTTTAATCGTTTCCGCTGTGTGGCCATGCGCTTAAAGAACAGCAGCAGAATAAGCCCGAGGGCGATGCCTAATATATTGACTGTCCACTGCAATCTTTGTCGCTCTTCTGCGGCATCAAGTTTTCTTTGAAACTCTGCATTGCGATTGGCAAGCAGCTCATTATTACTGGTGACCCGCTCATACTCCATCTCCGCCAGCAGCGCTTCGATGCCGCCGGAGAGCACTTCCCGTATGCGTACTAGAATACTTAAATTGTATAGTTCCATCTGCTCGAAACTAGCGCCGGCATCTCCTCTCGCTGTGGCTAATAGCGCCTTTAGCTTAAGTATATTGGCGCCTTCAAAGCTGTTTCTCGATGTGCTAGGTAACTGCGTAAGATATTCTGTAGCCTGTGCGATCATCTTTTCGGCATCAATCAGTTGGTTATTACTGATCGCTAATTCGGCTTTGAGACCAGTGAACAGATATTTTTCTCTTGTTGAGCTACTTAATGCATCACCGATAGCAATAAAAGGTTGAGCCTTTGCTGTTTGCCCAGAGGCCATATATAGATTGGCTAGTCCCAGTGCTGCCTTCAATTTCAATGCCGGTAGCTTGGCGTTGCTGGCAAAATCGTTGGCGAGAATAAACAGGCTTTCCGCTTTTTGTGGTTGTGAATCGGTTACATAGTTTTGAGCCAATACCAACAGAGTCTCGATATATTGGCTGTGGGGGCCCTTTTCTTCAAAGAAAAATCGAGCCAGCGTTAACAATTGCACCGCATGCTCTGTCATTACCACGCCGGTATAAAAGCGGGCATAGGAGAGATCCAGGTTCGCGTTCAGCCTTGGATTGTTGAGCGGCTCGGTAATGGCTTTGGCGCGACGCAAGAACTCTACAGCGATGAGTGGATTTCCCGATTCCGAGGTGAAATCTGCAGCAAAAATAAGCGCATCAATAGCCAGTGGCTTATCTTCATAGGCGATAGCGAGGTTTATAACTTCATTGACCTGTGCCATGACGGAATCGTAGTCGCGATGCTTGGCATTAAGGCGCAACTGCAGTAGCCAGGCGTCAGCGTATTCTGAAGTGGCTTGTTTCTGGGTTAACTCGCTTTGTGCTAAACCCAATACGTCACGGATAGGCTTCTCTAGTGAGGGGGCTCTGGCAAACATCAAGTGGGCTTTGGTGAGGTAGTATTGCCCAAGCCACTCATCTTGGAGATCCTCATCGGTGTCTAGTTGCTGGTACAGCTCTTCCAGTTCAGTCTCTGCGGCGGCCAATTCACCTTCAGCAATATGCAAACGCACTTGTTTAAAAGCATCAGTCATGTCACTCGCCATGCCATAAGTGGGCAAGAGCCAGCAGAAGGTAGCGACAAACCAGCAGATAACTAATTTCATAGGGTGCGCCTGAAGCGCTATTGTGTTTAGTGTGAATGGAATAATTTCATTGTAGTGCAGCAGCTTAGTCACGTATTGGAAGATGCGGGGAGAGTGATCCAGCTAACACTAAACAATGGCGGAGAACTTTGTACTCGTGACCTATTTCAACGTTACAATTATCACTATCGACATTTGAGGCGCTCCTGTTGTCATGAAATATCTACTGATTAGTTTTTTATTCTTTGTCCATTGCTCGGCGCAAGCTGCCTGGCACAGCCGTTATGAGTCCACTATGGGCACGCGGGTTGGCGTCGAGCTTTGGCACGACGATGAGGTACAAGCTGAGCGGATCATGGCGGAAGTGATGGAGGAGATGACACGGATTAACCAAACCATGAGCCCCTATATTGAGAGTAGTGAGCTTAGCGAGGTTAACCGTCAGGCTGCCGATAACCCCGTGGCAGTGTCACTGGAACTGTTTGCTTTGTTATCAAAGGCGCAACGTTTTTCCGTACTCAGTGAGGGAGCTTTTGATATCAGTTTTGCCTCGGTCGGTTATCAATATGATTATCGCGCCCAGCAACGCCCTGATAAAGATGCGTTGGCCGCCGGGGCGTATCGTATCGATTATCGTCAAGTTCAACTAGACCCAGAGCTGCAGACGGTGAAGTTTGGCCGCCAAGGGATGCGCATCGACTTGGGGGGGATCGCTAAAGGCCATGCGGTTGATCTTGGCATTGCCGTGTTGCAAAAGCATGGCGTTAAACATGGGCTGGTGAATGCCGGTGGTGATACCCGTTTATTAGGGGATCGTCGTGGGCGACCATGGGTTGTTGGCGTAAAGGATCCACGGGTTGAAGATAAGCAAGCGGTATTACTGCCTCTGGTTGACGAAGCTATTTCGACTTCTGGCGATTATGAGCGCTATTTTGAGGAAGATGGCGTACGTTATCACCATATCCTTAACCCGATGACTGGGGATTCGGCCAGGGAGGTGCAGAGCGTAACTGTTTTGGCACCCGATTCGACCACCGCGGATGCTTTGTCGACGACGGTGTTCGTGCTGGGTGTGGAACGAGGGTTGGCATTGGTCGAGTCTATGGCAAATGTAGAAGCGATCATTATCGATAATCAACGCAAGATGCACTACTCCTCAGATTTGGCACCGCCGGAATAGCGCTGAGCCAGATGTTGCAAATAACAACGGGCGCTAATTAGCGCCCGTTGTTATTTGCATGCTTCTCTGGTTATGCGGCACTTTCCAATGGGTTAGCCATCACGTTTTCGGCTGGTAAACAACAGCCGTGTTCAAACAGTACCAGTGTTTTTCCGTCAGTGTATATTTCGCCTTGGGCGACCAGCTCTTTGAGGATACGTCCCACTGTTTCGCGGCTGGCACCCACCATGCGTGCGATGTCCATGCGGGTATAGCGAACCTGAATTCCCTGTGGATGGGTCATGGCGTTTTCAAGGGTACTTAAGTATCTAAGCTTCTCTTCTACCCGAGCCTTGACGCCTAAGGTTGAGGCTGCCTGAACCTGCTTAATGTAGGTTTGCTGGCGGATAGCATTTTGTGCAGCAATCTTGGTTAACAGGCTGGGTTCTTTTGCTGCAATTTTTCCAACCACGCTAAACGGAATAGCGATCGCGGTAGATGGTTCACGTGCACGGGCGATGGTGGAGTGACGAACTCCGCTGGTTGACTGCAGCAGATATTCGGTTTCACCAGCAAGCGTGCCTGGTGCAGCCATGTCCAAAATAGTGCCGAGTGTGCCTTCATAGGGCACACAGATCTCAAAGCTACCATCAGTGATAAGAAAAAGATGCGTTGCTAAAGTGTCAATATCGTAAAGCAGCTGACCACGACGATAAGCTATGGGGCGTCCGTGTTGCGCCAGCAGAGAAAGGCTTGGGTCGTTTTTCCAATAATTCATAGGGCTACCTGATATAAATGCGAGAGTAAACTTCAACCGCGCTAGGCAGTGAAACTATCAACGAATTGTTATAATCCTGAGAAACCAATAGGGAAATAAGCAGCTAGTGTGCCATGAATATGAACATCCTTGTTTTACGGGGAGTTAAATGTGTAAATGTTTCTTTACGAGCGTGTTTTCTATATGCTCGCGGGCAGTATACCCTTTAAAAATAGCTGTCTTAACAGTTAAGTTACATAAAAATGACTTTAGATAAAAAAACGACCCGAAGGTCGTTTTTTATACAGAAAATATGCTGACTACTAGCTACCAATCGTCCCATTCACTATTGGATTGAACGCGGTCAGGCTATCCATCAAACTGGCATTGCCTAAGCCGTTACCTGGGAAGCGACTAGAGAATAATCCCTGTTCGCCATGCAGCGCCATGTAGTTGAGTACGACGGTTTCTACCAGCAGGTTGACGTTGTTAGCCGCAGGGGTTCCTGAGGTTTCTACCGACGCGTCTGGACGCATATAGCCGAGCTGTTGATGCATTGCTTGTACTTCCGGGCTTCCGCCCATCAGTATTGCACGGCCATTGGGGTTATAGACCAGGAAGAAGCTAGAGGCGGTTGACTGGTTATCACCGGTCCACTCACCTTTGCCTCGTCCCTCTGCTGAGTCATCGACTCGGCCATTACTGGCCACAGAGCCATCGCTGAATACATACATCATCAGCGGCATGCCGCGGCGCGCAGCATATTCAAGGCAGGCACCCATGCAGCGTCCTGCACGCAGGTCGCGAATTTCGCCGGTGGCACGGTCGCCGGTATGGTAGTCGAAGCCACCCATGGTGATGGTGCCTGCGCCAGAGAAACCGTTAACTGCCAGCTTCATTACTGAGGCGGTTTTACGGAACTCTGCTTCACTATCAAACTCATCGATAGTGAAGATACCGCCTGGGCCGACGATGTCAGGATCAAGGGCGGGGTCCAGAGTGGATGGATCGCCAAAACGATCCGCCAGATCGGCACTTTTTACATAGCCACAGTTGACCAGATCTTTGATCACTTCATCGGTGGAGACTTGGGTGTTGATCTGCCCCAACTTCTTATCACTGATGCGTTGGATCGATTCCATCACCGCCACTGCATCGGCCTGATCTAACAGACCAACCAGATCGCCAACATCAACCAAACCGGTCACATCGCTTGGGCGATCGACTTTGGTTGGACGTTTACTGGAATCGATCATGGCAGCAGGAGCCATCGAATTACCGCCGGAGTCAGAGCTGCGTGAACCGATCAATGACATGAGTGAACCGTCGGCACCGGCTTGGGCAATACCGTACATCGGGTTATGTGGGTTGTTGCCAGTGTCATTTTCAGAACGGGCAGGGATCACCGCACCATTGATCGCCTCGCGCGTTCCCGCGCTGGTTTTTTCCATAATGCCGCGAAGGAACTGACTGTCGCTGTGAAAGGCCAGCCCCAGTTCGGTATTAATGAAGTCGTTGGTACCTGTATCGGGGTTAGTGACTGCCGGTGTCATATCACCGGGCAAGCCTAACTTGGAATAACCAGCAGAGCTGAGGAAGTCATTTTGTCCGCCACGGCCACCAACCAGTACATTAGAGCCCGCGATGTTGGCGCCACCGGCCAGGTCAAAACAGATAAATGGAATTTTACCTGCGCCCTGAACTGCGATACCACAAGATTCCCGCAGTGTTGCCAAATCAGGTGATAGCGCAGCCATCGCCTGTTGTGGGTTACTGAACAAGCTGAATACGGAAGCACCAGCAACGACACCTGCGCCTTTCATTAAGCCCGCAGAGATAAAGTCACGGCGAGTCACAGGGCGACTATGGTCACCAAATAGTAATGGTGCATCGGGATGTAAAGGCATCTTACGTTTAGCCATTTTCTCATCCTCCTCTTATTGCAACAGCATCGCTGCGCTACCTAAAACGGCGGCACAACTGGCTTTGACGACGGTACGGGTGCGGCTGGCATCGCAGCTGCTGTCATTTTGACAGACCGTCAAACGGTCTATCAGATTGTTTAACTCTGCTTCTACATCTGCGGCGTCGGGTTGCGTAGTGATACCACTGCCCAGCATATTGCTGAGTAGCGGGTCGATGACCAAGCTACGTCCCGCTGCATCAAATGCTGTGGCGGCGTTAGTATTGAAGTCAAAACCAGGGAAGAAGTTACTACTCAATGTCGGGTCTTCCACCAAGACGTCACAATACTGGATCGCTAATTGGGTCACTGCCATCTGATGAGATGACAGGAAGGTCTCAATATCAACCACCGATGGCAACTGCTGCTGTACCGTTAGATAGGTGTTTTGAATATTTCCAGCTGTGGTTGCTACGCCAGTCATGACGCTCATACTCGCGTTGATTTCGGCAAAGTTACGCATGCCGATATCTGAGCGCTCAGGCAAATCAGACGGTGCACTTGGCGCGTTAGGAATCGGCTCGATGAAGACGTTTTCGTGATTGCCAAAACGCTCGAAGGTGAGGAAAAACTCATCACTCTCAGGGCCCTTCTCGAGACCGACCAGAGCACCTAGCGGGCTTAAGGTCTGCGCTTCTGCCAGTGAGGTGCCAGCGTTAAGAGTCACTTGCATGTTGCCATACGTTTGACCAACGGCTGCTTCCTTACCATTGATCCCTAGCCTTAAGCCTTCGATCTGTAGGTTGTCGGTGAGCGCATTGCCATCAAGATCAATCATGAACGGACTACTGAACAGGTAACTGAAGTTGTCAAACTGACTGACTTCAAACACCACGTAAGTGCTTGGCGTACCATCTTCAAGGGCATTATCTTCAGGTTGATCCAGCAGCTCACCAACGGAGAACAGCAGGAAGAATTTCTCGCCTACGCCGGCATCAAAATTCTGTTCAACCTGTTCGGCGGTCAGTATCCGGTTGTAAATGGCCAACATACGTACGCTACCTGCCCACTGGCGGTCGCCGGAGACTTCATTACCCAGCACCAACGCGTAGCTGTCATCCCAGCTTGCTAGGGTACTGCCCGCTTCACTGTCGGTCAGTGGGATAAGTTCGCCGTTAACGTAGATTTGGCGGCCATTCACCGGATCAAAAGTCACCACCACATGTTGCAGGGTGGCTTGCAAGATCTCATCGGCGTCTGGCGTTGACAGCGCGGGCTCGCCGTTACTGTCGGTCGTCGAACTGCGGTTTAAGAAGTCATAGTTATACAGGGTTTGACCCAGGGTAAAGTTACGCTCTGTGGTACCGGCTGAATAGCTGACGATACGCGCTGGTCCCTCTTGCGTGACATTCGCAGGCGCGAACCACCCCTCGATGCTGTATTCACCTGTGGCAGTGATTAATGAATGAAGCTTCTTCGATGAAGCGGTACTGGCCTGAGCTTTACCTGAATTGATCATCAAGCCCCAACCTCCAAGCCATTCAACATCGCCGGAGATGGTCATGTTGGCTGCTGGCTCGATACCACTGGTATCGTAGGCTGTGCGGCCTTCACCGGTTTTAAATTGGTACAAGGCGATCACATTGTCTTCGAAGCGCCCACCCGATGAGGCAACAATGCCATCGGTTAAGCGTAGAGATTTTGATAGTACTAAAGCCGGATCGATTTCAGTGACATCAATGGCATCACTGAATGCCTGGATCGCTGCTTCCATTTCGTCAGCATTGCTGGCGCAGTTGCTCCAACAGTTGTGGAATTCGCTACTCAAGCGGACGACTAGACGGGAGCGTCCGGCACTGTCCAGATCTATTTTCGATTTAGCCGCTTCATAGGCGGTCATGGTATCGGCACTGGCAAAGAATGGAGATTGAGGGATTGCCGCCTCATCACTATGACATTGCACGCAATACTCACGCACGATGGGATAGATGGTGTTGACGTAGTTGTCTGCTTCCAGTGGGAAACTCTTACTGCTGCCGGGTTCACGTATCACGGGATCGGTAAAGACGATCTCGTTGCCGCCACCACCAATAGAATCACCTGCCCAGTTGCTGATCCACTGGGTCATGGTCGCTGCACAGGCCGTGTCGCTGTCTAACCAGCAGTTGTGACCTTGACCGACTTTAATGACCAATCGAGAGTCTGCCGGGCTATCTAGATCGACGACCGTATTGGCCTCTGTGTATGCCAAGTTAACATCATCATCACGCACAAAGCGTGGTGATTGGTCGTTAGTGTGGCAGGCACCACAGCGGTTATCCGCTTCAAGGTTATCCCACAAATTGATCTTAAATTGTTGCACATCGGAGGTCGCTGGTGCAGGACCAGAATAGTTACCGTCGGTTGGCTGTTGATTACTAGGTGGTAAGGTTTCGGTGTCGCCACCGCCGCCACAGGCTGTCAGCAGCAGTGTCGTAGCGAATAGTACTAATAGCTGTTTCATTTGCATCTCTCCTATTCGCCCATGCAGTAAACGGCTGTTTCAGCAAAAACTTGTTTTAGCTGATAGCCACTGGCTTTAAAACTGCCGACAATTTCACTGACTTTGCCGCGATCGGCGCCATCAACAGGAGGTCGTAAACAAACGTTAGCGAACACTTTTTCTACCTGGCATTGGGCAAAGGCTTCCGAATGAGCCAACTCCTGACCCATGGTCTTGGCACCGCTGCCGCTGCCTGACAAGCTGGGGTCCCAACCTAACAGTGAGTTTGGTCCGTCGCGCCAATAGTTGTCCCATCCGTCGTCAGGGGTCACATAGCCATAAATAAAGTTATTGGCATTGAAGTGGTACTTGGCTTCGACACGGGTACCCGTGGCTGGGTCTAGCTGCCCAGCATCGTTATAGCTGATGCGGCCGTTGTTTCCTTCTGGATCGCCCTCGGCATCATACTCAAAGTCGTAGTAGGCGAATGCTTGTGCCAATGGATCCATACCGTTGTGGCAGCCGATGCAGTTATTCATAAAGACACGACTGTCACCACCTGGGCTGCGGGTCACATCCTGACGAATGCGGTCAGGAATGCGTGAGGTATCGTGTACCTGTTCAAGATCCCGGCACATGAAATTCATCAAGGTAAAGCGGAACATGGCGCGGTTAGTGCCGGCGATAAAGAAAGACTTGGCCGCCGCACGGGTCGTCATTACCCCGGCTGTGGCATTGGCTGGTACGCCGGTGAGTGATGACTGTGTTGTTCGCACTAACCCCGTCTTCAGGTTGACGTCCTGCGCTTCCATCGCTTCGTAGTGAGCATTGTTACTGGCGTTGTAAGCCGGTAATCCCAGAGACGCATCTCCGGTATAAAGAATGTCGCCCTGCAGTACCTGACGAAAATCAACGTCATCGCGCACCATACCGATCACGGTAGCGATGTAGTCGTTAAAAGGTACAAAGATGCTTTGGTCGCGATTGGTCCATGGCGCTGCAAACAGTTTCAGCGTGACATTGTAAAAATGTTCACTCTCCATCGCTGTATATGCGGCATCAATAGCGTCACCGCTGTCGATTGCAGTGGCCATCGTCGCTAATGTACTTGGCGTTGGTGGTACGCCCGCGAGTCTGTCGTGCAGACGTTTGGCCTGCTCCTGACTGCCAGCCAGTAGCTGACCAGACAAGGTCAAACCGCCCAATAAGAGGGCTGTTGTAATGTACCGGGTCATGGCATGTCTCCCCAAACGTAGTCTTCCCCGAAATATCACGGCGGATTGTTAACTAAATGTGAACATCTTTTCACCGCAGCGGTCACAATAATACGTATTTATTGTCACTATTTTTAGTTTTTCGTGACTTTGGATGCTGGAATTTGCCCATAGGCGTGTTCATAATGCCCGCTCAATAATTGCAACGAACCGTTAACATTTGTGCAATTAGTAGACACTAATGAACGTAATGCATTCATTTCTAATGAGATAAAGTGGGCGACATGAAGAATCTTGTTTCACAGCTGATGTCGGCACAGGCCAAAGTCGCGGTGGCTGTCTCTGCCGCGTTACTGGCAGTTGCTGGTTGTGGCTCAGACACCACTGTGCGTTCTGAATCCTCTGATCCTGTTGTTGTCGACTACCCGGTGGCGTATGTCGCTCGGTCGATACCGGTCGATGAAGATGGTGACCGGCAGAGTAACAGTATCCGCCGCCCTGCAGAGTTTTTCGCTGGTGCGCAATTGGTTCTCAAAGACCGGGCATCGGTTTCTGCTGCCGAAACAGTCCTCACCGAGGGAGTGTTTGAAGAGGGCGCTCTTTATGATGTCAAAGATCTCACCGTATCGGTCGATGGCAACCAACTGCTGTTTGCCATGCGAGCACCAGAGATTGAAGATGCTGATGACGAAGACCAACCTAAATGGAATCTCTGGATTTATGATCGTGTCGAACAGCTGATACGTCCGGTGATCAGCGATCCGCTGACTGCTGAAGCTGGTCATGATATCGCCCCCCGTTTTTTACCCGATGGTCGTATCGTTTTCACATCCACCCGTCAGCGAACTGCTCGAGCTATTTTACTGGATGAAGGCAAGCCACAATTTACTGCCTTAGATGAAGACCGTCGTGAGTCTGCGTTTCAACTCCACGTGATGAATGATGATGGCAGTGACATCCAGCAGCTGAGCTTTAATCCGAGTCACGATCTGGATCCTGTGGTATTGGATGATGGCACTATCATCTATACCCGCTGGGACAATATGGGCTCCCGCAGTGCCACCCACCTTTATCGCATGCGTCAGGATGGCAGTGGTAATGAATTTCTCTATGGCTGGCATAGTCACAATGTGGGCACCGATGGTGATCGCGTTGATTACGCAGAGCCGCAACAAACCTATGATGGCCAGTTGATGCTCATGCTGCGCCGCACTGAAAATGAGTTCAGTGGTGGTGAATTGGTTTATCTGAATACCGATGACTACACCGAGCTTGAGACGCCTATCGCGGATGCTCCGCCCGGCGAGGCACAAGTCTCAGCGACTTACGGCCTGATCCGTACCGACGAAGAGATCTCTGTGGGTGGACGTATGCTGAGTGCTTTTCCTCTGGTGGATGGTACAGCACGTATGCTGATCAGCTGGAGTCCGTGCCTGTTAGAGCAGGCGGAAGATCCCGATGCCGCTGAAGGCGCAGAGCCTTTACCCAAGTTACCTTGTACCGAAGATAACTTAGCCTTGGAAGGGGTGACCGAAGCCGCTCCCGCTTATGGCTTATGGATTTATGACATCACCCAAGGGACACAGCAGCCTATCGTTCCTGTCACTGAGGGGATGTTTTTCACCGATCCAGTAGTATTGCAGGAGCGTCCGCGCCCTAGCTTTAGTGAGGGTGAAAAGGATGAAACATTGGTCGAAGAGATCGCTGGGGTTATCCATATTCGCAGCGTCTATGATTTTGATGGCTTAGATACGGTAGGGATCACCACTATGCGCGACCCTGCGCAGACCACAGCGGATGATCGTCCAGCCAGATTCCTGCGCATCGTGAAGAGTGTCTCTATGCCCGACGATGACGTCGTGGATCTGCCTAATACTGCCTTTGGCCGCAGCGCCGGACAGTTGATGCGGGAGATTATTGGCTACGCACCGATCGAGCCTGATGGCTCGGTGAAAGTAAAAGTGCCAGCCAATGTGCCTTTGGCACTGAGCATTGTTGATGGTGAAACTATGCGAGTAGGTGGTCGCCACCAGCACTGGATCACCCTGCAACCAGGTGAATCATTAGAGTGCGGCGGTTGCCACACCTCACAAAGTACCTTGCCCCACGGACGTGTGGACGCACAGGCACCCAGTGCTAACCCTGGAGCGCCGGAAACCGGTCAGCCTTTCCCTAACACCAATCCGGCACTGTTTGCTGATATTGGCGAAACCATGGCCGAAGTCGCCACTCGGATTAATGGTTTAGCAGCGCCTAACGCTAATTTGGTTTATGAAGATATCTGGACCGATCCTGCGGTGCGTGCGCCGGATGCGCCACAGGCATGGGCATATACAGATATGGGCACCATAGCGCCTGAAGGAGCTGAATGCTTTGAACGCTGGACCGCCTATTGCCGCCTGCAGATAAACTATCCCGTGCACCTTCAGCCATTGTGGGACCGGGATCGTCAGATTTTGGACCCAGACACCGAAGAGTTGCTGCAAGACAATACCTGTATTAGTTGCCACGGTATTGCCGATGCGGACGGTGAAACGCAAGTACCCGCCGGACAACTGGATCTGCGTGGCGATATTTCTGCTGACGAGCCTGATCACGTAGTGAGCTACCGTGAGTTGATGTTCAATGACAATGAGCAAGAAGTGGAAGAGGGTGCCATAAGAGATGTGCTGGTGCAGTCTACCGATGGCGATGGTAACCCGCTATTCCAGACCGACGCGGATGGCGAGTTGATCTTAGACAGTGAAGGTAATCCTATTCCTATTCTTGAGACGGTTCCTGTTGCAGCGTCGATGAGTGTTAATGGGGCTGCTGCCAGTAATCGCTTCTTTGCCCCGTTTCGTGCGGGCGGCACCCACGCCGGACTGCTAAACGATGCCGAGCTGCGGTTAGTCGCGGAGTGGCTGGATATCGGTGGTCAATATTACAACACGCCATTTTATGGCGCGGATAACTGAGGCGGTTGATGGAGAAGTTAGCCTTATTGGCCGCGTGTTTGATTGTGCTTATGTTGCTCACTGTGTGTCCAGCACAAGCTGCCCAGGAGCCCCTGCCGCAACCGCCAGAATCGGAGCAAGAGACCAGCTGGTTTGGTGGTTGGTTCAGTGCCGAAGAACAAGCACTGGCGCTGCAGGTGGCGGAGCCTTATATCGAGCTGCGTACCGGTCCAGGCCGTGGTTTTCCGGTCTTTCATGTGGTGGAGCGCGGTGGCGAAGTGGTCATTGAAAAGCGCCGCACGGATTGGGTAAAGGTACGCACTCCGCGAGATAAAAGTGGTTGGGTGCGCGCAGAAGATATGGAAAAGACCCTCGCTGATGGCGAGTTGGTGAGTTTTAACCGTGGTTCATTCGATAGCTTTCAACAACGGCGCTGGGAAGGGGGCTTTTCTGGAGGCGATCTGGAAGGTGCCAACTTATTGAGCGCCTATATCGGTTACGCATTTACTGAGAATTTAGCGATCGAAGTTACCGGCAATAAGGCGCTGGGAGATGTCTCCGATACCACACTGCTGGATATCGGTTTAGTGCATCAGCCCTTTCCCGATTGGCGGATATCACCTTTCTTTGGTATCGGTGCCGGTTTAATCAGTACCGATCCACACTCGTCATTGGTTGAAACGGAAGACCGCGACGATGAAACCCTGCATGCCACCGCAGGTGCACGAATCTACCTGGCTCGCCGATTTATGCTGCGAGCGGAATACAGACAATACATGGTGCTGACGGACCGTGATGACAATGAAGAGCTGGAAGCATGGAAATTGGGTGTAAGCGTTTACTTTTAATTGCAGCCTTGCTGCCGATGTCAGGGTGGGTTGCCGCTGACGAAACTTTTGAACCTAAGGTTGAGCGCCGTCAGATCGACGAAGCCTTGATCGATGATGAAGATTTTCAGCTGGGTGCCTATGCGGGCGTTATCAGTATTGAAGATTTTGGTTCCGAGTTCCTGTGGGGAGTTAAGGGCGCTTATCACGTCACCGAAGACTTTTTCTTGGAAGCCAATTACGGCAGCTCCGAGGCCGGTGAAACCAGCTTTGAACGCTTGTCAGGTGGGGCGCCTTTATTAACTGATAGTGAGCGTGACTACAGCTTCTATATGGCGTCAGTGGGATGGAATATCTTGCCAGGTGAAGCGTTTGTTTGGGATGCCTACAGCTTTAACAGCTCTCTCTACCTGTTGGCCGGGGTGGGCAGTACCGATTTTGCCGGTGACGACAATTTTACCATGGGGTTTGGTGCCGGTTACCGAGTGCTAATCAATGATTGGTTGGCTTTTGATCTGAGCGGTCATGACTATATCTTCGACCTGGATGTGACAGGCGAAGACAAAACCACACACAACCTGGCCTTTACCGCCGGTGTGTCGATTTTCTTCTAGAGGATAATACGATGAGAGCCTTTTTTATCAGTCTGTTGTTGAGTGCAACGTTTGTTTTTAGCGGTGCTGCTTATAGTGCTGAGTTAAAAATACCCGCGCCGGACTTCACCTTGAAATCCTCTACCGGTGAGAACATTCGTTTGTCAGAACTGCGCGGCGAGATCGTGCTGCTGAACTTTTGGGCGTCTTGGTGTGGCCCATGCCGCCAGGAGATGCCAGAGCTGGAAGCATTAGCCACCGATTTTGCCGATCTGGGCGTTAAAGTGTTGGGTGTTAACGTGGAGCAGGATCCGTCAGAGGGGATGGCATTTCTGAAAGATATCACGGTGAGCTTCCCGATCCTGTTTGATAAGACTAATGAAGTGACCGAGTTGTATGACGTCGATTCCATGCCGACCACCGTGCTGATTGACCGTGATGGTCAGATCCGTTTTCATCACCGTGGTTATAAGCCTGGTTATGAAGACACCTATCGTCAGCAGATCAAAAGCTTGATCCGGGAGTAATTGATGAAACGGATTTTGCTGGTTCTATTTGTCTGCGTTGCTGCATCGGGCTGCTCCAGCATCAAGCCCTGGGTGAAACCCTATGAGCGGCAAAAGCTGGCGGATCCGATCATGAAGTTTGATAAGCATCCTATCGCCGCTAAACATAATGCGCACGTTTTTGAATCCCGAGAAGCGGCTCGTGGAGCCGATGGCAGTGGTGGAGGTGGTTGTGGTTGTAACTAACCTTCGTACACTGCTGGCGTTATGCCTGTGGTTGCCCTTATTTGTACAGGCTGCTGTGCTGCCGGAAGATCGTGCCGATGTGTTGTACCACAGGTACGAAGGCGGCGGTATGACCATTGATGGTCCAGCGGTGTTAGTGCGAAAGAGTGTTAGCGAGAAGGTCTCACTGTCAGGTTATTACTACGCGGATGCTGTTTCTGCTGCGTCGATCGATGTGGTAACCACCGCTAGCCCTTATACAGAAGATCGCGACGAATATAGTTTTGGTGTTGACTACCTGCATGGTAAATCCACCATGAGCCTAGCCTATAGCAACAGTGACGAGAGTGACTACACAGCCAATACCCTGTCGTTTGGTATTAGTCAGGATATGTTTGGCGATCTCACCACGGTATCTCTGGGATATGCCTATGGCTGGGATGATGTGGGGAAGAACGGTGAAGCGGATTTCGATGAAGAGATTGACCGCCGCAGTTATAGCCTCGGATTGACTCAAGTACTGACGGCTGAATGGGTTATGGCCTTTAATTTTCAGGCCATCACCGATGAAGGATTCCTGAATAACCCTTATCGTTCGGTGCGTTATGTCGACCCGACGGTAGCACAGGGCTACAGTTACCAAGCAGAGGTCTACCCCCATACCCGCACCAGCGTTGCCGCCGGTATCTCTACTAAGTATTACCTGCCATACCGAGCCGCTTTAGGTTTCGAAGCGCGTTATTTTGATGATGATTGGGAAATTCAGGCCTACAACGTGGGAGCTGACTATACCCACCCTATCGGTGATAACTGGGTCGTGACGACGCGAGTGCGTTACTACAGTCAGAGCGAAGCTGAGTTCTATTCTGATCTGTTTCCCTACAAAGATGCTCAGAATTATATGGCCCGAGACAAAGAGCTTAGTGACTTCACATCGATTACCGTCGGTGCCGGGGTGACCTACCGCTTGCCACTGTCTGGCTATACCGATTCGTTTACCGGCTCTGCCACGTTGGAGTGGGATCATATCGAGTTTGATTACAACAATTTCCGCGATGCCCGTGAAACGGGAGTCGGTGCCGGAGAAGAGGGGCTTTACTCTTTCGGTGCTGATGTCGTACGCGCGTTTATCAGTGTTTATTACTAGCGGAACGGAGAGCCTAATGGAAAATATCAGTATGAAAAGGATTGGTCAGGCGGTTGTCGCCACTATTTTATTGTTCACCGCTAGTCTCTTTAGCACTTTGCAGGCCGAAGAACAGCCGTTAGGCGACAAGGTTGAGTCGCTCAAAGAGCAGGTGGTCAAACTCAACCGTGACCTGTTTATTCTTGAAGAAGACCTGTTATTCCCTGCCACCACACAGGTCACTGTGTATTTGTCGGTGGATACTGGCAAATTCTTCAAATTAGACTCTGTTGAGCTGAAGATCGACGATGACCGCGTGGCCGGTTACCTCTATACCGAACGTCAGGTTAATGCGCTTCATCGAGGTGGGATCCAGAGGCTTTACATTGGCAACCTGAAAGCCGGCAAACATGAAGTGACTGCGTTCTTTACTGGCTTTGGTCCCGATGGCCGCGAGTATCGCCGTGGTGCCACGTTGGCTTTTGACAAAGGAACTGACGCCAAAGTGTTGGAGCTACAGGTTCGCGATGAAACTGATACCTATCAGCCTGATTTCAAGGTAGTGGAATGGCAGTAAAGGTGACCTTGGCTATGCGCCAGCGCTGGCGTTGTATCGCGCTGGCGGTGGCATGCTTTAGCGTATCCCTAAGCGCTGTTGCTGATGACGATGAAAAAGAGCATCTGCAAGCAGAGTTAGGCTATCGGGTGGGTCTGTTTGAGTACTATCAGGGCGATCCTTTGGCCGCTCTGACATTTCTCGAAGTGGATAAAGTGCGGACCGAGCAGCGCTTAGCCAGTCGCAGTGCTGACGCCTTGGCCGAAGATAATGCTGCGCGTGCCGATGCGCGATTGTTAGAAGCGGGGATCCGTTTGGGTTACGGCTTGCATCGCAGTGCGCGTGCCTTGCTTAGTCAATTGGTTGCCTCACCGACATTGTCGGAGCAGGGATATGCGGAAGCCAGCCTCTATCTAGCTCAATGGCTCTATCTGCACCAACAACCGGATGCTGCATTGAGGGTGTTGACCGATGTGCGCGGTCAGTTACCCGCTGATCAGGCACAACAAGCCGCTTATCTGGAGCAACTGTTGCAGGCCACGACTGGCAGTACCAGCGCCACCGCAGAGGTCAGCTATGACGCAGGCCCATGGCAGCCTTACTTGCTTTATAACCAAGGGATCGCCCATGCACAGGCGAAGCAGGCCGACCAAGCGCTAACGTCGCTGGAACAAGCGTTAATTCTACTAAGCCAAGGTCGCGCGGTCAGTGATGACAGCTGGCTAGATCTATTGGCGTGGAGTGCTTGGTTCCCACCAACGCCCTTGCCGCTGGCAGAAGGCGAGATCACCTCGTTACAGGATAAGATCCAGCTAACGCGTGCCAGGATCTATCGCCAGCAGGAAGATTACGATGCCGCGCTGGATGCGTATCAGCAAGTCTCGCTCGAAGGCATGGCGGCTGCAGAAGCCCTGTTCAGTTATGGCTGGACGGCGTTTAATGCTGGGCAACAACCCTTATCTATTACGGCCTGGAGCGCATTAGCTAAACGTGGCGACCTGAGTGCTGAGTTGCTGCAGGTGCATCTGGCTATTGCTTGGAGTTATGAGCAGTGGGGCATGCCGGGTCACGCACTGCAAAATTATCAGCAGGCGTCGCAAGCGTATCGTGTGGTACTGGCCGATCTTGAGCAGCAGCTACAGTCACTGGATCCTGAATCTCTGATGCAACGGCTATTGCCTGACAGTGATGACAGTTGGCTAAGTGAGCAGGATGTTATTCGTATCGCTTCATTACCACGTTTGAATGAGTTGATGGTGTCGCAGTCGATGCAATCGATGCTGATCGATGCGCGGGATCTGCGCTTACTGCGTAACAATCTATTGCGTTGGCAGGCGGATATGGATCAGTTCAACGCCATGCTGGAGGTGCGAGAGCTGTCCCGCCAAGCGCAGTTGCAAGCTTTGGCCGATGCGCCACCCAACAGCGAGTTTGAGCGTTTACGTGGTGAACGTGATGCGTTGGCTGCGCAATTGAACCAGTCGATGGATTCTCCAAAAGCACTGGCGAACGATGAAGAGTTGGCGATTTTAAAGCGCCTGACCCGTGCTGAACAAACGCTGGAAAAATTACAGCAACATCCTAAGTATGCCGCCTACGCGGAACGCGTTCGCCGGGTACGCGGTGCGCTGGACTGGCAGCTCAGTGATGATCTGGTGGCTCGGCAGTGGCAACAAACTAAGTCATTAAAGGCATTGGATAATCTATTACGAGAATCGGAGCAGCGCTTGGCGCGATTGCAGCGTATTGTCGATGAGCCCAGCCAGCAGATCGCACTGCAGCAGCGGGTCGTTGATGCTCAAGCTCGGCTCACGCAGCAGCTATTGGCGGTTAAGACGACGTACGACGAACTGCGGCAACAGGTTTTCGGATTGGTTGAAAGCGAGCTACAACGTCAGCAGGTCTTGGTGAAAAATCATCTGGCAGAATCACAATTGGCGATCACCCGATTGTATGAGCATTACCTCAAGCTGCAACAGGATGCGATCATGGGCAAGCCGGCGCGCGAGTCCTCTGTACCAGAGGCAAATGCACCTGGCGCTGAGCAGCCTGGTGAGCAAGGGGAGGGAGTATGATGAAAAGGTCGCTTCTTGCCCTGCTTATGCCGCTGACGCTTGCGGCTTGTTCCAGCAATGATCCGCAGGTGGTAAAAACGCTTGCCGATCTGGAGCCGATTGAGCGCCAGCCGTTTCAACGCCCGCAGGTGGATGTGTCGACACAGGGGCTGATCCACCAATACCAATCGCTATTAGAGGTCAGCGAAGATCCTAATGTGCGTATCTATGCCCGCTACCGTCTGGTTGATCTGGGCATGCTCCATCAAGAAGAGGTGCTGGCGGAAGACGCGAGCTTTAATACCGACTCCCTTGATGGCCTGATCGCAGATTATCAGGCGTTGTTAGCCACCTATCCGGATCAGCCCGATAACCACGCGGTGTTGTATCAGTTAGCTAAAGCTTATGATCTTAAGGGCGATCTCCCTGCTGCTTTTGCCACGTTAACCACACTGATAGATCGTTATCCTGATTCGCCTCATGTGGCCGAGGCGCAGTTCCGCCGTGGTGACATCCTGTTCAGTCAGCGTAAATATCGCGAAGCGGATCAAGCATTCACTGCTGTGATTAAGCAGCCGGAGGCCAGCTCCTACCTGCTGAACGCCCATTATATGCGTGGTTGGTGCCGATTTAAGCAAACCCGTTATGATGCTGCGCAGCGCGACTATCTGTTTGTGCTGGATAACCTGCTGGAAGAACACACCACGTTAGAGGGATTACCCAAAACACGTCGTACCCTGGCAAATGACACGCTAAGGGTGATGAGTTTGACCTTTAGTTATCAAGCCGGTGGTGAAAGTGTGCGTACCCTGCTGGCGACGACAGGTAAGCGCTCCTGGGATCACCTGCTTTATCAGCATCTGGCGGAGTATCAGTTAGGCAAGGAGTTGTATCAACAAAGCGCTGATACCTACCTTGCTTATATCAAGGACAATACCGAGACCCTATGGGCGGCACAGTTCGACATCCGGGTATTGGCTATCTATAAAGAGGCGGGATTCACCACGTTGATCCGGCCGGAGAAAGAACGTTTCGTCAAACTCTGGGGCCAGCGTAGTGGGTTCTGGCAGCGCTCAGAGGTGGCCGTAAGGGATCAGTTAGCGCCTCACCTGCACGCTTTTCTGTTGGAGCTGGGGCAGTATTACCATGCCACAGTGCAACATCAAAAACAGGCGGCGGGCAAGGGTGCCGGTAGTGATGTGAAACAGCAGGTTGCGCAAGGTTATCAGCTTGCTGCTGATTGGCATTTGCAATTCTTAGATACCTTTCCGTTGGATCCGAAAACACCGGATATCCGCTTCTTGATGGCAGAAGCCTTGTATGAAGCCGGTAGTTACAGCGATGCGATTGCCGCTTATGAATTGGTAGCTTACGCGGCCGATGCTGAGCCGTTGTCTAATATCCAGCGTAGTGAAGCAAGTTACGAAGAGTTATTAGCTTACAAGTTGACCGGTTACGATGCTCAAGCGCCAGTTGCAGCACCGGCAATGCGTGCAGAAGCGGGTTATGCTGCGCTGGTCGCGTATCAAAAACTGATGCAGCAAGCCGAGGTGAAAGCATTACCAAAGGCAGACAACCAAGCGCTGCAATTGAAACGTATTCGCTCGCAACTGCGCTTTGCTGACCGTTTTTCTCAGGATAAACGGGCTAAGCAGGCACAAACATTGGCGGCACAATCTCTGCTCAAGCTGCAACGATATGACGAGGCGACTGAGGTCGCGACGCGTCTGTTGGCATGGCAGCCGACGCCGGATAACGCGCAGCAACGTATCGCCCATCTAGTGATCGGCCATAGCGCCTTTGCCAATGAAAACTTCGCGGTAGCAGAGCAGGCTTATCAACAGAGTCTGGCGCTGATGAAAAAGTCAGATCCACAGCGTGATGACACCCGCAAGAAATTGGCTGCTGCGATCTATCGTCAGGGCGAGCAGGCGGTTGCCGATGGCGACAAAGCGTTAGCGGTGAAACATTACCTGCGGTTGGGTGAAACGGTACCCGAATCAGGGTTCCGCAAAAATGCCGAGTATGATGCCGCAACATTGCTGCTAGAGCTGGAACGTTGGGAAGAAGCGGTAGCGATCTTAAATCAGTTCGCTAAGCGCTATCCTAAGTCGCCGCTGGTAGCTGACATTCCAGCCAAGTTAGCGTTCGCTTACGAACAGTCGGGCAATTGGCAACAAGCTGCCAAGCAGTATTTGGTTTTGGCAGATCGTGGCGGTGAATCAGCTGCAGACAAGGAAGCGAGCCGCCAATCGTTGTTAGCGGCGGCTGAAATGTATGAAAAAGCCGATGATCTCGATGGTGCAATTAACAGCTACCGTCGCTATGCGCACGCTTACCCCGAGCCTTTTGCTATGGCGATGGAAGTCCGGGCGAAAATGGCTGGTTTTTATCAACGCACAGGCGATGAGATAAAACGTAATTACTGGCTGAAGAAACTGGTGAAGCTTGATGCAGAAGGTGGTGATGAGCGCAGTGATCGTTCTCGTTATCTGGCTGCCTTTGCTGCGCAAGACCTGGCCGTACAACAGCAGCGTACCTTTGACAGCATTCGCTTGAAGCTGCCTCTGCGGAAGAGCTTGAAAAAGAAACGTGCGGCGCTCGATAAAAGCTTGGCAGCTTGGCAGCAGGTCGCGAATTATCAACAAGCAGAGTTCACCACGGAAGCCACTTACCGTATCGCTGAGATCTATGGTGCGCTGAGCCGTGACTTGATGGATTCTGACCGCCCGAACGGCTTAGATGAAATGGAGCTGGAACAGTACGAGCTCCTGTTGGAAGAGCAAGCCTATCCATTTGAAGAGCAAGCGATTGAAGTCCACCAGGCCAATACTGAAAACGCTTGGCAAGGTAACTATGACGACTGGGTAAAACGTAGCTTCGAGGCGCTTGCTGAGTTGCTGCCAGCGCAATTTGATAAGCCAGAACAGGAGGTCAGCTTCAGTGACTATGCGCATTAATAGCGGACACACAGAGTTTTGGTCAATGAATAGTCGTTTGCTTATCCAACGTCGAACTGATGACCGTTGTCTGATGAAGACGGGCACAGTCAAAGCCGGTTTACAGGCGGCGCTGTTGAGCCTCGTTATTGGTTTGTCAGGATGTGCGCAGTTGGGCGAAATAGCAGACGCTGACAGCGCGGCTGCCGATACAACCACGGACAGTGCCGATGCGGTTGCTAGCCCAGAAGCCCCTGTTGCCGCTGATGATGTCGCGGCAGATGCTGCTATCGCTAGCGATGGTGATGCACAAACTGATGCTGCGACTGAGCCAGCGGAAGAGGTTACCCCGCCTTCGATTAATCCATATTTGGCTTCTGAGCCGGTGCTATCAGCTATGGCCAAGGCCAAATTTGATGCTGCATTAGCCAAGGCCAAGGCAGCACAATCTGAGGCCGAGGTGGCAGCAGCCATTAAGGCGTTCGAAGCGGTGTTGGCCGAGCAAGCGGATCTCTCAGGTGCGCGGGTGAATTTAGCGCAGCTGTATCGCATGCAGGGGCAAACAGACACCGCAATGACCCAGCTAAAGCAAGCGGTTAAAGACAACCCGAATAATTTAGATGGCTGGAATTTACTGGGCGTACTACAACGCGAACAGGGCGATTTTACGGCAGCAGAACAAAGCTATTTGGAAGCGCTGCAGCGTTGGAATGATTACGCGCCAGCACACCGTAATATTGGCATCTTGTATGAGTTGTATATGGGGCGTTTTAACGATGCGTTAACACATTATGAAGCGTATCAAGCCCTGCAGGAGAAGCCCGAGCGACGTGTCAAAGGCTGGATCTTGTTACTGCAGCGGCGTATTGACGCCGGAGAAGGTGTTGATAGTGCGGTGCCAAGTGAGCCTGAAGTAGCGGGAGAAGGAGCATGATGACACTGTCTAAAGTCATTGCTTTTACTGGATTATTTTCAATGGCTGCGATGGCCGCAGAACCCGAAATCGTGGAGCTGGAAAGTACCATTACCGGCTCTCAAGAACAGCCCAAAGTGATCTATATCGTGCCGTGGCAACAGCCTGCTGGCGCGAAAGAGATGGCACAACAGATCAATAGTTATCTTGATCGTAAGCCGTTGAGTTTGCTTGAGCGCCCCGTTTTTCTGCGACAGTTGCAACAATTTGAGCAACTTGAGCGAGATCAAAAACAGAAAGTGAGTCCCGCGCCGCAAAAATAGCGAGTGGCACCGGGTAAATGTTTAAAAAATGTTAACGACGGGTATGCTAGCCGAAAAGCATTCGTCTGAACGTGTATTTATTGAGGTTTAACAGACTATGGACGCATACAACACAGTGATCCGCTTCTTCCAGGAAGGTGGTCAATTCATGTACCCCATCGCGTTAGTGATGGTGGTTGGTTTGGTTATCGCCCTCGAGCGTTGGTTGTTTTTAAGCTCAACTGGCCGCGCTAACCGCAAGGCCGCCAAAATAGTTCAAGCTGGCTTAGCCACTGGTGACTATCAGGTGTTGATCAAAGGCGCAGAAAAAACCAAGGCACCGCTGTTGCGCGTGTTAGCGTCAGGCGTGAGCCGTTTGAAAGATGCGCATCGCCGTGAAGATGTAGAGTACGCGATGGAAGAGAGCATCATGGAAGTGATGTTGCGCCTCGAAAAGCGGACACAGTATCTGGCCACCTTGGCCAATATTGCTACGCTACTTGGTCTACTCGGTACCATTATCGGTTTGATCGCAGCGTTTACCGCCGTGGCTAACGCGGATCCGGCTGAAAAGGCCAACCTGCTATCACAGAGTATCTCGGTGGCGATGAACACCACCGCTTTCGGTCTGATGACTGCGATCCCACTCTCTATTTTCCATGCCGTGTTGCAAACCAAAACCAGTGAGATCGTTGATAGCCTGGAAGTGGCCGGTATTAAGTTGCTTAACATGCTTTCTTATAAGTCGAAGACCGATCCGGAAGCAGCTGGCAGCAGGGGCTAACTCATGAGGCGGTTAAGACGTCCGCAGAAAAAGGACGCTGAACTCGATATCACCTCCTTCATGAATCTGATGATCGTGTTGGTTCCCGTGCTGCTGTTAGGCATGGTGTTCTCGCACATTTCGGTACTGGATATCCAGCTACCGGAAGGCGGCGCAGACAACCCCGATCAAAAAGATCCACCCAAGCTGTTGGAGCTGATTATCCGTCAGGATGGTATGGCGCTGAACTACCCCGCAGGTGTGCCCTTAAAGCGACTGGCAAATAAAGAGCAAAGCTATGATTTTGATGGCTTGTCGCTTTATCTTCAGGACCTGAAAAGAGCATTCCAGCAAAAAGGGATAGAAAAGCGCGACATCATTATTTTGATGGAGCCGGATATCGATTATCAGACCCTTGTTACTGCCATGGATACGGTGCGTTCATTTCGTGCCGTGGTTGTAGCCAGTGATGTAGATGCTGAGCTATTTCCCGAGATCTCATTAGGGGATGCCCCGGCAGCCGCTAAAGCGAAGGGGGCTAAACGATGAAGCAATCAATGCGTGCGCGTCGTATGGCTCGCCACCATCGCAAATTGTCTGGTGCAGCCTCCAAGCTGAATCTGGTCTCACTGATGGATATCTTCACCATTCTGGTGTTCTTCCTGATGGTGAACTCCTCTGAAGTGCAGGTGCTGCAATCGAATAAAACCATTAAATTGCCTGACTCTGTGGCGGAACAACGCCCCGAGGAAACCTTGGTGATCATGGTCAACAGTGACAACTTGGTTGTACAAGGCCGACCGATCGCTAAAACCAGCGAATTGATGGCAGACGACCAAGCGCTGATCCCGGCGCTGCAAACGGAATTGGATTATCAGGCGAAACGTCGTCCGGAACTCAGCGAGCAAGAAAAGAAGCTAGGGCGTCCGGTGACCATTATGGGTGATGCTTCTATCCCTTACGAGTTGCTGAAGAAAGTGATGGCCACCTGTGCCGACACCGATTTCAGAAGTATCTCGTTGGCTGTTAACCGTAAGTTCGTTTCTGACGACGCTGCGGCAGCCGAGGAGGGCCAGCAGTGAGCATTCCTTTAGTCAGTCGCTCAAGTTTCGAGCTTAGTTGGCAACGTCGTGAAGTTGATGACCAACGCTTCAAACGGCTGTTGGTGATTGGCCTGGCATTGTTGCTGTGCGTCAGTATTGCCATCCCCTTTGTAAACGTGCCAGAAATTGAGCGCGAGAAGAAAGAGGCGCTTCCACCGCAGTTGGCCAAGGTGATTATTGAGGAGAAGAAAACACCGCCTCCACCACCGCCAAAGCCAAAACCGGAAGAGAAGAAAAAGCCGGAAGAGAAAAAGCCAGAAGAGAAGAAACCTGAGCCTAAGCCAAAACCCAAGCCGAAAACTGCGGCAGAAGCGCGTAAAAAAGCGTCTAAAGCAGGCTTATTGGCGATGCAGGATGATTTGGCCGCCATGCGCGAATCCCTTGACGTCGGCGCACTGAAAAAAGACAAGCTGAACAAAGGCTCGGGTGATGCAGCGAAAACCTCGCGCTCACTGTTGGCGGGTAAAGCCAAGTCTGGCAGTGGTGGTATCAGTACCAGTGGCCTCAGTAGCGATGCCGGTGGCGGTACATTGGCTGGACGCGACACCATGATAGTGGAGGCGCCGCCGGAGCTGGAAGACGAGCAGAAGAAAAAGCGTAAACGCAAAGATGGCAAAGCCGGCCGCAGTGAAGAGCAGCTACGCATGGTGCTAGAACAGGCCAAAGGCAGTCTTTACACGCTTTATAACAGTGCCTTACGCAAAGACCCCACGCTGGAAGGTAAAGTGGTGTTTGAGCTGGTGGTTGAGCCCGATGGTAGTGTCAGTGCTTGTAAAGTCGTGAGCTCAGATCTCGACAACAAAAAGCTGGAACGCAAACTGGTGCTGCGCCTGAAGTTACTTAACTTTGGTGCAGAAGATGTAGCGCAAACCAAGACCCGTTGGTCGATTGAGTTCTTACCAAATTAAACGAACAGTTGCATTCGGTAATAAAAAAGAGCGCCTTAAGGCGCTCTTTTTCTTTGTGCTATCTAGGTACTAAAGTTTGTGAAAAGTTTGAGTCTCATCGCCAAACGTAATCTCAAAGCTACTCTTATCCACAATGGCAAATGGCAAGTATTCAAACCGAGGCGACTTGAGCGGTTTCCATTGGCCCTCAGTATCTGGCGTAGATTCGACTGTTGTAATGGTAACTAAGCGGTCATCGAGCGTATAGAAATAGCCTTTAGCTTTTACTAATGCGCCATCTGGGTACGCCCAATTCATTTCGAAGGAACCATCTTGATTGAAGCTTCCAGTGAAGTTGTTATCACCCCGGTAGCGTCCATGGAATAAGGGTTCTGATGGAGTGCGACGATAGGCGTTATATGTTGGAAACGTCATGTAATCTTGATTACGAACTTTGAAACGGGTGCGATAAATGCCATCACTATCGGGCTCTTTAGGCATGGTCATACCCGCGTGATCTATTAGCTCGACATCAACTAAGACTTCGTTGTCAGGTGACCGAGAAGATGATGCCTGATCGGAGCTCATCTCGTTGTAGCGAAGTTTGCCTGTTGCAGTCCAGGAATGGGAGCCGTCTTCAAAGAAACAGTATTCGGTATAATCAAATGTCTTCGATACAAATAGAGCGCAGGAGCGCTCAAATAGAGAAGGCAACTCTGTGGACCATAGTCCAACCAGGTAATCCTTTGGAATGTTGTCAGCATTGACCTCTAGGATTTTAGCTGAAAGTTTTGCTGACTTTGGGTCGTCCATGTCAGCGACAGGACGGTTATCGAGAAACAACTGATGGAGGTGTTTCTGAACCTCTGCAATGCGCTCCAACGTTTTACTGTTCATCATCAACAGGTCGATGGCTGGGATGGGCTCGCCATGTATTAGGTCATGGAATTTTTGGTTTCTGAACAGGTCCTGATATTCCTGATAGTTTTCTGGTTCGCCGGAGACCATCTTGACTAGGAAATCATTCATATTGGCTACTCTTAGCCCTTTATTCAGGTCTTCTGGCCAGAGCATTGCTGTTGCAAAATAGGCCTTTTGTTCACTAAATGCTCGTACCTCAAACAATAAAGGAGCTTCCAAGTCTTCAAACTGATACCGCTCGTAACAATACGTGTATCTACCATCTTCGGATTGAAAGCTGACGTGTTCACCCGAAACGTCCAACATATCTGGACTTGTAACCCATTCGGGAACATCTTCTAAAATCACTTTCAGTTCGCAATCTGCAAAAACATCCGCAGAAATCAACCCGAAAAGTAAAGGTACCAAAAACAGTCTCATTAATTTCTTCCTTGATTATATTGATAAAACACTACTTCAGCTTGCCATACCGAAAGATTGATGTATCGGCAGCCGAGTATAGGCAATTATTATGCTGATTAATTTGGGGCTTGGCGACAGGTATGTAAAATCGACTATTGACGTGCCTCCAAATCATCATAGATATTGCAACTAATTCTCCAGACTCTGCAGGCATCAAGTCCATATATACCCGCTTCATCTTAAAAAAGTGCCTTACGCACTGCCCCCACGCTGGAAGGCAAACTGGTGCAGCGCCTGAAGTTACTTAACTTTGGTGCAGAAGATGTAGCACAAACCAAGACCCATTGGGCGCTCGAGTTCTTGCCAAATTAAACAGATAGGTGAGTTGGGTATTAAAAAAAGGGTCATGTGATGTCTGTCAAATCGCGAGCCGTCGCTAATTTCGGTGGACTTGTGAAAAAGAGAGTAAAAATCGAGTAATCAGTGAGTTATGATATAAAAAATAATTAATAGAAAGTAGGTTAGACGAGATCTTTCCGGTTTGGGGTGATAGGTATACATGTACCCCTTATCCTGATAGAGGGTCCGTGCATACCGACTTAGCGTTATATTGCCAAAGGGAATTCAGCGATTTGAACCATTACTCATTCGTTGCCATGGATTGTTTTGATGTTACCTTTCTGAACGATCTTGAGCAGCGTTTCGAACACCAGGAAACAGTTGCTCTTAATAGCTTTGACGAGTTATCGAAACTGCTCGATTTTTTCTCTGTCAGCGTTTCCGATGAGGTCATGCCAAGGGTGGACGAAGTAAATTGCAGTTGGCTATTGGTTGGTATGCCACAGCCAAAGGACATCGCAGACTTCGATGCCTTCTATGAGCAATGGCTAGCGCAAACTGGTAGAGACAACAATATGGATGAGTATGGGCAATTAATGTGTCTCAACGGCCTTTTTGAAAAATTCGCACGGTCCAGCATTATGGTGGTGCTGAGTGAGGCAATATAACAAGTCAAGCAATTGCGCTCCGGTCGTTGAAAAGCACGGCCTCCGCGGGACTGGCTTCGCCAGCCCATTCTTGAAGCGTTAGCACTCTAGAATAATCAGACAGAGTCGTACTTTGAATTTATATTAAGATAATCTAAAAAGGAAATTTAAAATGTTAAACAAACCATATGTTCTTTTATTTGTAGCGATGTTCTCGGCACAAACACAAGCAGGTGTTTTAAGCTTTGAAGACGTAACTGCTGGAAACTCTTCGTTTCTACCAATAAATTACGCAGGATTCAATTGGGGAGAGCAAGCCTTTGGAGTAATTATTGATCAACATCCTAGCTATAGTTTCCAAGGTACTTTTGGAAATTCGTATGGCTCTCCTTCTGGTGATTATGCATTATACAATTCTAATGGTGTTAACCAGGGGGTGAGATTAAATTCCATCATTGATTTCAACGGAGCGTACTTTAGTTCTTGGGCAAATAATAACGACTTTGGTGATTATGGTGCCACATCAATAACTATAAATGGATACAACTCAGGTATATTGATTGATTCAAAAACAATGGATTTGTCAGCTAATCAATATGATTGGTTTGATGTAGGCTTTTCAGGAGTTGACGAACTAGAGTTTGTCACTAGTGGTGTTGAAAAGTGGTGGGTAATGGATGACTTTACTTACAGCACTTCTCAAGTCGCTGAAGTGCCTGAACCTGCTAGCTTAGGAGTTTTTTTAGCAGGAGTATTTGGATTGCTCTTAACAAGAAAAAAGCCCAAGTGCTAACAAGCACTTCAAACGGAACAAAAACAGTTGGTTAGATTCCGCTTCGCTACACATTATAACCAACTGTTTTTGTCCGCTTAAGTGGGCGCTGGAGGATCCCCTCATAAATCCCCCAGTCCAGCGGTGTGAACCAGCCTTAAAAATTCATTCATAGCCCAGCGTATTCGCTGCTCTGAGATAATAAAGTCCGGTCGCCTCCGAACTTCTTTGCCTAAACGAACAACCGATAATACAGCTCGTTTTCTGATGGTATCCGCCTGAACGTGGCGTTGCCATCCAATCTGTTGCGGCACCAAGCCTAACCACCAAAGCATGATTTCTGCGAGCATCGCTATCAGTAACTGCACGTCATAACGGCGCGGACAACGCGAGCTATTTAGTCGTAATTATCAGTGAACTCAGGCGTTTTTTGTGAATTTGCGGACACTGTTGTGCAAGCATTTGGTGTAGGATTTGAACTTCGCGCATCCCGACTGCCTCCGTGCAGGGTGAGATAGGATTTGTTTTTGGCGAAATTAATTAGATCAAACCACGGGGTGCGCGTCTACTTTTATGAATTTCCTAGGGATTATGAGGGGATTCGCTAGATTGCGTCGTTAGCTGTACTTGGAGTTCAGATGAAAATATGGATATTGATTTTTCTTTTAAGCTTTTCATTTTCTGTGCATTGTAATAATGATATTGATTCTCAGGAAAATATAAACTCTGTAATACAGGTTATGGAGTGCTTGCGGAATATTCCCGATAAAGAAATTAAAAACCCTGATCACCTTGTCTCTAAAGAATTATCATTAATGACTAGTGTAATTGAAAATATAACTCTCGAACTTGGCACAAATACAAACGAACAGAAGGAGTTTAGAGAGCTATACAAAGTGGCGTACAAACATTGTCCAAAAATCATTGATACCTTAAAAGCTGGGTATGAAAGTACAGCTAACAAATAAATCATGGTGCTGCTGCGTAGCCGGATCCTATACTCCAGCGCTTAGCGCTTACATTCCGGCCCCATATTTGGCCGTTGCATCCGAGTAATAAGCATTAGACAACATGGAAGTACATCAATGTCATCAACATTCGATTTTTATCAAAGCGAAGAATTCAGAAATGAACTTAGGGTGTGCCGACTCTTCAGGTTGAAATACCCTAGAGGTGGTCACTACAACGATGGCTTTGAGCTTTTGGGTGAAATCAAATTTGCTAATGGAGAGGAGCTATTAAAGGCCTTAGATGTTATTGGTGTTAGCTATAAAATCCATAGCGAAAAACCACAGGTATGGTGTCCTCCACCGTTAGCTGTTGGCTCAGAAACATGCTGGATTGAGTATGAAAACATCGTCACATGTTTCGGGTATAAAACATACGTAAAAATTGGCACGTGTGAGCCTTCACTTGAATTCAATTTCAACTCAGTTAGCTGGTATGAAGTCACGTTAGAAGACGTAAAACGAGCAGCTTCTTTCGAAAAGGTTCTAATCTCATACAATTTGTTGTGAAAAAGGTGCCTAACAAACAAAAGCAGAGCGCCCCAGCGTTATAATTCACAGAGGATCTCATGTTAGGAAAGCATCAAAAGCATTACGAAAATTTTTATCACTCCACTCACGAAAATGCGCATCTGGATTCCAAAACAGAGCTTTTAGTGGGGCTTGCTGCCGCCATGGCGATGAATTGCTTGCCGTGTACAAATTATTACTTAAAGCAGGCAAAGCAAGCGGGCATAACAAAAGGTGAAGTTTCCGATGTTACGGCGAAGGTTATGGCTGTTGCAGCAGGGCAAAAGAAACTTCAAATGCAGGAGGTTCTCGCCAAGTACGAAATCGACCTGGACTCCTTTGAAAAGTGAGGTCTAACAAAGCTTTCTGATTCTGTAGTTGAGCTGATTCAGTAGACCCTAAAGTCAAAAACGGTGGCAACGCCGGAAGGAGTGAGTGCCCAGAGCGTTGTGGAAATTGTCACTAAAGTTTACATATTTGTTAAAAAAAATGAGGGCTTTTAAAAAATATCGATAAATAACAATAGGTTAACAGTCTGGCGCATTTCCTGCTTATTTCAGTAAACTCTTATTGTAGTAGGGCAGTAATAATGAAAAAGCAGTTTTTTAAAATCATCATGGGGTTGTCTCTTCTGGTCAGTGCCAGTGCAGCGCAAGCCGCTTTAATTGAATATGTAGGCTCATGGCAGGTTGGTGATGGTCCAAATTGGACAACCAACCCCCTTGCATATTCAGGTGTTGGTGCAGCTGAGGAGCTGTTTGGTGCTGGCACTTATATGATCTCGACAATTGACGATCAGGTCGCGAACATCAATAACATGGCTCACTACGCGATTATTGGTATCGGCTTCGAGGTTTTTGCTGAAGACTACTTCCGTGGTGTAGAAGGTATTACTCGCTATCAGGACGTTTACATTTTCGATCGTGACCTCGATACCGTCTCTGCTTATGTTCGTGACTTCGGTGTTGGTGGTACTAACTATGCATTCCGGATCAGTGACGTTCCTGCGCCAGCGCCACTGGCGATGCTTGGCTTAGGTCTGGCTGGCTTGGCCTTTTTTAGAAAGAAGAAAGCTGCTTAGTGTTTTAAAGAACATTTAGCGATGAGCCTCGTCTTTTGACGGGGCTTTTTTGTATCTTGAATACCGATCGGCTTGGCTTCGGCCTGGTGTTGACAGCGTTCCTGTCGAAAAGGGCACAGCCTCATGATTAACATTGACCAAGCTGTAGCCTTGCACATTTCCCCCGTATGCAGCCTTTGCAACTCTCAAAATAAGATATGTTTTTCTGTAGCTTAGCTTCTGTGTTTTTGAACCATGCTTTTTTGAAGGCAAAGAAGCTTCAATAACTCGCCCTCGTTTAGAGCTGATTTAGTTAACAGAGAGGCCCAACTACCACTGTATTTTCCATTCTTGATCTATCACGCCTTTAACGCGGTAAATGCTGCGTCATCGGTTGCTGATATTGACGGCTATCGGAACGTTTTCTACGCTTTCAGAGTTAGAGTTAAGCCATGAGTAAGCTTCGGTTTGAGCCGCAGATGCATCTATCTTAGATGATGATAATTGTAGTTTTTTTAAGGGGCATTACTCGCGGGATCCCGACCTGATGTGATTGGATATGGGACGCTTAACACGAGCCAAACGCTGTTGAAAAAACGTTGTGCGTTGACCATCGCAATGGAAGGGGACACACCACAATGGATTCGAATATCGCTTCATCTCTTATCTCGGGTTTCTTCTCGGTCGTTTGTGCTTTTGGAGCTGTCTATCTCAAAGAGCACTTGGATGCCAAAAAGGCACGGTCGGTGGATGCAAAGCCGCATTCAGTACCAATTGTTGTGCCGGTAAAGCCGGTTGAAGAGTTGCAAGCAAAGTCGCCAGTCGCAGAGAGAGGAAAGCGCTACTCCTTCGTCAGACCATTGCTTATTGTTATCGGTAGTTTTGTCTTCGGTTTAATAACACGTGCTTTACGTCCGTTTTTTAGCGGTAGTATTAATTGGGAATCTTTAATTGCGCTCGTTGTTCTTGTACTGCTTGCGTTAGCTTTTGCGTTAAATCATCGACGTAACGGATATCAACTTGGGTTCCAATTGGAGAATTTTGCTCTGTGGACCGGTTGGAGTTCCGGCTGGAGTTTGATCCACGGAAATATATGGGGTGACTTAGTGGGTGTGGTGACCCTATGGTGGTTTGCTTGCGCAGTTATTGGTGGCCTCTTGGTTGCTATTCGTAGAAAAATCAGCGCACAGCAACCTACGGAAGTGGACAACTAACCACTATCAATTTGGTGTCGCACCTGAACTCCAAGAGCGTAAAGTTGTTCACAGAGGAGTGAGACGCTTTGGGTTGGCAAAACGGCTGACCTGATTTCATTTGGTATAGCTCCTGCCTGAAGCTTGTTTTCCTAGTTGATTGTTGAACTGTTATACGATGGCTGTCCTTAAAGTTACTTTTTTATGTCTAAAGCCCTTTGCTGATCCTGCTCTGCTGGGCCGTTTATGCCGTTAATCTTTCGCGCTGAACGCCGTTATGCGTTAAGCCGTCTAAGCTTGAATTGTCGATGGCTTTAATCCGGTGGCGGGAGGTGAGTGATGACTCACGATAAAGACAAAAGTAGTTGGGCGATAGGCGGCGGCGTGTTGATCGGCACTGGCGTGGGTTTCTTTTATATTCAGACTTCTGTTTTGGCGTTTGTAGGCTCTATCATAGTGGGGCTTGGCTTCGGCCTGGTGTTGACTGCGTTCCTGTCGAAAAGGGCACAGCCTCATGATTGACATTGACCAAGCTGTTAAGTTGCCTTTTCCCCGAGCGCATCTATAACGACGATTCAAAATAAGATTTATTTTTCTGCACCTTAGCTTCTATTTCTAAAAAACGGCTATGGTTAATAAGAGTTAATTTTGGGAGATTGTTGATGATGAAATGCCGCCTAGTATTGTTGATGTTTTGTTTGTCTGCGGGTTGTTTTAGCCCAGCTAACGCCGAGGACAGTTTTGACACCAAAACTATCGGTGATCTGCTTACCCTGTGTGATATGTCGATTGATGACCCTTGGTATGGCGTGTCGCAGGCATATTGTCTGGGTTATATCAGCTCGGCCCAAGATGCACAGGTTATCGGTAAGAAAGGTGATCCTGCTTCCTGCCCTGATGCCACTGTGACGCGTCAGCAGATATTAGATAATTTTCTGGTTTGGGCAAATCAACACCCAGAGCAGATGGAGAACCCAGTGCCGGTGAGCGGCCTGACATTGTCCGCCAGTAAAAAGTGGCCTTGCCAGTAATCGCTAAACATTTAACCCTTGCTATTGTTTAGACCGTCAGTAAGAGTTTCTCTATGCCAAAACCAACGGGCAGGATGATAAGCTGCCCGTTGGTTTGCCCATTTCGTTAAAAACGTCCCCGAATTCACCCTCGGCTTTATCTCTTCAGCTTTCAGATTTGTGTCTTTGGACGCTTATCCGGCCGGTGTGTACAGGTAGCTGGATTGAATACCCAGCGGGATACCCAGCCCCCAATAGATCAACAGAAAGATGCTCCACAGAATGAGAATACTGATACTAAATGGCAGCATCAGAGACAGCACGGTACCTATCCCCGTGGATTTTACATAGCGTTGGCAATACACCACCACCAGCGGAAAATAGGGCATCAGTGGGGTAATGATATTGGTGGAAGAATCACCAATGCGATATGCAATTTGGGTCAGATCCGGAGAGATATCCAACTGCATCAGCATGGGTACAAAGATGGGGCCAAGTAGCGCCCACTTTGCCGAGCTGGAGCCGACAAATAGGTTCACAAAGCCAGTAAGAAAGACAATACCAATCACTGTCACCATGGTTGGCAGCGACAACGCCTTGAGTACCTCTGCGCCCTCAATGGCCATCAACGCGCCAAGATTCGATTTACCAAAGGCATCAATAAATAGCGCACAGAAGAATGCCATCACGATGTAATAACTCATCCCATTCATCGCTTTGGTCATGCTGTTAATCATATCTTTGGTGGTTTGGTAAGTACCTGAGAGATAGCCATACACCACGCCAGGCAACAGGAATAGCAGAAAGATCAGCGGTACGATTGATTGCATTATCGGCGCTTTAAAGGAGGTCAGCTTGCCGCTGGCATCCCGCAATGGGCTCGACTCTGGCACCAGTATCGCAATAAGCATGATCACCCCTGCCAGCATCGTCAGGCTGGCCCAGCGCAGCGCACGGCTTTGTACGGCTGTAAGCTCTGCAAATTTAGGGATATCGTTAGGGTCACCATCCACTTCGACATCTTTCAATCTGGGTTCAATCACCTTATCTGTCAGATACCAGGCGATACCAATGATCAGCACTGATGATGCTGAATTAAAGAACCAGTTATTCAGCGGGTTAACCTGAATTGCTGGGTCGATAATTTGTGCGGCGGTTTGGGTAAAACTTTGCAGCAATGGGTCGATGGCCGACGGAATAAAGTTGGCGCAGAAGCCGCCACTGACCCCGGCAAATGCAGCAGCAATACCCGCTAATGGGTGTCGGCCCATGGCGTAGAAGATCACACCTGCCAGTGGGATCACCAGCACATAACCCGCATCGGTGGCGGTGTGACTAACGATGGCCACCATAACAACCATCGGTGTCAGCAAGCTGTTGGGTGTGGAATCCAGCATCCGCTTTAGTCCGGCACTGATAAACCCGGAATGTTCCGCTACGCCCACCCCAAGCATGGCAACCAGCACCACACCTAAAGGCGCAAAACCGGTAAATATGGGCACCATCCGGCTCAAGAAGCTAGCCAGCGAATCGCCCGTCAGTAGGTTGTTTACCACGATCGCTTCGCCTGTACGCGGGTCGATAGCGTCGAAGCTGACCTGAGAAAAGATCGCCGATGCGATCCAGACTATCGCCAGACAGATCAGAAAGATAATCGCGGGATCGGGCAGCTTGTTACCCACCACCTCAATGCGATCCAAGGCGCGGGTGGTCCAGGTGGTTGACGTGTTATCCATGCATATTGCTCCGTGACAAATAGTTAACGTCGACTGACACAGCTACTAAGTGTAGAAGCTAAATTTATTAGTAATGAAAGAGTTAGGTGATAAATAAAAAATAGGGGATCTGTCTTCGATCCTCAATCTCATTGAAATCAGTATTTGGTGCTGCTGAAGTGGGGTATATAAGCGATTTACTGCTGAAAGGCGTGCGAGGGTTGCCCCGAACGAGAGCGGCTCGAGCGAGCGCGTCAATATAGGAGGGATCAACACTTTCTATCCGCGGACCTTCTATCAGGAGATCTTCTATCAGTACATTGATTGCTCTATTTGTTTGAAAGAGCCGCCCTTGGGCGGCTCGGTTATCACTAGCCTGCAGTATCAAAGCTCTCTCTAACTTGTTCTCTTATCCGCTTCGACTTGCTGCTATAGCGCCTGCGTTGCCAGTACAAATACAAGCCAGTGCCAGCCAATATCACGGGGGCTAACCCCAAAACACACCAAAGAATACGGGTGAACAAGCCGCCAAAATAGCCAAAATGCAGCTTGCGAAAGCTGTCGATGAATACCCGCAGAAAACTGGCCTCGCGAATATCTATCTTATTGAGCAAGGCGCCACTGGTTTTATCAAAACTGACTGTGCTGGCGTATTCGCTGTGCAGCGGGTTATGGCTGTTTACTTCACCGTAAAAAGTGATATCACGATCCGGTTCGTGGGGCATGGCAAGGTAACCCGCTTTGTAGCTATCAATTTCTACTTCCGCTTGTAACCGCAAAGACTCGAATGAGATCTCTGGGCTATGCAGTGGTGCCTGAATATAGACATGTTCGCCGTCGCCGTGTTCGGTCACTTCATGGATGATCCCCATGATGTTCCAGTAGCCACCGGTAAAGGCGATGACGATCAATATGGGCGAACTTAAGATGCCAATAAATTTATGCAGATCACTGAACAGGATCCGCTTGGCTGCGGTGGTTCGGAGAGTGAATAGTTTGGCCCAAAAGCGGCGGTAAAGAATAACGCCACTGATGCCGAGAAACAGCATGATCAGCGCAACCACAAACCCTACGCTGGCACCTTTTACGTGCAGTAAAAAGCTGTAGTGCAGCTCCAATAGCCAGTCGGTTAGGTAGTGGTCCATCGGTTGTGGTGCTGAAAGCAGTGCCCCACTGTATTGGTTGATATAGACCTTGGCCCACTCCTCGGTGCCACGGCGGATCAAGTAGCCGGCATCAGAGCGTTGCTTGTCATCAAATATCTCCCAGCCGCCCAGTTCGAATTCGGGGTTGGCCGCCAACATGGTGTGCATCAGGCTGTCCAGGCTGACGCGCGGCGTTTCCGCTGTCGCATCCACCTGCATGTGCTGGGGGCGCAGGAGGGAATCTATCTCAACTTTAAATACCAGTATGCTGCCGGTGATCGAAATAATAAGCAGCGGTAACATGGCGATCAGTGCCCCATAGGAGTGCCATTTAAACAGGGTCTTTCTCATGCTGAACTCTTCTTTCTTCGCATTGTGAGTGCGGCCAACGACAACTTAAAAGGCACCGAGAAGCATAATTGCTTTCGGTGCCTGTGTGTCTAAGCGCGCACATGACGGGTCTGTTGTCTGAGCTATGAGCGTTAAAATGCCCAGCTCAGCGTGGCGCTGTAGTTCGCCGGTGCACCGTAATAGCCCTGCGCCCAGTACAAACTGGTGAGGTACTTTTCATCAGTGACGTTGTAGGCGTTTACGCTCAGGCTGACATCGTCGTTAAAGTTGTAGCGTGCCATTAGGTCAACGATGGCATAAGCATCCTGCTCGGTAACAATCTCATCACCTGCATTGGCAAAATCGTCACCCACGACGCCCTGACTGCGCGATATATCGTCTTGCCAGCGCATGTTCATACCTGTGCTTAGCCCTTCAACAAACGGCACTTCATATACCGCGGTGAATTTGAACATTCGGCTTGGGGTATAGGCCGCTACTTGCTCATCTCCGTCGATATCAAAGTCGGTATAGCCAATGCTGACATTCAAGCCCTCATAGATCTCACCGGCGACGTCCAGTTCAAAACCGTTACTGCTGATACCATCAGCACCTATATAGCGCTGTTGGTCTGGTGGCAGGTTTTCGGTGCTGGGATCGAGGATCGCCAGGTTTTTCTGCTGAATATCGAAGTAGGCGACACTGGCAAGCAGGCGGCCATCAAACCACTCACTCTTCAGACCTATTTCACTGCTTTCGCCAGTCACTGGATCCAGGGTTTTATCGTCAATATCCAGCTCTGTCTGTGATTGAAACGTTTCGGTATAGCTGGCATACGCGACGACGTGAGGAAGTACCCGGTACACTACGCCTAGATAGGGAATAAACTCAGTATCGCCGGTGTCACGCACCACATCGTAAGATTCACCATCGACATCCCAATCGTTGTAGCGGCCGCCGACAATGGCATGGAAGCCATCGAACAGATTAAAGCGTCCGGTCACGTAAGCGGCTTTTTGTTCCTGCGTGACATCGCCACCGGTTTCACCGTCAGCAAAGACCGGTTTCGGCGTGTTGCCATCCCACTCATTCAGATCAGGCATCGCTGGGAAGCCTGCGCCAGTGGTGTAGTCGTAAAGGGATTTATCGGTGTAATCCAGCTTGGCGTAGTTAACGCCAGCTACCAGTTGATGATCACGATCAAACAGCTCGAAATCACCGCTGAGATAGAGGTCGAACAGATTGTGTTCGTCATCATGATGGTACCCGCTGGCGTAGCCTGTTAATCCTAATTCAGTATCTCGGTCGGGTGTACCAAATACGTAGAAAAGTTCGCTGTCTTCGTCGGTCTTGCGGTACGAGTAGGTCGAGCGTATCTGCCAATTGTCGTTAAGCTGGTGGTCAAGTTCTACCACGGTGTTGTTGCGTATCACGTTCCAATTGGACCAATCCGCTGAGGTGCTGGTGGAGCGTCCGTAGTCGGTGGCACTACCGTCGGTGTAATACAGTGGCAATGCGCCCCACAGGTTACCATCAGCATTGTTGTTGCTATAGCTGTGACTGAGCGACACCGTGGTGTCATCGGTCAGATGGCCTTCGAGAAAAATATAGGCCACCTGTTTGTCGGTTTCGTAACGGTCGAGATAGGATTCTTTGTCCTCACTGACCAGCACCGCGCGGGCGGCAAAGCGGTCACTGAAACGCTTGCTGCCATCAACCTCGACGCGACCACTGTTCCAACTACCGTAGGTGCCATTGACTACTAACTGATCGTCAGCGGTGGGGCGTTTACGGATGAAGTTGATGGTTGCTGATGGGTTGCCCACACCTGTCATCAGGCCGTTGGCACCTCGGATCACCTCTAATCGGTCATAGATGGCCGTGTCTTCTCCGGCGTGATTGTTTCCTGACGCCAATGGCAGGCCGATACCGTCAATCTGGAAGTTGGTAACGTCAAAACCACGGGCGGTGTAGTAGGTGCGATCGGTTTCAATACGTTCGACATTGATACCCGTGGCGGTATCCAGTGCAGCGTTGATATCTGTTAGCTGGAAATCTTGCAGCTGCTGATTGGTGATAACTGAGACGGATTGTGGGATCTCAATGATAGGCAGTTCTAACTTCGAAGCACCGCTCGCTGAGTGGGCGTTGTAGCCTTGAATATAACTGCCTTTTACTTCGATCCTTTCGATATCGTCTGTGTCGTTAGGGGTGTCAGCCCAGCTAAGGGAGCTGGTGCTAAGGGCTAAAGGGATGATTAACAGAGACTGCTTCATGTCGGTTTTCATCTATACGTCAGAGTGATGGTTTGACAGGCGGGGTAAGCGCCTTGCCAACGATGGTGTTAACAGCATGTGCTGTATTAGCAGCAGAATAGTACGATCATGTAATGCGAATGTAAATGATAATAATTCGCAATAATAACCATAAGTATGAAGAGGGAGAGATGAGAGAGAGGGGAGGGAGAAAGATAAAGGAAGGAGCACCATTTGGAGAGCAAGCCTGCGTAACTACTTTTACGCTTGTTGACGTTAATTTGAGCGGTACCTAAATATTCGCTATTGATTATTTAGCAAGGCGAAGGGCTTTGCGCTCAATCATAGTTTTGTTCACTGGAACATGGCTTAGTGTTCGCGATGAAAGGAATCATAGCTTACTTAATCTCTTGTTTTCCTTTCCAAATCTGATACTTCTGGTTTGATTTTTATTGCGTTTGGCTTCGCTTCCGATGCGGTGAGTTATCAAGGATGAGTATCCAACCAATGCATATGAAAAGGAAAGCACTATGAAAATCGCTGGCATTATTCTAATTCTTATTGGCTTACTGGATGTGATCGGCAGTCATGTCGGTTTTGATCTCTGGGGTGGCTTCTTCGGTATTGAACTGCCCGATCTGCTTTGGCAGTTCTCCGGTTATATCGAATTGGGTGCTGGTTATCTGTTGATGAAAATGGGCAGTAGCAGTGACGATGCTGCAGCCCAAACAGAAGCGGAGTAACCAGAGTGATTTCTAGGCTTGAGAAAATACTCGAGCCTAGAAAGTTAAATAGCGTTCTGCTTTATCACCCTTGTCAATTTTTGATACCCCCAATCATCCCGCCGCGGGGAGGGGCACGCTGGTTTGAGTGGTCAAAAATAGTGGTTCAAGTATGATTGGCGACCGTTAATCATTATCAAAAGGAATTGATATGGACATTATCTCTAAGATCTCCTATTCGCTACTCGCTGTCATGCTTATCTCTGTCGTTGCTGCGTTGGTGGTGGCAGCACCAGAAGATAACCCCGATCCTGCTAATGGCGTCACTTTGAAAGTGCTTTATGTGCTGGTGAACGTGCTGGCGCTGTATTTTATTTGGTTTTAATCACCCGCAGCAGAACAGATGAGCATGTCGCGATTGGATCCTCTTTCAGATAAGCCATTTGCTATCGAGAAATTTGTGGGATGTTCTGCGCTACGTGTTTGATCTGGTTTAGTCGTGGATATCTATGCTCTTATCATTTACATGGTCTTAATCTATTCTTACGACTTAGTTTTTGGCGTGTCAGCCAGTATGAAACACTGAACATACTAAAAAACTCTTTCGGAGATAAACATGGAAAGTTTAAAGGCGATAATTCAACCCGCTATCCAACGCTTTACTGTGCTCATCCTACTTAGCAGCCTGCTTGGTTGCAGCCAATCACCTGGCGACAATCATCCCCCGACTTCATCCAAATCACCCTTTGCAGTGTCTAGCCCAGAGGCCCAAGGTATGCAATCTGCCCTGTTGGCCGATATGATGGCCAAAGCCTTGGATTCCAGCTATTCAATACACTCGATGGTGGTGATCCGTAATGGGCATAAGGTGCTGGAAGCCAACTTCTGGCCAAATCAGGCCGAAGAGCCCCATGCGATTTATTCGGTGACCAAAAGTATCGTGGCTACGCTGATTGGGATTGCACTGGAAAAGGGCTATCTGCAAAGCCTTGATCAGCCCGTTTTGGATTTTTTCCCTGATACTCAAATCGCCAACTCTGATCCGCTCAAGGATGAGATGACTATCAGAGATCTGTTGACCATGTCTTCCGGTCTGGATTGCAGAGACTCGTCCCGCTATTACTGGTCCGGATTGAAGACATTAATGGAGAGTGCCGACTGGGCTGAACACGTCCTAAGTCTGCCGATGAAGGAATCCCCAGGCCAATACTTTGAATACTGCAATGGCGTTTCTTTTTTGCTATCAGCAATCGTCGAAAACAGCACAGGTATGGGAGCGCTGGCGTTCGCAGATAAACACCTCTTTGAACCCCTGGCAATAGACAGTGTGAGCTGGAAGCAGAACCACAACGGCCGTTATATGGGCTTTAGTGAGATGATGATGTCACCTGAAGATATGGCCAAAATTGGTCAGCTCTATTTAAACAAAGGGCAGTGGCAAGGACGACAGGTTTTGCCTCAGGCGTGGGTCGAGGAATCAACGATTCGGCACCTAAAGACTGACTTTTTAGATGGCTATGGCTATCAATGGTGGATCGATGATAGTGGTTACTACATGGCTATTGGCTTCCGCGGGCAGGCGATCTACGTGTTGCCAGATCAAGACATGGTGGTGGTGTTTACCGGCTATATTTTTGATTCTCGTACTTTCTATACGTCATTAGTTGAAGATTACCTGATCCCCTCTGTGCGCTCGGACGAACCCCTAACTGAAAATGAACCTGCTCAGCAAAAGTTGGCTGCTTTGTTAGAACAGGCAAAAGAGGAGGGCTTTTCTTGGGGAGATAAAGCGAATGGCTTCGCTAAAGATGGGGTGTTTACGCGTAAAGCAGCGCCGGCGTTTAGCTTTCAGTACCCGAAAGAGAGCATCAAGTTTGAGCTGGATCACCCACAGAAGATCATGAGAATGTCATCGCCAACACACAGCGATTTTGACGCCGCCGTGTTCGATCTGGAACAAGAGGTTTCTTACGCTGATGCCGTGCAATGGTATGCAAAAGGTTTGCAAGGAGTGGGCTCAGATATCCGGGTTGAATCTCAGGAAGTCTTAATTTTGGATTGCGGAACGGAAGCCTACCAAGCCCAATACACATGGCTCTACGGTGGTGAGGTCCCTTTATCGACACTGGTTGTTTTTGCCAAACAAGAGAACAAAGCTGTAGTTATTTCGGTGCATGACCAACAGTATGAGTGGATCGCGCGGAGTTTGAAGTTCGATAAAACGGCCTATTGAGCCGTAGGAACCGCCAACACAACACCGTGTGTGCCTTCGTTGTATCAAGAAGGCACACATTGCCAAGATAAAGAGCAAAGCGATTGCTTAGCCATTCCAATCAAGCCTCATAGTCAGGTTTGAGCGTATTTCGGTCATACAGAGAATAATCGTATTTTGGTATGAATACCTTAACGCGGTCATCCAAGGGGGCTCAGTTGCCTTGGAATATTCACACATAACTGGCCTGAGCCTCTTCTACTTTGCTACCCGGTAGCATGTCTGCGGGGCTGGTAGTGCCAGCCCGCCGATCTCCCACAACATGCGTGTAGATCTCGGTCTTTTTTAGATCTGAATGCCCGAGTAATTCCTGCACTGTGCGAATATCTGTGCCTTTTTGAAGCAGCCGTGTAGCAAAAGAGTGCCGGAAGGTATGCGCCGTAACTCGCTTTTTAACGCCACTTTTAAGCACAGCCTTGCGTAGTTGCTTAGCAAAGCTCGTAGCATGTATATGATGGCGACACACGTAACCATCATGCGGATGTCGGCACAGCGTCGTTGATGGAAAGAGATACTGCCATGCAACGTCGGTCATAACGCCCTTGTACTTGCGATAAAGGGAAGACGGAACCGAAGTCATTCCTGCCCCCTCGACAAGATCTTGAGCATGACGTTTTTCAACGTAAGTAATTTGTGCCTGAAGCCTTGGCACCAGGGATTGGGGTAGCAATGTGTATCTGTCTTTTCGTCCCTTGCCTCGAAATACAAGGATGGACTTAAGCGAAAAATCGATATCCTTTACTCTCATAGAAAGCGCTTCCTGCAAACGCAGCCCACAGCCATATAGCAATACAGCGATCAGCCAATACTTACCTGTCATATGCGCGAGGATCTTGGCCACTTCCTCCTGGTCTAACACCGTTGGAATGTTTCTCGGTGCGCGCGTGTAGCTGTAGTTCAGTCCTTCAATTTCCCGACCAACCACATGACGGTACATAAAGATGATGGCGCACAGAGCTAGGTTTTGTGTGGCAGCACTGACCTCCCTGTTAACTGCTAAGTGACTGAGAAACCGTTCTATCTCGGCGTTTCCCATCATGTCTGGATGTTTGTAGTCATTGAAGCGAATAAAGTAACGGATCCAATGCAGGTAGGTCTTTTCGGTGCGGTAACTGTACTGCCGCGTGCGCAGCTCCTTGCGCACCGACTCGATGAATGGAGACTTAGCCATGTTGAACGTCCTTGTTTGACTGTATATATATGGCCCTTCGCGTTTTTTGGTGGGTCACCCTTTCTTAACTCTTTGAACCTGTGCATCATTTAAGGCCTCATCTCTTAGCTTAAAGTTGTGCATGGATCAGCGAACACTATACGAACGTATCCTTAAT